>JASHOX010000228.1 GCA_030038415.1 Xanthobacteraceae bacterium
TCGCCGCCATCGTCGCCCAGCACAAGCTCGCCGAGCTTGCCGAACTGTTCGATCGCATCGATATTCCCTTTGCGCCAGTGGCCAAACCGGGCGATCTATTCGACGATCCGCAGCTCAATGCCGGCGGCCGCATGCTCGACATCGCCTTCGGCAACGGTCGGCACGCAAAACTGCCGCGGCTGCCGATCGAGATGAGCGAGCACGATTTCGCACTTCGGCGGCAGGCGCCGCGCATCGGCGAGCACACCAGCGAGATTCTGGCGGAACTTGGTCTTGCGGAGAAAGAGATTGGCGGCCTGATCAAGCGCGGCGTCGTCGCCGCCGGAGAAGCATCATGAGCGATTTGCCGGCTGCCGTTCACATCACCGAGGAAGGCTCGCGCGAGGGCTTTCAGATCGAGAAGGGTCCGATCGCGACCGCGCGAAAGATCGAATTGATCGACGCGCTGTCGCAGACCGGGCTCGACCGCATCCAGATCGTCTCTTTCGTCAATCCGAAGAACGTGCCGGGCATGGCCGACGCCGACGCGGTGGTGGACGGCATCGCGCCGCGGCCGGGCGTCGCATACACCGCGCTGTGGCTCAACGAAAAAGGTTTTGCGCGCGCGATGCAGCACGCCAACAGGCTCACCAACACCGGGACCATCCAGCTTTGCGCGTCGGAGAAATTCTCCATCCGCAATCAGAACCGTACCGCCGCGCAGCAGCTTGCCGGCCAACATGCGATCGTCGAAATGTACAAAGCGGCCGGCGTGCCGGTCGAGCGCGGCTCGATCATGGCGGCGTTCGGCTGCAATTTCGAAGGCGATATTCCGGTCTCGCGCGTGGTGGCGCTCACGCAGCAAATCCTCGATGTCGCGGCCGAGCACGGCGTGACGCTCAACTACATCACGCTCGCCGACACCATGGCCTGGGCGACGCCGCTTGCGATCAAGCGCACGGTCGGCGCGGTGCGCGACCGCTGGCCCGATGTCGACGTCGCGCTGCACTTGCACGACACCCGCGGACTCGCCATCGCCGATGCTTATGCCGGGCTGGAGATGGGGGTGACGCGCTTCGACGCCGCGGTCGCCGGGCTCGGCGGCTGCCCGTTCGCCGGCCACGCCGGCGCCGCCGGCAATGTCTGCACCGAGGATCTGGTGTTTCTCTGCGAGGAGATGGGTATCGCGACCGGCATCGATCTCGACGCGCTGATCGATTGCGCCAAGCTCGCGGAAGACATCGTCGGTCACCCGCTGCCCGGCGCGGTGATGAAGGGCGGCACGCTGAAACGGTTTCGGGCCGCGTAGGGTGGGTTGAGCGGAGCGAAACCCACCGTGCAGCGTCGCGGTTGATGGTGGGTTACGGCGCTTCGCGCCTAACCCACCCTACTTCTCCCCCAAGATTTTCCAGATGCCACTGGCGGAAGCGACGATGCGGTCGCCGACTTTCAGCTTCGATTCGATGAACAGCACCGAGCGCGTCTCGCGCACCACCTCGCAATGCGCTTCGACAAAATCGCCGATCTTCACGCCGGCGATGAACTGCATGTTCATCTCGATGGTGGCATGCGGCTTGTCGCCGGTCAGGCGGCGGCCGGTCATGCCCATGGCCTGATCGGCGAAGCTCATCAGCACGCCGCCATGCAGCATGCTGCGATGATTTCTGTGCTTGTCCGCAGTGACGATGCCGAACAAGCCGTCGCCCTTGCGCCAGACCGGTCCGATCAGCTCGCCGAAATTATGCGCCTGGACCCGTTCCCAGCCGTGCGCGGCCGGGTCGAATGGCGCGCCGTCGGTTGTCGCCTTGTCGTTCATGCGCGCACCTTTGCCGACGCCGCCGCAGGACGCGCGACACGTCGCGCAATATCGGGAATGAGCTTTTCGGCATTGACGCCGGCGGCAAGCGCGCGGCCGTTGCCGCCGAGCGCACGCACCGCTTCGACATAGGCGGCGACCTCGTTTGGCTCGCGCACGGCCTGCGGATAGTCCGAGGCGAAGACGAGCTGCGAGAACGCAAGCTCGTCGAGGCCGAAGCGGACCCAGTCGCCGCCCCATTCCGCGGCATGGTCGGGGCCGGCCCAGCCGGCGATGTCGTAATAGAGACGATGATCGAGATAATAGTCGAACGGCTGCCGCGGCTGCCGGCCGTGGCGCGGCACCTGCGCGGTGCCCCATTTGCCGCGCTGCTCGAAGCCGCGGATGCGGCCGAGATAGCGGCCGATGCCGCCGGCGAAATGCGAGAACTGAATGCGTAAATTCGGCAGTTCGTCGAGCAAGCCGCAATTGATCAGCCGCACCGCCGCCGTCATCAGCGAGAATTCCCAGCCGAGCATGCGGCCGAGATCGTCGGCGTCCATGCGCGCCCAGCGGATGACGCGCGGCAGCGGATGGATGAAGACGTAGAGATTGAGATCGGCGCATGCTTTCCAGAATGGCCGCAAAGCTTCGGCATCGAGCGGCTGATCCTGCAATTCCGACGCGATCACCACGCCGGGAAAGCCGAGCTCGACGGCGCAGCGCTTCAGCTCGGCCGCCGCTTCCGCAGCTTTAAGCGCCGGGACATGCGCAAGCCCGATGAAGCGGCCAGGATGCGCCTTTTCCGCTTCGCGCATGCGGTCGTTGATCTGCCGGCAGATCGCGACATCCGGCTGGTCGAAGCCCAAACCGCAAGTCAGCACGCCGGCATCGATACCGGAGGCGTCCATCATCCGGACATGCGCGGCAAGGTCCGCGAGCAGCGGATTGAGCAGATAATTCGGATTACCGTCGCGGTCGAGATCGACCGTGATCTTGCCCAGATCGCCCTTGAGCAGCTCCGGCGGCGTGTAATGTTGCTGGAAGTCGATGAGCATGGGGAGTGATGTAGCCTGTAGCCCGGATGGAGCAAAGCGCAATCCGGGATAAGCCTTTCGGCCGAACCCCGCATTACGCTTCGCTCCATGCGGGCTACATAATCGCGAATTCGGTGTTGCGGCGGTCGGTCACCAGCATGGCGCCGGGGTAATGCGTTATACAGAATTCCGGCTTGACCGCCATGATCACCGATTGCGGCGTCACCCCGCAGGCCCAGAATACCGGAATCTCGTCGTCGTGGATCGGCACCGCATCGCCCCAATCCGGCTTGGCGATGTCCTTGATGCCGATCGATTCCGGTTTACCGAGATGTACCGGCGCGCCGTGCACCGACGGAAACCGCGTTGTTATCTGCACGGCACGGATGGCGTCGGCCGGCTTCATCGGCCGCATCGACACGACGAGCGGGCCGTGGAACGGTCCCGCCGGCGCCGTTTCCACCGCGGTGCGGTACATCGGCACCGTGCAATTGCACGTCATGTGACGTAGCTCGATACCGCCGTCGAGCAGCGCCTGCTCGAACGAGAACGAGCAGCCGATGGCGAAGGTGATCAGATCGTCGCGCCAGTATTTGATGATGTCGCCCGGCTCGTCGACCAGCGTACCGTCGCGCCAGACCCGGTAGCGCGGCAGGTCGGTGCGGATATCGAGATCGTCGGCCAATTCGGGAATGCGGGGATCGCCCGGCGCGGAGACGCCGATCAGCGGGCACGGTTTCGGATTGCGCCGGCAGAACTGGAGAAAATCCTCGGCCAAGGCGTGCGGCAGGATGGCGAGGTTGGCCTGCACGAAGCCGGGCGCCAGTCCCGAGGTCGGGCCGGAATGCGCGTTGCGCCGGATGGCTAGCCGAGCCGCGCGGCCGGTGACAAGCGCCTCGGGGTTTTCCCGTCGCATCGCCGCCGTTGCCATTGCATAATCCCCATTTCCATTTCGCCGCAAAGCGCTTCGAAGTTCTTGCCTATTTTATCATCAAGCCGGCCGGGAAGAAGCCGGCCTTGGCCGCGACGATGTTACGCGCGGCGCGGCAGTCCGGCCAAACGCGAGGGACCGCGAATTCGGTTGAAACTCGGCTCAATATCGCGTTTGTTAAGGCGAAATTGCGCACAAAAAGCCCGATCAAGGGCCGACGGCGTGGGGCTTAAGCAAAATCCAGTAGGAGGGACTTCCGATGACCGAGAAGTGGAAAGAAGAGAAATGGGCTGAGGACATCTGGTACAGCGGCAAGGTCACCCGCCGCCGTGTCATCGGCTGGGGCGGCGGCGCGATCGGCGCCATGATGCTGGTCCCCGCCCCGTGGCGCGCCGCCTTCGGTGCTGAAAAAGCCTACAAGATCGGTTCCGAGCAGCCGCTGTCCGGCGCCGGTGCCGCCGGCGGCAAGACCGCCGTGGTCGGCTTGCAGATGGCGGCCGACCGCATCAACAAGAACGGCGGCATCAACGGCCGCCCGGTCGAACTCGACATCGTCGACGACGAAAGCTCGCCGGCGGTCGCCCGGCAAAAGACCGAGAAGCTCGTTCAAGAGGACAATATCGACGCTCACGTCGGCGGCTTCCTCTCCAACATCTGCCTCGCCTGCATGCCGGTATGGGAAGACGCCAAGATCATCAACATGATCTCGGTCTGCCTCGACACCACGCTCACCACCACACACTGCAACCGCTACAGCTTCCGCACCTACGATTACGCGCCGGCGCAGGCCGTGGCGTTTGCGCCGACGCTGACCAAGATGGGCAAGAAGTGGCACATCGCCTTCGCCGACTATTCGTGGGGTCAGTCGACGCGCGACGCCTATATCGCGCATATCAAGGAGAACGGCGGCGAAGTGGTCGGCACCACCGGCATTCCGCTCGGCACTCCCGACATGACGCCGTTCCTGTCGAAAATCTCCGGCGATTTCGACGGCCTGTTCGGCATCTTCTTTGGCAAGGACGGCGTTACCCTCGTTACTCAGGCTTACGATCTCGGCCTGACCAAAAAATACAAATTTGCCGGCGACGGCTCGATCTCGGAATCGACCAACCTGATCGCGATCGGCAACAAGATCGACGGCTTCACCGCGATCAACCGCTACATCCCGGTGTTCCAAGGCCCGCTCGATACGCCGTATCACCACGCCTGGTTCAACGAGGCGAAAGAGCGGCTCGCCAAGATCGATCCGTCCGGTCCGCTGCCCGATAAATACGTGCAGTCGAACTTCGAGGCGCTCAATGCGCTCAAGATCGGCATGGAGAAGTCGAAATTCCAAACCCGCGCCGACACCATGAAGCTCGTCGAAGCCTTGGAAGGGCTCGAACTGAAGGCAGGTCCCGACTTCCCGCAAGGCGACAAGACGATCCGCAAGGAAGACCACCAGGCCTTCCCGCAGGAATTCATCTTCACCGTCTCGGGTGGAACCTACCATCTCATAGAGACAGTGCCGGGCGCCAAGACCGTCGTGCCGCCGGCCTGCAACTTTTCTGCCTAAGTGAGCGCTGCGGCATCGCTCGACGCGCGCTCCCCGGTGACCGACCGGGGAGCGGCGTCGGCGCCTATCCTCAAGACCGAGCTGCTGTCCGTCCGTTTCGGCGGGCTTTCCGCGCTGTCCGAGGTCAATTTCGAAGTGGCGCGCGACAAAGTGCACGCCATTATCGGACCGAACGGCGCCGGCAAGAGCACCTTCTTCAATTGCCTGACCGGGGTGCTGCGCCCAAGCGGCGGCCGCATCGTTTTCGACGGCGAGGAAATCACCGGGCTGCGCTCCAATGAAATTTCGCAAAGAGGCATCGCCCGCTCCTACCAGATCACCAACATCCTGCCCAATGCCACAGTGTTCGAAAACGTGCGCATCGCCGCGCAGTCGCGCCGCCACGGCTGGAACATGTTCGCTCATCACAGCGCGCTCGCCGACATCAACCGGAAAGCGGAAGCCGCGCTCGATGCCGTCGGCCTGCTCGGCAAGGCGGAGGAATTGGCGGCAAATCTCTCGCATGGCGAGCAACGCAATCTCGAAATCGGCATCGCGCTCGCCACCGAGCCGAAGCTCCTGTGCCTCGACGAGCCGACCGCCGGCATGAGCCAGGCGGAGACCGACGCGACCAAGGAACTGATCAAGCGCATCGCCGAGAATCTCACGATCCTGATCGTCGAGCACGACATGCAGGTGGTGATGGAATTGTGCGATCGCATCACCGTGCTCAATTACGGCAGCATTCTCGCCGAAGGGAGCCCTGCGGAGATCCGGGAGAACCCGAGAGTGCTCGAGGTTTATCTGAAAACATGAGCGCTGTGGCGGACAATTTGGCGAATGACGCGGCCGCCAATGCCGTGCCGCTCATCGTGCTCAACGGCGTGCACACTTATTACGGCAAGAGCCACATTCTGCATGGCGTCTCGCTCAACGTCGCGCCGGGCGAGGTGGTGGGCCTGCTCGGCCGTAACGGCGTCGGCAAGTCAACGACGTTAAAGACCATTATGGGCCTGGTGCAGCCGAGCCAGGGTTCGGTGCTGCTCGAAGGCCACGCGGTCGCGGGACTGCCGCCGCACAAGCTCGCCCGCCGCGGCATCGGCTACGTACCGGAGGATCGGCGCATTTTCCGCCTGCTGACGGTGATGGAGAACCTGCGCACCGGTCTCGACCGCGACGGCGTCACCGAGGAAAAACGCCGCACGTTGCTCGACAAGGTATTCGCGTTCTTTCCGGTGCTGGCGGAACGGCGCGGCCAGGCCGGCGGCACGCTCTCGGGCGGCGAGCAGCAGATGCTCGCCATCGCCCGCGCCATGATGCTGGAGCCGAAAATCATCCTGCTCGACGAGCCGACCGAAGGCCTGATGCCGCGCATGGTCTTGCAGATTCGCAACATCATCGAGCTCCTGCACAACGAAGGCGTCGCCATCCTGTTGGTCGAGCAGAACGTGCCGCTGACGCTGGCCGCCAGCCAGCGCGTCTACATCATGGAGAAGGGCAGCGTGCGGCACCATTGCGCTGCCGCCGAGCTCGATTTGCACCACCCCGTCATCAAGCAGTATCTCGGAGTGTGAGCGATGGGCGCGCTCGGCCAGTTCTTCCACGCCATTCCTTTCGACCTCATTATCATCCAGACGGTGAACGGCATCGTCACCGGCATGATCCTGGCTTTGATCGCTTCGGGACTGACGCTGATCTTCGGCATCATGGACGTGGTCAATTTCGCCCATGGCGAATTGTTCATGCTCGGCGCCTATATCGGCTTCGTCGTTTTCGTCACCACCGGGAGCTTCTGGCTCGCCTTGATCGGCGCCTCGCTGATTGTCGCCATTCTCGGTGCGGCGATGCAGATCGTGGCGCTGCGGCCGCTGATCGGCCGCGATCCGCTCAACACCATCCTCGCCACCTTCGGCATTTCGCTGGTGTTGCAGAATTACGCGCTGTGGCAATTCGGCCCGGTGGTGCGCAAGATTCCGGAGCCGATCAGCAGCCAGTTCACGCTGTTCTACCTGCAATATCCCTGGTACCGCATTCTGATCACGGTATTGTCGGCGGCCATCATCGGCGGCTTCTGGCTCTATCTGAAATACGGCAAGCTCGGGGTGTGGATCAGGGCCACCGCGCAGGATCGCGTCATGGCGCAAGCCATGGGCATTCCGGTGCCGTGGGTCTATACCGGCGTGTTCGCCATCGGTGCCGCGATGGCGGCGGCGAGCGGCGTGTTGTTCGCCCCGATGGTCGGGGTGAGCCACACTATGGGTTTAGATTGGGTGCTCAAGGCCTTCATCGTCGTGGTGGTCGGCGGCATGGGCAATCTCGCCGGCTCGATTGTCGCCGCTATCTTCATCAGCCTGCTTGAAGCCTACGCCACGATCTGGGTCGATCCCTCGCAGGCGGTGATCGTTTCTTTTGTCGTGCTGATCCTCACGCTGCTGTTCCGTCCCACCGGCCTGTTCGTAGCGACGCCTCGATGACAACCGCACCGCTCGACAAAGCGATCCCGCTCGGCAGACTGCGCCTGGGTCACAGCGCCGTGTTCTGGCTCGGCTTCTGCGCGGTGACGGTGCTCCTGATCGCGGCGCCGCTCGTGCTACCGGAATTCTGGCGCCGCTTTCTCACTGAAGTCCTGATCTGGGGGCTGCTCGCCATGTCGTCCGATCTTTTGATCGGCTATACCGGCATGATCTCGTTCGGCCATTCCGCGTTTTTCGGGCTGGGCATGTACGGCGCCGCCGGCGCGCTTCTGATGGTGTCGCCGCCGAACCTTTGGCTCGCCATTCTGCTCGGGCTCGCCGGCGCGGCGGGCGCCGCGTTGTTCGTCGCCTTTTTCTCGACGCGGCTGCGTGACATTTACTTCGCCATCACCACGCTGATCTTCAGCCAGATCTTCTACGTCATCATCTTCACCTGGACGGCGGTGACCGGCGGCGAGAATGGTCTGATCTTCACCCGCCCGCATCTGACGATTCCCCTCCTCTACAATGCACGCTTCACCTCGACGACGCTGCACTGGTTCGTACTCGCGGTAGTGGCGGGCTCCTACCTGATCCTGCACCGGATCACGCAATCGCCGTTTGGCATGGTGCTGCAGTCGATCCGCGAGAACGAGTCGCGCACCCGCGCCATCGGCTATGCGGTCGAGCGCTATAAGATGATGTCGGTGATGCTGTCCGGCCTGTTTGCGGGCTTGGCCGGCGTGCTTTACGCGATCCAGAACGAATTCGCCGCGCCGGACTTCGTCTATTTTCTCACCTCGGGCGATACCGTGATTTACAACGTGTTGGGCGGTATCGGCACACTGGTCGGGCCGATCGTCGGCGCCGGCTTCTTCCAGCTGGCGCGGCAGCTCCTGGCGCAAGCGTTCGGCGATCAGTTCCCGTATTTGATCCCGCTTGGCCTGGTTTTCATCGCCACCATCATTTTCCTGCCGCAGGGAATACTTGGATTTGCGCGAAGGTGGCTCAACCGGTAGGCCGTAAGCCAACCGCCGCCTGGAGACGGCCATGCTGATTGGCGTGCCGAAAGAAATCAAAACGGACGAGTACCGGGTCGGGCTCATACCCTCGACGATTAGCGAGCTTTCCGCTGGCGGGCACGCGGTGATGGTGGAGACCCACGCCGGCGAAGGTGCCGGCATCAGCGACGACGAATTTGCCGCGGCCGGCGCCGACATCGTCGCGGCCGCCGATCAGATTTTCCTGCGTGCCGATCTGATCGTGAAAGTCAAGGAGCCGCTTGCGGCCGAGCGCAAGAAGCTCCGACGCGGCCAGATCATCTTCACCTATCTGCATCTGGCTCCCGACCTAGAGCAGACAAGCGACCTCATGGCGGCAGGCGTCACGGCGATCGCCTACGAGACAGTCACCGACGCGGCAGGAAGGCTGCCGCTCCTGGCGCCGATGTCGACCGTCGCGGGCCGCATGGCGCCCCAGGTGGCGGCACATTTCCTCGAACGTCCGCATGGCGGACGCGGAATTCTGCTCGGCGGTGCCGACGGCGTGCCGTCCGCCAAGATCGTCGTCCTCGGTGGCGGCGTCGTCGGCACCCACGCCGCCGAAGTTGCGCTGGGAATGGGCGGCGACGTCACCATCGCGACACGGAGCGCCGGGACCGCGCACCGGCTCTCACAACGTTTCGGCGACCGCGTCCATGTGGTTGCTGCGGAGCAGCCGGAAATTGAAGCACTCTGCAAAGCCGGCGACGTTGTCATAGGAGCGGCACTGGTCGCCGGCGCCGCCGCGCCTAAGCTCGTCCGTGCCGGCACGGTGAAGGCGATGAAGCCCGGCGCCGTCATCGTCGATGTTTCGATCGATCAAGGCGGATGCATCGAAACATCACATCCCACGACACATTCGCAGCCGAGCTTCGTCGTCGACGGCGTCGTGCATTACTGCGTCGCCAACATGCCCGGCGCGGTGCCGCGCACATCGACCTTTGCGCTCAACAATGCGACTCGTCCGTTCATTTGCGCGCTCGCCGACAAGGGTTTTCCGCGAGCGCTGATCGACGATAGTCACCTGCAAAACGGCCTCAATATCCACGCCGGCAAAATCACCTGCCGGGCCGTGGCAGATGCTTTGCGGCTGCCCTACACGCCCGCTGCCGACGTGCTCAGATCCTGACCGCGCCACCGCATTTAGGCTATCTGTCATCGTCATGTTAGCCGCCGCCACCGCACCGAGCGGCTTACCTATCATCTTTGTCGCAGTTGTTATTTTCCTGCCGCAGGGGATTCTTGGCTTTGCACGGCGGTGACTGAATCGGTAGCCGGACTGTGTATTCATTAGTCTTTTCTGGACGGCACTTTTGTTCGGCAATCGCGCTTTAACCACGCCCCGCTTTCCGCGCTTTAACCACGGCCCGCGTTGTGAATATAACTCGACGTGGCATCGTGATATCGAGGATCGTGTGATCGCGCGAATGTCGGTTAAGACCATGACGTGATCGGCGTTTTGCGCACGACGTTCATTTTTAGCGGGGCGCCCTCGATGCTATCGCAGGCAATCAATCATCAGCTGACAAATTGGCTCGGACTGCGCGTCGTGCGCGTCAAGGACCACGAGAATTTGATTGCGCAGTCGGCCGGACAGATGCGGCGTTTGGCAAACTCATCGCTTGCCGTCGAACGCATCTCCAAGCTCGGCCGCCTTGTGCGCCCGCAGCAGGCGCGCGGCGTGAAAAAAGTGCGGCTCGGCGCATCTAACGACTGCGGCTACGTTTGCCTCGACGACTTCGACGGCGTTGAGGCCGCGCTTTCTCTCGGCATTGCCGCCGAAGTCTCCTGGGACGCCGAAATGGCCGACCGAGGGCTGATCGTTCACCAATACGATCACACGGTCGAAGGACCGCCGTTCCCGAACGCCCACTTTCACTTCCACCGCCGCAAGATTGCGGCCGTCGCCGGGCATGACAGCGAGAGCATCGAGTCCGCGCTCGCTCGAGCCCATCTGACGCGACCCCATTCCGTGATCCTGAAAATCGACATCGACGACAGTGAATGGCCGGCTTTCGCGGCCACATCCACTGCCACGCTCGACATGTTCACGCAGGTGCTCGGCGAATTCCATGGTTTCAACAACGTCCTCGATGACGACTGGTTCGAGCAGGCTTTTGCCGTGCTCACCAAGCTCAACGAAAAATTTGCGGTGGTCCACATTCATGCCAACAATTACCGGCCGCTGCTCGCCATCGGCAATTTGTTGTTTCCGGAAGTGCTGGAAGTGACTTACGCCAGCAGGGCGAAATACAGCTTCACCGATTGCGACGAGGTATTCCCCGGCCCGCTCGACAGCCCCAATTGGCCGGCTGCGCCGGACTATGGACTCGGCAAATTCGTCTATTGAACGCCATCTCGGTGCCGAGTGTCGGCGCCCGGCATTGGCGGCTCGCTTCGCTCGCATCTGAGGATGGGCGATTGTCAGGACGAGCTTTTTCCCAAAAACGCTTCAAGCGCCGCGGCGTCATTCTTGTCGCCGCTCTCAAAATTCTCCGCAAAACGCTCGTAGAAATGCGCGGCGCCTTCGTAGAGGTCGCGCGCCGCCGGATCGTCGGCGACGAAGCCGGCGATCTCCTGCATCTCCGCAACCCAGCGGTAGGCCTTAGGCGGCATCAGTTCCAACTGGCGCTTGAGCCAGGGGAACAATTGCTTCTGGCTCGACTGCAGCTCGGCCAACAGATCGTCGGCGGAGCCTGAGCGCATCGCGGCGAGCATCATCGCCGCGCCGATGGCCTGAGTGCCTTTGGTGATGCCAGCATAGGACATTTTGAGCGCCGAGGCCGCGCTCATCGCGCCGCCGAGCACGCGAACATCGAGCCCGTAATCGCGCAGCGTCGCGAAGCGCTGCGCTGACGGACCCGAGGCATAGAAGCGCGGCCCGGCCTCGCCCGGCTTCGGCGGCGACCCAATGATGCCGGCATCGACAAAGGGACACTCGGTCGGTGCGATCGCCGCGGCTACGCGCTTCACCGTCGCCGGATTGATAGCATTGCAGTCGACATAAACCGGCTTGGCATTGCTGGCCCGCAATACCGGGACAAAATGCTCCGCCAGCGCCAGCGCGTCGCCAGGCGGCAGGATGGAGAGGATGAAATCCGCGGCCGCGATCTCGCTGTCGTTGGCGGCGGTCATGCCTGCGGCCTTGGCCCGCGCCACGGTCTCCGGGCTGCGTCCTTGCAACGACGTCAGCACTTTAAGGCCGTTGTCGACGAGCCTTTTCCCAACCGCGGCGCCCATGGCGCCAGGCGCAACGATGGCAACGACAGGGCTCATGATGACCTCTACGACGATTTGCAGCGCATCATAGCAATTCGCAAGCCAACGGGACTAGCCGGCGGCCGAGTACAATCGCCGCTCTTCGAGTAGGAATGGCGGCGCCGTAATCAGCCCGCCTCGAAGGCGAAGCTTGCGCCCTTGCGCACGATATGGCCGAAGCCGGGCGCGTTGACGTGGGCCCCGGCGATGGCGAAGCGCTCCGACGCCGCCATGTCGAGGATGCGCTTGCGCGATTTGACGGCTTGGTCTTTGTCGAGATCGTAGATCATCCCGGCATCAGGATGCGAAATCTGAATCGCGGAGACGTGGACCACGTCGCCGAGCGCCATGAAGCCGCCCCCGCCCGGCGCCGTCAGCAGCCAGCAGGTATGGCCCGGCGTATGGCCGGGGGCGATCACCGGCACGAAACCCAGATACTCCTCGCTGCGGCGCACTCTGTGAATGCGGTTGAGATAGGGTTTGAGATTGATCTTAGTGCGGGCGCGATTGCCTTTCACCTTGTCGCTGTCATTGGCGCCGTCCGGCGCCATCCAGAAATCGGCCTCGATCTCGTGCACCACGATCTCGGCATTCGGGTAATGGGCATTGCCGGCATCGTCGACCAGGCCGTTGGCGTGATCGCCGTGCAGATGCGTGATCACGATATGCGTCACCGCGCTCGGATCGACGCCGGCGGCGCGCAGATTGCCGGGCAACCGACCGAGCGTCGGGTACATGGTGTTGCCCGCGCCGGCATCGATCATGATGACCTTGCCGTCGCGGCGGATAACGAAATTATTCACCGGGATGTGAAATGTGCCGTTGTCGGTGCCGCCGACCAAACGCTCGGCTTGTGCCGCGTCCATATCAACGACTTTATCGAGCGACGTCGGCAGCGTACCGTCGCTTAGGCCCTGCACTTCGACGCCGCCGACCGTCATGCTCGGCAAACTCATGTCAAAATCCTTCTCTGCTCAGCGCGATCATGCAACCGGCCGCGATGACGACGGCGATGGCGAGAACCGCAAATGCGCCGATGAAGGCGCCGCCCGACAACGCCAAAATATAGCCGATCATGACCGGCGAAAACGCGCCGAACATTTGCGTGACCAAGGCCCGCACGCCCTGCGACTTGCCCATGTCCGGGGTGCCGACGACGCTGTGCATCAGCATCTCGGCGCAGGAAATTCCGACCTGTTGCGCGCATAAGGCGCAGATCATCAGGACCACGCTCCAGCTCGGGCTCGGCGCCAGCGCCGCTGCCATCAGGAAGACGGCCGCCGATGCCCAGCCCAGCCCGGCAAACGGCGCGCGCCGAAACACGCGATCCGACACCCGCCCGACGGTCAGGATGGTCACGACCGCAAAGCCGTAGATCACGAAGGTCAGATAACCCGACGTGCTGAAGGCGAAGTGGCGCTCGGTGCGCAGATAGGTCGGCAACCAGCCGGACCAGCCCCAGAAGAAGATCGCATTAGCCGAGATGGCGATCGTCATCAGCCAGAAGCGGTGATTGCGCCAAACGCTGCTGACGTCCTTCAGGATCCGCCCCGGCGCATCGTCATTCTTCTCAATGGCGCCGGCGTGGATCAGATCGGCCTCCGCCGTATTGACCGCGGGATGTTGCCCGGGTCTGTCGCGCACCAAGAACCAAACCATCGGCAGCGGCAGGATGAGCGCCAGAATACCGAGCGCGTAGAATTGCCCGCGCCATCCGGCCGCCAGGATCAGGCTGGTGACGACCAGACCGGTGAGCATCGGCCCAATCATGGTGCCGATCCACCAATAGGATGTCGCCTTGCCGCGCTCGCGCAGCGCGAACCAGTTGGCGACCAGAGCGAGTGTGACCGGATAGCAGGCCGCTTCGCCGACGCCCAAGCCGATGCGCGAGGCGAGCAACATGCCGTAGCTCTGCGACAGGCCCGACCAAAAGCAGGTCAGCGCCCAGACCAGGAGGCTCGCCATAATGGCGTTGCGCGGTCCGTAGCGGGTCACGCCCCAGCCCCAAACCGGCGCGGCGAGGCTGTAGGAGATGAACAGACTGCCGACGAGCCAGCCGAGCAATTTGGTCTGGCCGGCAAGCTGCATCTCGTCGAGGAATTTAGGATCGGCAATGACGAGCGAAATGTTGCTCTTGTCGAACATCGAAACGATCCAGAATACCAAGAGCGTCGGCGCGATATAGGTCCAGCGTACCCGCGTAGCGGCGGCAATGGCGGCGGTATCGCGGGCGAGCCGCTGCGGAACCGTGACGGTCATGGGATCCTCCCCAAACAAGGACGCATTTTTGATTTTGCTGTGCAGCGCCGTACGATCGCACGTCGTATTCTTAAACTGTTGCCCGCTCATGGAAACTTGTCAACGACCTGCGGCGGGGCTGACGTGGTCCGGCGGCGCGCTGGCGCAGCGCGGCTATCTTGTTCGGCGGGGACCTCATTCGACCTGGCGTGAGAACCACGCCCAAGGCCGCCGAGCAAGGTAGCCGAAGCGTACCGTATTGCGCGCGAATCTTGCGGATATTATCGAAATTTTCGAAAATGCTGCCGAACGCAGGCGAGGTCCAATGGACGGCATGCCGGAAGTTAGTGGCGAGGCGGTAGCCGCGGCTGCCCCACGCGGCAATGCCGTCGAAGTTCTGCTCGCGTTCATTCGCCTTGGGCTGACGAGCTTCGGCGGCCCGATCGCGCATCTCGGCTATTTCCACGACGAATTCGTCGTCCGCCGCAAATGGCTCGATGCCAAGACCTATGCCGATCTTGTCGCGCTCAGCCAATTCCTACCGGGACCGGCGTCAAGCAAAGTCGGCATCGCCATCGGCCTGTCGCGCGCGGGTTATGTAGGATCGCTTGCCGCTTGGACCGGCTTCACCCTGCCATCGGCGATCGCTCTGGTGCTGTTCGGCTATGGCGTCACGCTGTTTGGCGACACGCTCGGCACCGGCTGGCTACACGGCCTGAAGGTGGCTGCCGTCGCCGTGGTGGCCAATGCGGTGCTGGCGATGATGCGGACGCTCGCTCCCGACCGCGAACGGGCGACGCTCGCGGTGGTCGCCGCCATTCTGGTTTCTGCCTTGCCGACGTCGTTCGGCCAGATCGGCGCCATTTTGATCGGTGCCGCGGTCGGTCTCGTGCTGTTCCGCAATGCGCCAATAGGCGACCATCCCGACCTGCCCCACCCGGTCAATCACACCGTGGCCATCGGCGCCATTGTCGTTTTCTTTGCGATCCTGTTCGGGCTGCCGCTTCTGACTGCAGCCGTGCCGAGCCACGCATTGCAGTTATTCGACGTCTTCTATCGCGCCTGCTCGCTGGTCTTCGGCGGCGGTCATGTCGTGTTGCCGCTATTGCAGGCCTCCGTGGTACCGCCCGGCTGGGTGTCCAACGATGCCTTCCTCGCCGGCTACGGCGCCGCCCAAGCGGTGCCCGGGCCGCTGTTTACGTTCTCCGCCTATCTTGGCACCGTGATGCATCCGGCGCCGAACGGCTGGCAGGGCGCGATCCTCTGCCTCGTCGCCATGTTCCTACCGGCGTTTCTGCTCGTCATCGGCCCGCTGCCGTTCTGGAATGCGCTGCGGCACCGCGTCGAAGCGCAAGCCGCGTTGCGCGGGGTCAACGCCGCGGTGGTCGGCATCTTGCTCGCCGCGCTGTATCGGCCGGTCTGGACCTCCGGCATCACCAATGCCAACGACTTCGCGCTTGGCGTTGTCGCCTTTTTATTGCTGTTCATGTGGAAGACGCCGCCGTGGCTGGTCGTCGTCATTTGCGCGATCGGCGGAGCGGCGCTGGGTTGGCTACCCGTGCTGTGACCCAGGTCACTTGCCAGCAACCACTGGTGGTGGCACAATTTAATCTGAAATAGTTGGAGATTTTTTGCAACAGTGAGCTCAGCCATGAGCAAGCCGAAATCCACTCTGCTTACTCCTTTGCGATCTTTCTGGAGACTCGTACGAGCGTTAGCTGCCGCCAATGACAACCTTTCGGCAGACGAGTCGGCATCGACCTTATTTCGTTTTTTTCGCTCTAATCACGTCATCGACCTGAGGCTGATTGCCGGCTTGGTTCTGATTGCATCAGCGATCCACTTCGGGATCGTATTGGCGTTCGAGGGAACTGAATCCCTTGCAACTTTCTGGGATCAATTGCAGAGCTCTTTTGCTCCGGCACTTGAAGCCTACATCGCCATATTGGCGTTGACGTATCTTATCGCGGACCGGCGGCGCGAGGTCGAAGATGCACGCTCAGTCGTCGGCTTTACGATAGTGGCCCTTTTCGTCTATCTCTTCACATCGTTCATTGCCGGGTTTCCACGAGCTTCCGACCTGCCGCATGGATTGACGACCTACTTTGCTCCGGCCGTTCCAGTCTATGCTGCGATGATAGCGTGGACCTACCTCACAGCGGCCACCCGATTGGGCGTCGTCGACTTGTTTGCGTGTGAAATGCGCACTGTGTGTCGTGTCGGCACCGCCTTCGACGTTAGTCGCACCTACATCGATCTGTATAAGCAGTGCTCAAAAAGGAGCGATGAGCAACAGGGCGAGGCACCATCGCAAGAGCGGCCACGTTCGTCATCAAAAACCAAGGGCTTCGTTTCGGAGGAAAATTACTTCCCAGTTTTTGAAAACAATTCCCACGACCTAGAAGCACTCGAAGCGACCGTGGTCGGCAACATTACCGAGTTTTATACCTACATGAAAGTCGTGCGGGATCTGCTTCGCAAAGTTGAGGATGAGCCGGCCGGCTCCGCGCAGGGAATTTACCTGAGTATTATCTTTGTACTTTTTCTCGGTTATGAAAGTGCGCGGCAAGCGATAAAAGAATTGATAGAATTCGAGCCGACCAAGGCAGAAAATATGATGATGATTCTTATGACGGAACTTCCATGTTACAGGTTTCTCTGCGAGCAATACCAAAATGACGAACTTCGATTCAAACGTCTCGCGCTTCGGCTCGCCGGCTATGACGAAGATATCGACTACATCGGAAGCGAGCTCAACAAGCACGACGCAAATGACAAGGATTGGGCACCCGCCGAGCGGACATTGCTGCCATTGCTGGGCTGTTACCGAGACATGAGACTCACTGTCTTGCCTCTAATTTCACCCGACTCGAGCGAGTTGCGCCAGGACAACGAAGCATCCAAACAAGCTAGCGCAGCTTAGACAAATTTCGAAAAATGCCCCATCGCCACCGCCGCCACCTGCGCCGGGTCCTCCGGCGCCGCATTGCCGCGCCAGACGACGTGCATATCGGGGCGGACCAGGATGAGATCGTGGCCGTAAATGTCGCGGGCGGCGCGATCCGGAACATCGAGCATCACAACCGGCGCACCACGGGCGCGGATCGCACGTTCGAGCCCGCTCACGTCGGCGGCGCTGCCGCCGAGCTTGAGGATCGTGTAACCGTCGCCGATGCGGTCCTGCATCGCCGTGCCGTCGTCGAGCCAAACGTGCGGCAGCCGTGCGCCGGGCCAGGTAGTCGGCTGATAGTCGCGGAACAGATGCTCGGGCCCGCCCGGGATGTTGCAGATGACGGGCGAGTCGACATAACGGTAACCGAGCTCGGCGCCGATCATCTCGTTGCTCTTGCGCTGCTCGACGTCGGCGACAGCGGCAAGCTTCTTGCGCGTGGCGACGCCGGCCGATGAATCCTCGGTGATGTCCGGCCGCCACATCGATCGCCATTTGCGCCGGCCGATGGTGGCATAGCGCGAGGCGCCGACATTGCGGTCGCCGATCTGGCGGCGCTCGATCTCGTAGGATTTGAGCAGGCCCGGCCCGCCCCAGCCGGCGAGCGTCGCGGCGAGCTTCCACGACAGGTCGATGGCGTCGCCGACCCCGGAATTCATGCCGAGCCCGCCGGTCGGGATGACGAGATGCACGGCGTCGCCGGCAAGAAACACCCGATCCTTGCCGTAACGGTCGGCGAGCAACAGATTCTGCCGCCACGGCGCGCAGGACAGCATCTCGTATTTCACCGGAACGCCGACGACTCGCTCGAACGCCGTCTTCATCTCCTCATCGGTATCGACTACCGAATGCAGCGTCCAGTGCTTGGTCGAATCCTGCATGATCAGGAACGTCGATTTGGCGTCGGCGACGTGATAGTGCCGGCCGTGCCCCGGTCCGTTGCCGATCGGCAGGCGGTCGAACAGCTCGTCGCAGCGATACAGCGCCTGGCGCAGCGCCAGCAAATTGCCTTCGCCGGATAGGGGAATGCCGAGCTCGCGGCGCACCGCGCTGCCGCCGCCGTCGCAGCCGACGAGATAAGTGGTGCGAATGTCTTGCGCCCCGCCGGGCGTTTGTACGCGCGCACTGACGCCGGCGCTGTCCTGGCGCAGCGACAGGAATTCGCAGCCGTAGCGCACCGTCACCGCCGGCAGTGTCTCGGCCACCGATTTGAGAAACGGCTCGAGCGTATATTGCGAGATCAGCTGATAGGGCTCGAGCGGCAGCGTGCCGTCGTTGCTGGCGCGCGTCTTCGCCCGCGCCTCGTCGACCGACGGATAAGACAAATGCAACAGCGGCGGTTCGGTCAGCTTGAGAATGATGTAGACGTCCATCGGGCAATCGGACCGCAAACCGGCGGCGCGGATTTTGTCGGCGAGCCCCATGCGGCGGTAGATTTCCATGGAGCGCGCATTGATCCGCTCCATCTTCGGCAAAAACGCCGGGCGTTCCTTCTGCTCGATCAGCGTGCAGCGCACGCCGCGCCGGCCGAGATCGATGGCAAGCGTGAGGCCGGTCGGTCCCGCGCCGACAATGAGAACGTCGCTGTCCAATTGGGTCATCGATGGCACAATCACGCCGGCGGCAGCGCGGCGGCAAGTTCGGTGAATGGCGTATAGGCCACGGCACCGCACTGCTCCGGCGTGGCATCGATGAATTGAGCGATCAAGCCGCCAAAATAGATCGCGACCTTGGTCTTGACCTGACCGTTGCCGTGAAATTGGACGCAGACCATGTAGCGCTGGCTGTCGCCGATTGGCATCAGCATCGGCTGCGAAATCAACGCGCCGTGGAAGTCGGCCCGATTGGTCAGTGACTGGCGTAGAAACGTGGCGATCTGGCTGCGGTAATTGGCCGGATAGGCGTTGGGATCAATGGGGGCGGCGTCCTTTTTCGGGCCGCCGAAGCCACTGCAGCCGGCCAGCGCCATCGCGATCAGCACCGCTGCCACGGCCGAACGAAATTGTATAGGGAACATATGCACTTACGCCCACCCATCGGTCATTGCCGCGGGCAATATAGCAGAGACATTTTGCCGGTTCACGCGCACTTCACCGCAGGCCGGCTCATCGCTTCTGCCATCATTCCTCGGGTGCCGGCCCGCACCAGCCGGGCAGATAGCCGGCATTTTCGCTCTTCGCCAATTGCATCGCCTTCTCCAGCGCGCGCTCGAAGTCGCTTTCGACCAGCTTGCGTTTGACGCGCCGGCGCAGGAAGTCGGCCCAGAGAAATTCCGAAAACGGAGTGATGTCCTTGGCAAACCCGCCTTGCCGACGCAATTCGCCGGCCAACGAGCGGAATGGGTCGTCGACCAGCCCGGTCACCGATTTGGGAATGTCGCTGTAGTGCCGGCGCTCGCCCTTGGCATCGTACGGATGCATCCACAGCCGATTGTCCATGACGCTCCAGAATTCGTCGACATCGAGCTTGGCCAAATTGGCAATGACAGTGACCGGAACGTCCTTGACCCCTTCGTCGTGCAGCGCGCGGGCGAGATGATGGTGATCGATGACGTAGTGGCGCTGTTTCGGGCCGAGGATCACTGGCATCATGTGCCGGCCGAGGAATTTTTCGCCTTTCTTGATCGGGGTATCGCGCCAGCGCTTGCGCTTCTCCAGAACCTCGCGCATGCCGACGGTGATTTGGGTCGGACGCAGATCGGAAACGTTGATCGTCGCCAGGATGGGTTCGCGAACCATGTGCAGGCTCCTCAAACAAATGGCACGAGCCCGCAATACCGGCAGAGGCCGCTCGCAAAAGCAAGCCGCCCGGCGCTGGATGGCGCCGGGCGTATTTGGTCGGCGATTCTAAAAAGCTCAGTCCGCGAGCGGATTGGGCCGGACCTGGACATGCACGGCCATAGGCGTCATGCCTTTGCCGCCTTCCTTGAGCCAGGGTGTGCGGTCACCCTCGGAGCCCCACAGGCCCCTGCCCTTCCAGCCGGCTTTTGGATCGTCGATACGGGCGTCGAGGCCCTTGGTGTAATAGCTGAGCGGATAAGGCACGCGCAGCATCACCATCTTGCCGTCGACCAGAGCCGCGTAACCGTCGTTCTCGTCCGCGGTCGATATCGGCACGTCTTTGCCGAGCCCAACCGCGTCATGCTGGTCGACCCAGGTGTAGTAGCTCGCCTCGGCGCTGTTGTCGCCAAGACCCTGGAAGCCGGGACCGGGATATTTGTAGAAGGTCCAGCCTTCC
>JASHOX010000229.1 GCA_030038415.1 Xanthobacteraceae bacterium
CCGGGCTAGGTTTTCGCATCATGGCGACATCGGGCACGCAGCGCTACCTCGTCGAACAGGGCGTGGCGGCGACCAAGATCAACAAGGTCGCCGAAGGCCGGCCGCACATCGTCGACGCCATCAAAAACGGCGAAGTTCAGCTGGTTTTCAACACCACCGAAGGGGCCACGGCGCTGGCCGACAGCCGCTCGCTCCGGCGCGCAGCCCTCTTGCATAAAGTGCCGTACTACACCACTCTCTCAGGGGCCGTCGCCGCAGCGCAGGGCATCAGGGCCTATCTCGGGGGCGACCTCGAGGTGTGTGCGCTGCAAAGCTATTTCGGGGCCGGGTCTGATCAAGCATCGGGGCGGCCGCAGCGACGGTACGTGTAGAGCCAGGGTTTGTGATCGTAGGCCGGAGGTGCTTCGGCCCGCGATCAAATTTTTGACTCTGCAGGCACTGGAGGTTGAGATCGATGGACAAGATTCCGATGACGGCAGAGGGCTACTCGGCGCTGGAGTCCGAGCTCAAGCACTGCCAGCAGATAGAGCGGCCGCGGATTATTCAACAGATCACCGATGCGCGCACTCATGGCGACCTGTCGGAGAACGCCGAATATCACGCCGCCAAGGAATCCCAGTCTTTGAATGAAGGCCGCATCGCCGAGCTTGAGGACAAGCTGGCGCGCGCCGAAGTCATTGACGTTTCGAAGCTTTCCGGAGACACCATTACCTTTGGCGCCACCGTGACGCTGGTCGACGAGGATACCGACAAAAAGGCGGTATGGCAGATCGTCGGCGAGCCGGAAGCCGATGCCAAAAAGGGCAAGATTTCCATCACCTCGCCGTTGGCGCGCGCTTTGGTCGGCAAAAAAAAAGGCGCCCAGGTCGAGGTGGTCACCCCCGGCGGCGCCAAGGCGTATGAGGTGATGAAGGTGGAGTGGAAATAACCACCGGCTAGGCAAGGCGCGAATAGCGAACGCGAAGCGAATTTGCTTTATTCCCATCGCTTCCTGCCGCCCATTCCCAGCCGGCTTCAGGGTCAAGGTAACGTGACGTAGCCCTCCTGTGGGTATGGGGGGTTGCGTATCTTGCATAGCTCCTGGGAATCCTTACATTGCCCGGTAATGGCTGGCGAAACTTGGGGATTGCCCCGAGTTGAAGGGCATTTCCAGTCGGGCAAAGGCCAAACCGCCGGCTTTGCGGGATCCGGGCCGGATCTCCCCGCACCTGCCGCAACGATTGAGATGGATCGGTGTCGAACACCACCCACGCCAAGGTCGTGATCGTCGGCTCCGGACCGGCGGGCTACACGGCGGCGATTTATGCCGCTCGCGCCATGCTCGACCCGATCTTGATCCAGGGCCTGGCGCCTGGCGGCCAGCTCACCGTCACCACCGACGTCGAGAATTATCCCGGCTTTGCCGATGTGATCCAGGGTCCCTGGCTCATGGAGCAAATGCAGAAACAGGCGGCCCATGTCGGCACCAAGCTCGTCGCCGACTATGTGAACAAGGTCGATCTCGCGCGGCGGCCGTTCCGGATCGACTGCGATTCCGGAGATGTTTATTTCGCCGAGGCGATGATACTGGCAACCGGCGCCCAGGCGCGCTGGCTCGATCTGCCCGGCGAGCAGAAATTCCGCGGCTATGGCGTCTCCGCCTGCGCCACCTGCGACGGTTTCTTTTATCGCGGCAAGCAAGTTCTGGTGATCGGCGGTGGCAATACCGCGGTCGAGGAGGCGCTGTTTCTTACCAATTTCGCCGCCAAGGTTACACTGGTGCACCGGCGCGACAGCCTGCGCGCCGAGAAAATCCTGCAGGACCGGCTGTTCAAGCATCCCAAGGTCGACGTGATCTGGGACACTGTGCTCGACGACGTCGGCGGCACACACGATCCGCTCAAAGTCACGCATGCGCGGCTGAAAAATCTCAAGAGCGGCGCAGTGACGGAGCGTCCGGTTGACGGCATTTTCGTTGCCATCGGCCATGCGCCGGCGACCGAGCTTGTCGCCGGCCAGGTCAAGATGAAGCCGTCCGGTTATATCGAAACCGCGCCGCATTCGACCGCGACCTCGGTGCCGGGCTTGTTCGCCGCCGGCGATGTCGCCGATGAGGTCTATCG
The DNA here is from genome assembly GCA_030038415.1 of Xanthobacteraceae bacterium. Taxonomy (GTDB): domain Bacteria; phylum Pseudomonadota; class Alphaproteobacteria; order Rhizobiales; family Xanthobacteraceae; genus BOG-931. The sequence continues at coordinate 2,103 of JASHOX010000229.1, forward strand.
GCAGGCGGTCACTGCCGCGGGGCTAGGCTGCATGGCGGCGCTGGAAGTCGAGCGCTTCCTCGCCGCGCACGCCGCGTATCGCGCCGCGGCGGAGTGATTTTTACCTCTCCCCGCCTGCGAGGAGAGAAGAAAGTGCCAGCGATGGATTGGGATAAACTAAAGGTATTTCATGCCGCCGCCGAGGCCGGCAGCTTCACCCATGCCGGAGAGCAACTCGGGCTTTCGCAATCGGCGGTGTCGCGGCAGGTGAGTGCCCTCGAACAGGAGCTGTCGGTCTCGCTGTTTCACCGGCATGCGCGCGGTCTCATCCTGACCGAGCAGGGTGAACTGCTCTATCGCACCGCGCATGAAGTTTTCATGAAGCTCGAAGCCGCGCGCGCCAAGCTCACCGACTCGCGCGAGCGGCCGAACGGCGATCTGCGCGTCACCACGACGCCGGGCATCGGCGTGCACTGGCTCACCCCGCGGCTCGGCGAATTCGTCGACCTGTATCCCGAGGTGCACATCACGCTTATCACCACCGACGAGGAGCTCGATCTCGCCATGCGCGAGGCCGACGTCGCCATCCGGCTGCGCCAGCCGACCCAACCCGACCTTATTCAGCGAAAGCTGTTTTCGGTGCATTTCCACGTCTACGCCTCGCCCGAATACCTCAAGAAGTTCGGCACGCCGCGCACGTTCGAGGATCTCGACAAGCACCGCCCGCTGGTGCTCGGCGGCAACGTACCGTCATACCTGCAGCCGTCGCGTTGGCTGATCGAGGTGGCGCGCGACGGCAAGGGACCGCGCCAGCCGCATCTCGTCATCAACAATATTCTCGGCATTTTGCGCGCCTGCCAGCGCGGGCTCGGCATCGCGATGTTGCCCGACTATCTGGTCGAGGATGGACTCGTGCAACTTTTCGGCGACACCGAAGCGATCGCACTCGACGCCTATTTCGTCTATCCCGAAGAGCTCAAGACCGTGGCCCGCGTGCAGGCATTTCGCGACTTCCTGGTTGCCAACGCGCAGCGCTGGAATTTCTAGCCGGACACAATCCGCGCGGTTTCCAGCGAACTGCGCGCAAACGCCGCAACTTGCCTATACCGCATGGCTGTCATGTGAACCGTCGCGTTGTGCGGATGGAGGTCGAATCGCATACTGTAAGAGTGCTGCACAGCACGCGGTTGCTGCTAATCCTCCCAGATAGGCAACCGGGATGCTGGCAGTAGTTCCCCTCTGGAAGGTGTCGTCGGCGCCCCCACGCCGACGAACTGAACCGGGCCCGCAAGGGCCCGGTTTTCTTTTTCGGTAGGCCACGAATGACATGCGGCGAATGGCGAATAAGACAGCGCCAAGCTACTATTCGCCCCTCACCCCTCGCTGTTCGCCGCCCTCGCACGCATGAAAATCTCCATCCTCGACGATTATTTCGATACGCTGCGCACGCTGCCGTGTTTTCGCAAGCTCGACGGCCACGACGTCACGGTGTGGACCGATCACGTGCAAGACGTGGGTCTGCTCGCCGAGCGCCTGCGCGATACCGAAGTCCTCGTGCTGTTCCGCGAGCGGACGCAAATCCGCGCGCCGCTGCTTGGGCGGCTGCCCAAGCTAAGGCTCATCAGTCAGCGCAGCGTCTATCCGCATATCGACATCGACGCCTGCACGCGGCTGGGCATTGTCGTGTCATCGAGCCAGCATCCCGGCACGCCGTCCTATGCCGCTGCGGAATTAACCTTCGGGCTGATCCTGGATTCGCTGCGGCTCATTCCGCAGCACGTCGCCGCGCTGAAGGCCGGACAATGGCAGGTGGGCATCGGCCAAACGCTGCGGGACAAGACGCTCGGCATTTACGGCTACGGCCGCATCGGCAGCGTGGTAGCCGGTTACGGCCGGGCCTTTGGCATGAATATTCTGGTCTGGGCGCGGCCCGCCACTCTGGAGAAGGCGCGGGTCGACGGCTATGCGACGGCGCCGAGCAGAGAATCGTTCTTCGCTGACTGCGACGTCATCTCGCTGCATATGCGGCTCGTGCCGGCGACGCGCCACATCGTGACCGCAGCCGATTTGGCACGGATGAAGCCGACGGCGCTTCTGGTCAATACTAGCCGCGCGCCTTTGATCGAGCCAGGCGCGCTGGTCGCTGCGCTGCGCGCAGGGCGTCCCGGCATGGCCGCGGTCGATGTCTATGAGGAAGAGCCGGTGCTGGATCCGCACCATCCGCTGCTCAATATGAGCAACGTCGTCTGCACGCCGCATATCGGCTATGTGACGCGCGACGAATACGAGACGCAATTCACCGAAATATTCGATCAGATTAATGCCTATGCGGCCGGAGCGCCGATCAACGTGGTCAATCCGGACGTGCTCAAAGGCAAGGCGCGGTAGGAGCTCTGGCGCTGCACTGGGCTTATGACAGCCGGAAAATCTAGGCCGGCTCCAGCCCTTTAGCCTTGATCACGTTTTTGGCGCCGGGTGTGGTGAGAAACGCGATAGCGGCACGGGCTAGATCGGGATGGCTGGCGTTCGTCGGTACGCCAGCGGTGAATATCGTGGCGCTCTGAATATCGGCCGGCAGCGGGCCGACCACGTCGATGCCGGCAACCGCCATCAGCTCCGCCATCTGTTGAATGCCGATGTCGGCCTCGCCGCGCAGCACGACGAGGCCGGCCAGCCCGGCGGCGCCGCCGGCGCCGTATTTTGCCTTGGCTTGCATCGCTTCGGTGATGCCGAGTTCTTCGAATACTTTGGCCATGTGGGCGCCGCTGGCGCCGCCGCCGACCGGCTTCGACAGCGCGATGGATTTTGCCGCCAGCAAGGCCCGCTTGAATCCTTCGACCGAAGACAGATCCGGCCGTGGCGCGCCATTCGGCACCGCGACGCCGATGAGCGAGCGCGCCACCTCAACGAGGCTCCCGGCAACGATCTTGCCGCGCCCGACCAGTTCTTTGGCGCCAGGGCCGGTGACGATGGCGACATCAGCCGCCTCGCCATCGAGCAGGCGCTTCTCGAGCACCAGGGACGGCCCGAGGCTGACGGCAAGTCTGTTGCCGGTTTCCCGCTGGAAGCGCGGCGCCAACTCGTCGAACACCATTTTCATGGCCGTGGTGCTCAATATTTTGATTTCGACGGCAGAAGCCACGCGGTCCCCCTAATCTTCTCCAGTGCACCATAGGGCCCAAACATGAGGGCCGAAAGCCAGCGCCGTCGCCCGATGCCGACGAAGATCAACTCTATGTGAGCTTTTGCTGCGGTATCATCAAATCGCGCAAAGACATCATCATGGCGATCGTTCTTGGGTCGAACTGCCGTATATTACCATGGACTTATTCGCGCCAACTGCGGGGCGGCCGGCGCGGTCGGGAGGAACGAGATGCTCACACGCAGACATATATTCTATGCCGGCGCCGCGGGCTTGGGGCTCGCCGTTTTCCGTTTGGCGCGACCGCACGCGGCGACCGCCGCGACCCATCCATACGAAGTCACCCACACCGACGCGGAATGGCGCAAGCTCTTGACGCCGGCGCAATACAACGTGCTGCGGCAGGAGGGCACCGAGCTGCCCTTCACCAGTCCGCTGCTCGAGGAGCATCGGGTCGGCACCTTCAGCTGCGCCGGCTGCGACCTGCCGCTGTTCTCCTCGAAGACCAAATTCGACAGCGGCACCGGCTGGCCGAGCTTTTGGGCGCCGCTGCCTAACGCTGTCGACGAAACCGAGGATCGCTCCTTCGGCATGACGCGGACGGCAGTCTCGTGTCACCGCTGCGGCGGCCATCTCGGCCATGTATTCACTGATGGGCCGAAGCCGACCGGCTTGCGCTACTGCATGAACGGCGTGGCGCTTAAATTCACGCCGTCGCCGGCGGGGTCGAGCTCGTAACCTTCACGTGCCGACCTTCAGCTCCGAAACGAGCCCGCGCAGCGCCGCGATGGCGCTGAGCGGCACGATGCGGCCGGTACGCGGATTTTCCGACGGCACGCCTTCGATCATCATGGAAAACCGCGCGGTGTCGGCATCCACCTCGATGCGGTGCGTGTTGCGCGTAATGGTCGGATCGGCCCAGATTTCCAGCCGCGTCTTGTCCGGGCCGATGCCGGCGAGGCTGAGCGCCGCGGCGACGTTGACGTTGGCGGGAAAACCGCGCGCGCCTTCGCGCGCGCTGCCATCGAAGATTTTCTTCGGCGCTTTGAGATCGGCAAGCGAAATGCCGCGTTTGACCAGATAAGGCGCACCTTCGAGCCCGTCCGGCGGCTTGCGCGTCACCATCTTGACCGAGTGGATGGCGCCTTCCGCTGCGGCGCGCACCGCATCGAGGCCGAGAAGCGCGCCGGTCGGAACCAGGATGCGCGCCCCGGTCTCTTTTGCCCGCTCCACCAGATCCCAGTTTTCCAGAAGCTGGCCGACCGAAAGCGGCATGAATATTTTTCCGGCCTCGATCACCGACGTTGCCACCTTGCGGAACATGTCCGGCGGCAGGCATTCGACGATGATGTCGCAAGACCGAGCCAATGCGTCGGCAGGCACGATCGGAATGCGGCTGCCGGCGTCCGGCAGATTGCGCCGCGCTTTGTCCTCGTCGCGCACCGCGACGGCAGCGAGCGCAAGCCCCGGAATACCGGTTTCGAGCCGGCGCGCCACGCCAAGGCCGACGGCGCCAAGTCCCGCCAATCCTACTTTAAGTGTCTTCCTTGACACTGTCCCACCTTCCACTGGCAGCGCTTCGTGAGGCCCGATACATTGTCTATGCGCCTGCCAGCATGCCGGCAATATGGTCGCCTAACCTCCCGGACGCTCTTATGCCCGACCTCAGCAAGAGATTATTCATGACCAACATCAATCCCAATGCCTTCACCACGCGGCCGGAGATCGAGGGCACGTTCGGCGTAGTGACCACGACGCATTGGATCGCGACGGCGGTCGGCATGGGCATCCTTGAGCGCGGCGGCAATGCGTTCGACGCCGCGGTCGCGACGGCGTTCACGCTGCAGGTGGTCGAGCCGCATTTGAACGGGCCGGGCGGCGACGTGCCGGCGATTCTTTACGATGTGCGGCACGGCAAGCCGGAGGTGATTTGCGGCCAAGGGGTGGCGCCCGCCGGCGCCACCATCGCGCATTACCGTCGCGAGGGTCTCGACCTCGTTCCCGGCACCGGGCTTCTCGCCGCCGTCGTGCCCGGGACGTTCGAGACCTGGATGCTGCTGCTGCGCGATTACGGCACGATGTCGCTTGCCGAGGTGCTGGCGCCGGCGATCGGCTACGCTCAGAACGGCTATCCACTGCTCGAGCGCGCCAATGCCACCATCGCCACGGTCGCCGCTTTATTCCGCGAGCATTGGCCGACCTCGGCGGCGGTCTATCTGCCGAACAACGAAGTGCCGCCGACCGGTTTGCTGTTCACCAACAAGACATTCGCGGCCACCTATAGCCGCATCGTCAAGGAAGCCGAGAGTGGCGGCGGCGATCGCGTCGCGCTGATCGAGCGGGCGCGCAAAGCGTGGTCGCAGGGCTTTGTCGCCGAAGCCATCGACCGCTTCTGCCGCACCCAGGAGATCATGGACACCAGCGGCAAGCGGCATCGCGGCGTGCTCACCGCCGAGGACATGGCGCGCTGGACGCCGCACATCGAAGCGCCGCTCACTTACGATTACAAAAACTACACGGTCTGCAAGACCGGGCCGTGGGGTCAAGGCCCGGTGACCCTGCAGCAGCTTGCGCTGCTCAAGGGGTTCGATCTCGACGGGCTCGATCCGGTGGGGCCGGATTTCATCCATGTCATCGTCGAGTGCTCCAAGCTCGCTTATGCCGACCGCGAAGTGTTCTACGGCGATCCGGATTTTGTCGAAGTGCCGATGGCGACGCTGTTGTCGGAGGCCTACAATTCCGAGCGCCGTAAGCTCGTCACCGGCGAGGCTTCGCTCGAGCAGCGTCCGGGTTCCATCGCCGGCTTCGGCGCTGTGGTGAAACTGCGTCGCGAGGCCGGCTTGGCGGCGGCCGGCGCGGGGGAGCCGACGGTTGGGGCGCTCGGCGCCGGCGAGCCGACAGTCGGCCGGATGGGCGCGATGCGTGGCGACACCGTGCATTTCGATATCGTCGACAAGGCCGGCAATATGATATCGGCGACGCCGTCGGGCGGCTGGCTGCATTCCTCGCCGGTCATTCCCGAACTCGGCTTCTGTCTCGGCACCCGCGCGCAAATGTTCTGGCTCGAGGAGGGCCACCCTGCCGCGCTCGCTCCCGGCAAGCGCCCGCGCACCACGCTGTCGCCGACCTTGGCGCTGCGTGACGGCGAGCCCTATCTCGCCTGGGGTTCGCCCGGCGGCGACGGCCAGGATCAGTGGATCACGCAGCTCTTCATGCGTCATGTCCACGCCGGCATGAATCTGCAGGAATCGATCGACGCGCCGGCCTGGCATTCCGAGCATTTTCCAAGCTCGTTCTGGCCGCGCACGGCGCGGCCAGGCGTGCTGGTGGTCGAAGGCCGCGTGCCGAAGAAGACCGTCGACGAGCTCAAGCGTCGCGGTCACAAGGTCGAGGTCGGCCCGGATTGGTCGGAAGGCCGGCTCACCGCCGCGTCCCGCGACGGCCGCCGCCGCCGCGCCGCCGCCAATGCGCGCGGCATGCAGGGTTATGCTGCGGGGCGGTGAGCCTCTCGTCTGCCGGGCGTTTTGCGGCGGCTGAAAAGAGAGACGGCTAAGCCGCCACCATCCCTAAAAACTCTTCGACTTCGCGGCGGAGCTTCTCGGTGGCGGTCTCGACTTCTTCCGACGCCGCCAGCATGGTCTGCGCCGAAGAGCGCGTCTGCGTCACGCCGCCGGCGACCTCGCCCAAAGCCGCGACGATGGATTTGGCGCCGGTCGCGGCGCTGGCGACGTTGTGGGAAATCTCGCCGGTCGCCGCCTCCTGCTGTTCGACCGAACCGGCGACCGCGCTGGTGTAGGTACTGATGTCCTGCATGCGCTGCGTGATTTCGCGGATCGCCGCGACCGCCTTGCCGCTCGACGCCTGCACCGACAAAATCTCGTGCGTGATCTCCTCGGTCGCCTTGGCGGTCTGTACCGCGAGCGACTTCACCTCGGAGGCGACCACGGCGAAGCCGCGGCCCGCTTCGCCGGCGCGCGCCGCCTCGATGGTGGCATTGAGCGCCAAGAGATTGGTCTGGCCGGCGATGTCCTGAATAAGCTTGACCACGTCGCCGATCTTCTGCGCCACATGCGCCAAAGCTGCGATGTCCTTGTTGGTCGCGCTGGCGTCGGCGGCGGCGCTGCGCACGACTTCATTGGTCTGGCCGAGCTGGCGGCTGATTTCCCGGATTGAGACCGAGAGCTCGGCAGCCGCCGCGGCCGCGGTTTCGACATTGGTCGAAGCCTCGTTGGAGCCGTGCACAGCACCCTCGGCGCGTTGCAGCGTATGATCGGATGTCGTCAACAGCGTCTTTGCCGCCGACTTCATCGCGCTCGCGCTTTGGCTTACCGTTTTGAGCACGGTCTCGACCCGAGCCCGGAACGAAGAGATCGCGGCATCGGTCGAGCGGCGCCGCTCGTCGCGCTGGCGCAGCGAGTCCCGTTCCTTCTCGGCGAGCAATTGGTCGGTAACGTCGGTATGGGTGGCGACCCAGCCGCCGCCTTGCATCGGCCGGCTGACCACCGCAATAACGCGACCGTCCTTGAGCTCGTTGGTTTTGGTTTCGGTGCGGCCTTCAGCCACTTGCTTCAAGCAGTTGTCGACATAGCGGTCGACATCGCCGGCGAAATTGCCCACCGCAAGCCGGTGCATCAAGAGATCGCGCAACGGCGCGCCGGCGCGCGCGTGTTCGCGCTGCAAGTGATACATCTCGATATAGCGGTCGTTGCACAGCACCAGGCGTGCCGCGCCGTCGAACATGCACAGACCTTGGGTCATGTTGTTGAGCGCAGCGCGCAGCAACCGCACCTGGCCGCGCCGGCGGTCGTTGACGAAAAGGCCGGCCAATGCCGCAGCGCCGAGGCCGAACGGCGCGGCCATGGCGGCGGCGGCGAGCGGTGCCGGCGTTTGCGTCAAGGCCGCCACCATCCAGCCCGAACCACTGAACGCGTAGACGAGAACGCCCACGGCAAAGCCGACCGCCCCCGTTATGACGATGAGCTTCCAGTTGCGGCTGGCTCTAGCCAAGAATGGACTGCCAAGCATCGCGTGCGCGCCTGATCAATCGGCCGACCGTAGCAATCGACCGGTTGTTTTGAGGTTAAGGAATGACGCACGATTCCTTAACAAATACTGAGGAGCGGCAGTTTCACGCCACGCTTGCATCGGGTTTGTAGAATGGGCTCGGCTTTGCTCCGCGCACGCGTGGGCAAAATCGCGCAAAGGCGGCGCCCGCGCTGTTGCGCACGGGGGACGATTTCGCCCGCCCTATGATGCGATGAAATTACCGGCAGCAGCACAGGCGAATCCATGTCGCCGCCGGTATGAAACCGTGTGCGGGTGGCGCCAGGGCACGCTCGCGTGGGCGAATGGGGTACTTCACGGTTCCGACACTTTTGGCCGGCACGTTCGCGCCTTCGCTTGGGGGCTTTCCGATGACATGGCGGCTTGCCGCGCTCGCTGCTTGCAGCGCTCTCCTCGCTGCGGCGGGACTGGCCGGCTGCACCGACAATGCACCGCCGTCCGGCCAGCCGACGTTCTACCGGGACTTGGCGCAGCCGGACGCCGTGCTTGATGCCGCCGCGGCGCAATCGATGATTTCCGGCTACCGCAGCAACAACGGCCTCGGACCGGTGACGATCGATCCCGAGCTGATGCGGCTTGCCGCCGAACAGGCGCGGGTCATGGCGGCAAAGGGCAAGCTCGACCATGATGCCGCGGCGCCGTTCCAGGAGCGCATCCGCAAATCCGGCTTCGACGCCGCGGTCGCGGTCGAGAATATCGGCGCCGGCTACCACACGCTCGCCGAAGCGTTTTCCGGCTGGCGCGATTCGCCGCCGCACCGCGCCAACATGCTCAACGCCAGCGTCACCCGCATGGGCATCGCCGCGGTTTACACGGCGAAATCGAAATACAGGGTGTTCTGGTCGCTGATCCTCGCCGCCCCCGACAAGCATCCTGGCTGATTGCGGACACTGATTGCGCGGCGAGCCCGGCGCTCTTCGCTCAGCCGGTCCGGGAATATTTCCGCGGCCACAGCGAGCGCAGCGTCGCCACGTCCTTGGTGATCTTGCCGAGCTCGGTTCGCGTTTCCTTCATGGCGTTCCAGGTGATGTCCAGCTCGGAGAGCAACGCGGACAACGTGGCTTCGATTCGGTGCACATCGCTGCGCACGATCTCCAGCTTTTCGCGATCGCTCATCCTGTTCCAGCGGACGTCCATGGCTCTTATCCCGAAGTTCCCCATGAGAGCGTGATTCGCTTTGGCAATTGAATCGCGCCGCCGCCGCCAAGCCCAGGAGAGCCGCAGTTATCCACACCTAAATCATGTGGAATAATTCACTGGCGTACGTCTTCCGCGCTTCGTCGATGAGCGGCGCCACGGCGGCGCGAAATTCCTCGTGCTCGTCCGCGGTGAGCTCGGTGATTTCACAACCGGCGGCTTCGATGGCGGCGCGGGCGTCGCGGTCCTCCGCGATGGCGAGGTCGCGCTGAAAGGCGACCGCGCGCGTTACCGCCTCGCGCATAGCGTTTTGCACGTCCGGCGGCCAGGCCTCGAACGACGGCCGGTGCAGGAAGATCGGCCGCGATATGTAGAAGTGGTTGGTGACGGTGTGGAAGTGATGAAATTTATGCACGCCGTAGGTCACGGTATTGGCGAACGGATTCTCCTGGGCGTCGAGCGTGCCGGCCTTGATGCCGGCAATGGCTTCGGTCAAGTCGCAGCGGACCGGCACGGCGCCGAGCAATGCGAAGGTTCTGGCCTGCACGTCGCTCGGCAGCACGCGGATACGCATGCCCTTGAGATGCGCCGGCACCCGCACGCGCCGCAAGCGGTTTGAGATCTGGCGAAAGCCGTTTTCGAACCAGCCGAGGATACGGTAATTCACGCGATCTTCGATCTTGTCGGCGAGAAAACGGCCGAGCGCGCCGTCCATCGCCGCGCGTGCCTGATCGCGCGTCTGGAACAAAAACGGCAGATCGACAAAGCCGAGGTCGGGAACACGGTCGGTCAGGTAACTCGATGACTGATAGCCGAGCGTGAGCACGCCGTCCTCGACCAGCCACAAAATCTCCTCGGCGCGATAGTCGAAATCCATGATGTTCCAGACGTACTTGACGTCGACGCGGTCGCCGAACGCGGCGACCAGACTGTCGCCGATCAGTTTAAGGCCCTTGGAGAACGACGTGGTGGGCGGTCCATAGCCGCCCATGCGGATGGTAATCGGTTTGGTCATTGTCTGTTGCAGGCCCGATGCGCTTGCCGTGATCGCCAAGCTACGCGGGAAACGCGCGCGAAAGTCAACGCTAGTGGAGCGGATTTGACATTCGCTACCGGCCCAGCCGCCAACTCGTGAAGCGAATGTTAGAATCGGACCACTAGCCGCGCATGTGCCGGCGCATCGATTTGCCGGCGGCGATGGCGGCGGTGCGCAGCGTCTCCAGCCGGCAGGCGCGTGCGAACGGCGCTTCGGGCCGCACCGCGATCATGCGGTTGCACAGCGCCATGCGCTCGCTCCAGATGTGATCGAGCGTCGGATTGCCGGGCGCGGCGCAGGAATCGGTGCGGGCGATCGCGGCATTATCGGCGAGCTCTTCGGTCAGCGCCGCGCTCAAGAGAACGCCGGGCGCAAAGCGCGCGAATTTCTCGTCATAGGCGGTTTTCCAGTACCAGGCGGTATCGCCGCTATGCAGCGTGATCGCGGCGGCGATGGCGCGGCCGTCGAGCAGCAGGCGATGGATCGCGACATTGCCTTGCGCGGCGAGCGCGGGCAGCGCCATTTTGATGAAGCTCGTCACTTCCTCGTGGTGCGCCGCGGCGGTGCCGGCTTCGCCCTTCCAGCCGCTTGCCTCCAGCGCGAAGAAATCTTCAATACCGGCGGCGACCGTGGCAGGCTCGGACGCCGTGGTGAACAACAGCGCGCCGGCGTCAGACAGACGCCGTCCGCTGCGGCGCAATTCGCGGTGCCGATGCGCCGACATGGCGTGTTCGAGATAGTGCGCGCGATCCTGGTGCGGCGCCAAGAGCGCGCGGTGATGCCGCGCGAAATCGGCGCATGGCATTTGCGTGCGCTGCAGAATCGCGCCGAGTGCCGCCGCAAACGGCTCGTGCTCGGCGATAAGGGGCAGCAGCACCAATCCGGGCAGAGACGGATCGCCGGCAACATGAGCGAGCCAGGCCGCGATCACCGGCTCCGCCGCCTCGCGTTCGACCAGCGGCGTGCCGAGCGGGCCGTAAGCATGCGTCCAGCCGACAAGGACGGGAAGCTTCAAGCCGTAACGCCGTTCGCTGATGCGCGCCGGGAAGAAACCGAGCAGCCGTCGCGGCGTCGTGCCCGACCAGACCAGGACGGCGCCGACGTCGTTGCCGAATACGGAAGCGGCCGCCAGCGCAAAGCCTGGATCGTAAAAAATATTCGGTTCGATTGCGCGCCCGGCGAGATCGCGCCAGTCGTCCGCGACCGGCAGGAGCTCGGCGAGCCAGCGCCATTCGACGGCGAACGCATTGATCGCATAGCGGTCGGCAAGCACGGCGCGCCGCGCGCTGGCGATGGCCGATGCAGTGCGCTCGAGTGCGACATGCGGCGCGAACTGCGAACCGATCGATGCCACAACGACCTCTGGATAGGAAGCGGACGACTAGCAAGGATGTGTTAAGATTCGGTTGGAAGAAATTAACAAATGCGGCGGGCGCAGCGGCCCGGCGGTGTCACGCCTCGGCCATTTCGGCGACGTCGGACAGCGCCGCCGCGACGATTTCGCGCTCTTCCCGGGAAAGTGCGCGCTGCGGCGGCACCGGATCGCCTACGTCATAACCCTTAATGTCGAGCGCGGCCTTGATGCAGGCGGCGAGATTGAAGCGCGCGAAAATCTCGTTGATGCGCCATAACAGCCGCTGCAGTTCCATCGCCTGCGCCCAGCGCCCGGCGCGGCACAGGTCGTAGAGACGGACGCTCTGCCGCGGAATGACGCAGGCCGGCCCTGCCATCCAGCCGACGCCGCCGATCAGCATCACGGCGGCCGGAATATGCGCGGATGCGGAAAATACTTCGAGGCGATGGCAGCGATTCATAATCGACAAGAGCCGCCCGGTATTGGTGGAAGCATCCTTGATGTAGCGAATGCGCGGATGCTCGGCGAGCCGCGCGATGACGTCGAGCGATAGATCGGTGCGTTGGAATTGCGGATTGGTATAGAGCACGACCGGGACGTCGACGGCGTCGGCGATGGCGCGGAAATAGGCTTCGACTTGCGGCTCCGCCAGCGGAAAATAGGATTCCAGGACGGCCAAAATGCCGTCGACGCCGAGCTTTTGGTGGTCGCGCGCCTGCGCGACCGCGTCCGCGGTCGCGGTTGCCGCCACGCCGGCGACCACCGGCACACGGCCGGCGGCCGCTTCGATTGTCGCGCGCACCACTTCGGCGCGTTGCGCGCCGTTGAGATAGGCGAACTCGCCGGTCGAGCCGAGCGGGGTGAGCCCGTGCACGCCGGCGGCGATCAGATCGTTGACCAGGCGGCCAAGCACGTCGGATTTGATGCGCCCAGCCATGTCGACGGGCGAAACCAGATAGGGAAAAACGCCGTGGAAGCCGCTCATGTCAGCGCTCGGCCTTATATCGCGCCATCGCGTCGGTCCACACTTTGGCGCGATCGTCGTCGAAGACCAGTTTCGGATCTTCCGGCACCGTGACCCAGGCGCCCCGCGAGATTTCGTCCTCGAGCTGCGACGGCGCCCAGCCGGCATAGCCGAGCGCGACGAGACTCTTGCTCGGGCCCTTGCCGAGACCGATATCGCCCAGAACGTCGGCGGCATCGCTGAGCGCGACGCGGCTGTCGATGTCCAGCGTGCCGTCACGGCGATAGCCGGCGTTGTGAATGACGAAGGCCGTTGTCGGACCGACCGGGCCGCCGAGAAAAATACGCACGCTGCCGGTCACACCGTCGGCATTGGCGCCGAGCGCTTGGAGGAGGGCGGCAATGGGGCGGGTGCCGAGCGGATGGTTGATGACGATGCCGAGCGCGCCGTCGCGGCTATGCTGCGCCATCAGAATGACCGCGTGATCGAATGGGCCGCGCATGTCCGGCGACGCAATCAGGAGCTGGCCGGCAAGCGACGTCGGGCCCGTGAGATCCGGCTCTTCGGGCGACAACGCCGCCTGCAGCGCCGCGGCGGGCAACAAAACCGCAACCGCGGCCAAAATCCAACACAGCCCCTTGCAAGGCCGGAAGTCGAACGCGCGCACGATCCATCCGCCACGTTGGCCCGCCTTTTGGCCACTCTACACGTTAGCGCCGCGACGGGGGAGGAGGGCTAGATCGCATCCCGATTCAAACAGAATCGGGATGCGATCTAGCTGTTTGTTCTAGCATGTCCTTTTCGCAAAACCGGTATCCGCTTTTGCGGGACATGCTCTAAGGCGAGATCTCTTCCAGCACCCGGCGCTTGGTTTCCACCGCGAAAAGCCCGGTTATGACCGCGCCCATGACCGCGACCACGGCGAAAACCAGAAACACCGCGCCGAGCCCGGAGCCGACGATATAGCCGACGATGGCCGGACCGAGGATCGAGGCGAAGCGCAGCCATGCAGTCGCGGTGCCGACGGCGATGGCGCGGGCGCGGGTGGGATAAAGCTCCGGCGTATAGACATAAACCCCGATCGACAGCACCGAGACGAAGAAATAACCGCAGGTCACGAGCATGAGTACGCGCTGCGGCGAATCCGTGCCGAGGACAAACAGCGCACCAAGCGCAATCGCGTTGGCGACAAAGGCAAAAGTGAACCACGGCCGGCGGCCGACGTGATCGATGGTGAGCGCACAGATCAAGGCGCCGCACAGCCCGACGGCCTGGGTGATCAGGCCGTATTGCAGCGCCTGCTGCAGTGGCAGCTTGAACACGGTCGCGTAGATCGTCGGCAGCCAGACGACGAGGCCATAATTGAAGAAATAGGTGGCGAACCAGATGACCCATACCACCAGCGTTCGCCGCAGATAGGTCGGACCGAACAGGTCGGACCACGACGCCGTAAGCGGCCCGGTGACAGTGACCTTTAGCGGCGGCGGCAGCGGCTGGCCGGTGGACTTCTCCGTCTCGCGTTCGATCCGCGCCAGCGCCGCCTGCGCCTCGGCATTACGTCCGCGCGTCGCCAGCCAACGCGGCGATTCCGGCAGCAGCCGCTGCAACGCCACGGCAACGAAAGCGGGCATCGCGCCGATGACGAACATCCATTGCCAGCCGAAGCGCGGCACGATCCACGCGCCCATGAAGCCCGCGGCAACGAGCCCGATCGGGAACACCAACTCGTAGAGCAGCACGAAACGGCCGCGGCCCTTGGCGCGCGCGAGCTCGCTGATATAGGCCGCCGCGACCGGAACCTCGCCGCCCAGACCGAAGCCCTGGATGATTCGCGCGCTGACGAGCGACTGATAATCCCAGGCGAAGGCGCAGGCGAGGCTCATGACCGCGAAGATCAGGATCGACCAGAACATCGCCGCGATGCGACCGTAACGCTCGGCGATCCATCCGAAGAACAGCGCGCCGCCAAGCTGACCGAGATAGCCGGCCGAAATCAATAGACCGATTTGCGGGCCGTTGAGTTTCCAAGCCGGCACCAGCACCGGCAACACGAAGGCGATGGCGAGCGCGTCGAAGGCGTCGAAGAACGTGGCGACGCCGATGATGATTCTGGCCTTGATGTGCCACCACGAGACCGGCAGACGCTCGATCCGCGCGACGACATCGCTCATGGAGCCGCCGCCAGTGGCAGCGGCGTCACTCGTGCTCATTATTTCCTCCCCAGCAGCCTTTTATTTTTAGTGCTCAGACGAATTGTACGGCAATGCCGCCGAGCGCGCCGAAATCGGCATGCAACGTATCGCCCTTGCGCGCGAACACGACGCGCGTAAAGGAGCCGGCGAGCACGAGATGGCCGACTTCCAGCGTCACGCCATGCTGGCCAAGTTTATTGGCGAGCCAGGCGACGCCGAGCGC
>JASHOX010000230.1 GCA_030038415.1 Xanthobacteraceae bacterium
GACTACCGCCCGTCGGACCTGGTCAAATTGCAGATGCTGGTCAACGGCGAGCCGGTCGATGCGCTGGCCATGCTGGTGCATAGGACGCGCGCCGAGCAACGCGGCCGCGCCATGGCCGAGAAGCTGAAAGAACTGATTCCGCCGCACATGTTCCAGGTGCCGATCCAGGCGGCGATCGGCGGCAAGATCATCGCCCGGGAAACCGTGCGCGCCTTTAGGAAGGACGTCACTGCCAAATGCTACGGCGGCGACGTCACGCGCAAAAGAAAGCTTCTTGAGAAACAAAAAGAAGGCAAGAAGCGCATGCGCCAGTTCGGCAAGGTGGATATTCCGCAGGAAGCGTTTATCGCCGCGCTGAAGGTGGATGTTTAATTTTTCTACTCGTCACCGCCGGGCTTGACCCGGCGGTCCATGCTGAAACGCCGCATGGATTGCCGGATCAAGACCGGCAATGACGACGATCGTCAGAATGTCGAAACTGAACCTTCGCCACGGCGGCGCGACTAATGGTTCAACATCCAGCGTTGCCGCCGCGATGGTGCGCGCGCTCCGAATTTGCACCGAGCTACTGGATGGGGCTGGCTGTGCCGTTATTTCGCGCCTTGCTGCTGCTGATCGCGCTGTCGTCCCCCGCATTGGCCGAGGACGGCTCAGCCATCGCCGCGCAGGCCAAGGACGCCGCGACGGAGCTACAGGCCTATCTCGACGGCGTCCTCAAAGGCGGCGGCCGGCCGGATTACACCAAGCCTCCGGCCTCGGACTTGTTGGGCCAAGTGTTCAATTTGAAGCAATTGGAGGCTTTGCCGCCGGTTCAAGGCAACGATCTACTGTGGCTCCTGGACTGGGTCGACGCCGCCAACGGGGCCTATAAATCGATCATGGCGTTCGGCATCGCGCCGCCGGTCAACGTGCAAAACGACGCGGCTGCGCTCGCCCGCAACTTCGCCGACTACCAGGATCAGGAAGCGGCGGCGAGCAACTTCCTGATTCGCGGCACGGCGCGCGAAATCGAGGCCGCGTTCGCGTTCATGAACCAGCTCGCGCCGGCGCAGCGCACACGGGTGCGCATCGAAGGCTTCACCAAAATGCGCGCCGCCAACGCGCAAACGATGGTTCTCTACTTGGGCTGTATCGTGCCGGGCATGACGCCCGCCAACGCCCGCCTGATCAGCACCGCCATCCGCGACACCGGCCCGGTGTGGACGGCCGCCATCCCGCCGGCGGACCGGCCGGCCGTTCTGGCCGCGCTCGCCAAGGGCGAGGCGGCGGTCAAGGACGACGAGATTCGCGACAATCTTGCCTCCGTCGAGACGTTGCTGACGCAAGCGAAATAGCAAGCGGCAAGATGCGGCGCTTCACATCTTGCTCACGCGCCATTGATCGCGATCAGCAATGGGCCAATTGACACCGCACATCGGCTCGCGGCACTTCGGTGAGAGGGGCGCGGTAACCAAGGGACTAACGATGGATGCTTCGGCGAAATTTGTGGCGCTGCTGGGCCGCATTCTAATCGCGGCGATATTTGTCCGCGCCGGCATCAATAAGCTTGGTACGATCGATGCGACGGCGGCCGAGATGGCGAGCCACGGCATCCCGCTGTCGAATATTCTGGTCTATGGCACGATCCTGATGGAGCTCGGCGGCGGGCTGTTGCTGATCGTCGGCCTGTTCGCGCGCTGCGCGGCGCTGGCGCTGTTCTTCTACACGATGGCGCTGGCGCTGATCTTCCACGCCTACTGGGCGGCTCCGGCGGCGCAGGCGCGGCTGCAGGCGTCGTTCTTCTTCGGCCACCTGTCGATGATGGGCGGCATGCTGATGGTCGTCGCCTTCGGCGCCGGCGCTTGGAGTCTCGATGCCGCGCTGCGGCGACAAGGCTAAAGAGGGCTCGTCATTGCGAGGAGTGTTAGCGACGAAGCAATCCAGAGCGGAATTTCAGACTGAATTGCTTCGCTCCGCTCGCAATGACGAACCGTCAATGCACCACGATCGTGGTGTTGCCGCTGCCTTCGCGCTCGACCAGGCCGTAAAGGATCGCGGCGTTGCCCGGATCGAGCCGCACGCAGCCGTGCGACACCGGCCGGCCCAGCCCGCGGATCTCGTAGGTGCCGTGGATGGCGTAGCCGCCGTAAAAGAAGATCGAATGCGGCATCGGCGAATTGTCGTATTTCTTCGAGTACCAGCGCGCCGCCAGCCGCTGCGGATGATAGGTGCCGGGCGGAGTGATGTAGCCGCGCCGCGCCGTCGACACTCGCCAGTTATAGCGTGGCTCGCCGTCGACGATGACTTCCATGCGCTGGCTGCCGCGGTCGACATGGACGACGATGGCTGCCGCCGCCGGCCCGCTGGCGGCGAGCGCGATAAAGCCGAGCGCGGCCAGGATGCAGAACAGGTGACGCATGGCAGCCCTTCAAGCGCCGAGTGAAATGATTGCAGCAGCGCATGCCCCTTGTAAAGCGGCAAGAAGCGCGCATTTCCGTAATGATTCCGGCGCGGTAAATTTGTTGCCCTGCCGCGTTTAACCTTGGCCGATCGCATCATGGCGACGTTCGATTTCTACAGCATCGGTCATTCCAACATTGCGGCGGAGCGCTTTGTGACGATGCTGCAAGCTGCCGGCGTCGGTGCCATCGCCGACGTGCGTTCGACGCCATTCTCGCGCTTCTGCCCCTGGTTCTCGGCCAAGAATCTCAAGCCGCTGCTGGAGCAAAACGGCATTGGCTATCTGCCCTACGGCGCGCCGCTCGGCGGCCGGCCACAAAGCCCCGATCTTTATTGTGGCGGTGTCGCCGACTACGAGGCGATGGCGCGGCAAGCCGACTTTCAAGCCGGGCTCGATCACTTGATCGCGGACGCAACGCGCTGTCGCGCTCACGGGCCGGTCTGCCTGATGTGCGCCGAGCGCGAACCGCTCGATTGCCACCGCTGTCTGTTGGTCGCCCGCGGGCTCGCCGCGCGCGGCTTGAGCATCGGCCATATTCTACACGACGGCGCCGTCGAGCCGCACGCGGCGACCGAACAGCGCTTGCTGAACCTTGCCGGCGATGCGGGCGACCTCTTTGCAACTGGACTTAACGAGCGAATAGCGGCAGCGTATCACCGTCGCGCCCGTGCCGTTGCGTACCGGGCGAAGGCAACCACAGCGGGGCGAAGTCGGTAGAAGGGAGCTGCCATGCGAACGCCCGTTCTTGCCGTTCTGTTGTTGCTTGTTGCCGGCCTTAATCCTGTGTTCGCCCAAGACACTCCGACGCCCGCGCCGGCGCAGGACACCGATACGCTCGATCCGACGCCGCCCGGCACGCTTAATCCGAAACCGCTGCCGCCGCTCGCCAATCCGGATGCGCCGGGGATTCCGGCCAAGGAATTGTTCGGCCGCGCGCTGACGCCCTATCCGGGGCCGGCCGTGCCGATCGGCTCCTATGCCGATGGCTGCCTCGCCGGCGCGGTAGCGCTGCCAATCACCGGCCCGGCGTGGCAGGTCATGCGGCTGTCGCGCGATCGCAATTGGGGCACGCCGCGGCTGATCCGTTTCATCGAGCGGTTCGGTGCCGCCGCCAAGAAAGTCGGCTGGAACGGCCTCTTGATCGGCGACATGTCGCAGCCGCGCGGCGGCCCGATGATCACCGGCCACGCCAGCCATCAGATCGGACTCGACGCCGACATCTGGTTCACGCCGATGCCCGACCATGTGCTCAGCCGCGAGGAGCGCGAGATGGACGGCGCCGTCGACATGGTCGCGCCGGACCGACTCGGCGTCGATCCGAAAGTGTGGACGCAGACGCGCACCGCATTGATTAAGACCGCATCCGAGGATCCCGACGTCACCCGCATTTTCGTCAATGCCGCGATCAAAAAGGAGATGTGCGGCGAGGCCGGAACGGATCGCGCTTGGCTCGCCAAAGTGCGGCCGTGGTGGGGCCATGCCGAGCACTTTCACGTCCGCCTCGCCTGTCCGCCGGACGACAAGGAATGCAAGCCGCAGCCGCCGGTGCCGGAAGGCGACGGCTGCGGCCATGCGCTCGATTTCTGGTTCAAGGAATCGACGCTGCATCCGGCACCGCCGAAAGTGCCGCCGCCGCCGAAACATCTCATGACGCTCGCCGGCCTGCCGAAGGCGTGCAAACAGATCGTGATGGCGAAGTAACCGTCATGCCCGGGCTTGTCCCGGGCATCCACGTCTTGCCGACGCTTGAGCAAACAAAGTCGTGGATGGCCGGAACAAGTCCGGCCACGACGAGTCAAAGCCCGGCGGTGCCGAACACGACCCGTTGTGCCGCCGCCGCTGCATAGGCCAGCGCGAAAGCGCAGACGACAATCAATACGGTGAAACCGAGAGATTTCTGCGTGGGCGATCTGGCCAGCTGCGGCAGGCCAAGCCACAAAATATACGCGCCGTAGAAGCCGGTGAGGGTGAGGAATCGCAACCCCGGCAGCACCAAAAAAATGCCGGCAAGCCACGCCGGCGTGAGGGAATAGGCCGCAAGCTCGAAGGCGCGATCGAAATCGCGGCGGCCGCCGAATAGCGGCGCCACGAAGTTGATGAGGATGCCGAGAACGAGCACGATGGCGCAGCTTAAGATGTAGCCCAAAATCGCACCGAATAGCCCGTTAACGAGCGGCGCGCGCGCCAGATCGCCATTCGGCAGGACGACGCCGACGATGCAGGCGCCAATGAAGCTGAACGCCGCCGGAATGAGCGCCAGCACGGCGACGTAGCGGCTCAGCACATAGGCGGGATCGCCGGGCTCGCTTGCGATCGCGGCCCATTCGCCAACGGGATCGACCAGGATGGCGCGGGCGCGCCGCGCCGCGTTCATGCCGCAACGCCTTCGGTCAAACGCTTTGCGTCTTCGCGCAGCATGGCGGCGCCTTTTTCCGCGATCATCATGGTCGGCGCATTGGTGTTGCCCGAGGTGATGGTCGGCATCACCGAAGCGTCGATGACGCGCAGCCGCTCGACGCCGGCGACGCGCAGGCGATCGTCCACCACCATCATCGGATCGCTCGGCAGCCCCATTTTGGCGGTGCCGATCGGATGAAAGATCGTGGTGCCGATGTCGCCCGCGGCTTTCAGCAAAGCCGCATCGTCGTCGTCGCGCACGCGGTGGCCCGGCAAATATTCGTCGGGATGGAACGGCTTGAGCGCTGGCTGCGCGGCGATGCGCCGGGTCAGCCGGATCGAAGCCACCGCGATGCGGCGGTCCGCGGCGGTCGACAGATAATTCGGAGCAATGGCCGGCGCCTCGGCCGGATTGCGCGAGCGCAGCCGCACAAAACCGCGGCTGGTCGGCCGCACATTGCAGACGCTCGCCGTGAACGCGGGAAATTCATGCAGCGGTTCGCCGAACTTGTCGAGCGACAGCGGCTGCACGTGATATTGCAGATTGGCGCGTTCCTGGTCGCGATCGGAGCGGGTGAACAGGCCGAGCTGCGACGGCGCCATGGTCAGCGGGCCGCGGCGCAATAGCGCATACTCCGCAAGCATGCCGGCAAAGCCGAAGCGCGAATGATAACGCTCGTTGAGCGTGGTGATACCGTCGACCTTGAAAATCAGCCGCAGCTGCAGATGATCTTGCAGGTTCGATCCGACGCCGGGCCGGTCGGCGACGATGTCGATGCCGTGCTCGCGCAATTGCGGGCCCGGTCCGATGCCGGACAAGAGCAGGATTTGCGCCGAGCCGATCGAGCCGGCGGCAAGAATGACTTCGCCGCGGCAGCGCGCATTGCGGCTGACGCCGTTCTGCCGCCAGCGCACGCCGGCCGCGCGCTTGCCGTCGAAGATGAGGCTCTCGGCGAGACAACCGGTTTCCAGCCGCAGGTTGGGCCGATGCAACACCGGCTTGAGGAAAGCGCTCGCCGCCGACCAGCGGCGGCCGCGCTTCTGATTGACGTGAAAGGCGCAGATGCCTTCATTGTCGCCGCAATTGAAATCGGTGATCGATTTGATGCCGGCCTGTTCGGCGGCGGCGCGGAAGGCATCGAGCAGATCCCAGCGCACGCGCGGCGGCGATACATGCAATTCGCCGCCGATGGCGTGCGCATCGCTCTCGCCGAGAAAGTGATTTTCATGCTTTCTGAAAAACGGCAGCACGTCGTCCCAACCCCAGCCCGTAAGCCCGAGCTGCCGCCAATGGTCGTAGTCGGCGGCCTGGCCGCGCATATAGATCATGGCATTGATCGCGGAGGAGCCGCCGATCGCCTTGCCGCGCGGATAGTTCAAACTGCGGCCGTTCAGCCCCGGTTCCGGCTCGGTCCTGAACATCCAGTCCGAGCGCGGATTGCCGATCGCAAACAGATAACCGACCGGGATGTGAAACCAGATCCAATTGTCGCGGCCGCCCGCTTCGAGGATGAGCACGCGCTTATCGGTATCGGCGGAAAGCCGGTTGGCGAGCAGGCAGCCGGCCGAGCCGGCGCCGACAATGATGTAATCGTACTCGTCTCCAATGTCCTCGGCCACGTTTCGCTCCAGACGCCGCGCGCGGCGGCGAGGATAGAGAGCGTGATCGAGGCTGAGAAGGGCCTCTGCTTCGCGTCAGGCGAAGCCAGCCCCGCGGAATCGCATGTTGTGCCGGCAAATCGCCGCGGACTATGGTTCGCGATGGATTCGTCCTCGGTCAAGCACGCAACGGCATGGGGCGTCGCCTGCGGGACGTGCGCCGCGCTGTTCTGGGCGCTCGGCTTTGTCGCCGCCCGACAAGGCGTGACCGCGGGCCTGTCGCCGCTGGTGCTGGCGCTGCATCGCTATGTGTGGCCCGGGTTCGCGCTCATTCCGGTCGTCGCCGCCAACGGCTTTGGCGATCTCGGCGGCATGGGTTGGCGGCGCGGAATCGCCATTACATTCTTCGGCGGCCTGCCGCTCGCGCTCTGGAGCTATTTTGGCTACGTCTATGTGCCGCTCGGTCACGGCGCCATCATTCAGCCGTCCTGCGCCGCGTTGGGCGGCCTCATTCTGGCGCGCCTCATTCTCAAGGAACCGTTGCCGGCGCGCCGCATCATCGGCGCCTTGGCGATGCTCGCCGGCGTTGCGGTGATCGGCGCCGAGGCGCTGCACAGCATGGGCGGGCCGGCCGTTTTGGGCGACCTGATGTTCGTCGCCGCCGGCAGTTTCTTTGCCGTATTCGGCATGCTGCTGCGGCTCTGGCGCATTCCGGCGATGCCGGCGGTCGCGGTGACGAGCATGCTGTCGCTCGCCGGCCTGCCGTTTTTGTTGCTCGATTTTCACAATTTTCTGGCCGCCGGATGGTCCGAGAATGCAATGCAGGCGGTGGTGCAGGGCGCCTTCGCCGGCGCCGGCGCGGTCTATCTGTTCACCCGATCCGTCATTCTGCTCGGCGTCGGCCGTGCGGCCTTGTTTCCCGCGCTGGTGCCGCCGTTCACGCTCTTGGTCGGCTATCTGGCGCTGGGCGAGGCGCCCAGCGTTTCGCAGCTTGTCGGCCTCGTCATTGTCGTCGTCGGCTTTCGACTGACGCAGCAAGGGTGAGTGACCATGATTACGCCGCCTTTCGGCTCGCCAGAAACTGGCCCATGCGGTCGAGCGCCTTCAAGATGTTTTCCGTCGAATTGGCGTAGGACACGCGCATATAACCTTCGCCGAGCACGCCGAAATCCGGTCCGCCGATCAGCGCCACGCCGGCGTCTTCCAGAAGCGAAGCGGCCAGCGCCTTCGCCTTCCATCCGGTGCGCTTGATATTGGGGAAAGCGTAGAATGCGCCCTTCGGCGTGGCGCAGGAAATACCCGGCAATTTGTTGAGGCCGGCGACCACGATTTTGCGGCGGCGATCGAATTCTGCGACCATCTTCGCCACCTCGTCCTGCGGGCCAGTTAGCGCGGCAAGCCCGGCATATTGCGCCGAGGCGTTGACGCAGGAATGCAGATTGACCGCGAGCTTACGGGCGTAGTCGTAGAGCTTGCCCGGCCACACCGCATAGCCGAGCCGCCAGCCGGTCATGGCGTAGGTCTTCGACCAGCCATTAAGCAGGATGAGCCGGTCGCGGATCGACGGATAAGCGAGCAAACAAACATGGGTTTCGCCGTCATAGACCATATGGTCGTAGATCTCATCCGACATCACCGCGACGTCTGGAAACCGCTCCAATCCGGCGACGAGCTTGTCGACCTCGGTCTTCGGCGTCACGCCGCCGGTCGGGTTGGCCGGCGAATTGACGATCAGGAGCCGCGTCTGCGGCGTGATCAGCTTGAGCGTTTCCTCGGCAGAGAAGGCGAAATTGTTCTCTTCGCGGATCGGTACCGGGATCGGCCGCGCGCCGGTGAATTCGATCATCGAGCGATAGATCGGAAAGCCGGGATCGGGATAAAGAATGTCCACGCCGGGTTGGCCGAACATCATGATCGACATGAACATGGTCGGCTTGCCGCCCGGCATGATCATCACTTCGTCCGGCGACACTTTGACCGAGAAGCGCTTGCCGAGGTCGGCGGCCACTGCTTCGCGCAGCGGCAAAATACCGACCGCCGGCGTATAGCCGTGATGGCCGTCGCGCAGCGCCTTAATCGCCGCTTCAACGATGAAGTCCGGGGTGCGGAAATCGGGCTGGCCGATGCCGAGATTGATGATGTCGCGGCCGGCCGCCGAAAGCTGCATGGCGCGCGCCAGCACGGCGAAGGCGTTTTCCTCGCCGATGCGATCGAAGGCAGCGATGGTTTTCAGCATGGCGTTTCCCCGGACCGGATTTTTGAGGCGGCAGTTCAACCCAATCCGCCGCCAAAAGCAAACCTGGTTCGCAGCGCTGCGGTCGTCCACGCCGAGAAAGGAGAAGCCCCGGACGGGGTCCGGGGCTTCTGACTCACCCACACGCAATGACGTCGAGTGGTTTAGTAGCCTTGGTTGAACATGGCGCCGGACTGGTAGGACTCCGCAGTGCCGGTGCGAGCCGCGCCGTTCGGGTAATGCTCGATTTGGCTGTTGTAGTAATCCTGCGGCTGCCGAGACAGACGCTGGGCAAAGGCCGGCGTCGCAAGCGTCGCGACGACAAGGGCCGAGAAAGCCAGTTTGGTAGCGAGGGAATTCATCTTGCATTCTCCATGAGGATCGCCCGTGCCGCTTACCTACGCAGTATTTTGCAACGCACAAGAGCGCGAACGTCACGCCAACGTCACAAGTTTTTTATTGAGGATCATAGCCTTAATTGGAATATTCTCTCAATCTACCCAGTTTTGGTTATTGCACTGCAGTAAGAGCGAAATGGGCAGAATAAAAATGCTTTCTGCGGCAATGAATTGCGCCGCAGATGGGGAGAATTGCCTGCCCTGCGCACCGGTCGTGGGCAGCAGCGTAAACGCGTTATATCTACCGAATTGGAGGCCCGGCATTGCGCCAATCGCATTGCTGCTGCTGGGGCTCCTTGGATGAGTTGGAGCGCGTCATGACGAAAAATGGCAAGTCTCAGAATCGAGTCGAGCGTCGTTTGCGCTCGCAACTCTGGTTCGACAATCCCGACAACCCGGGCATGACCGCGCTCTATCTCGAGCGCTATCTCAATTACGGCCTGAGCCGCGCCGAACTGACGTCGGGCAAGCCGATTATCGGCATCGCGCAAACCGGCTCCGATTTGAGCCCGTGCAACCGCCATCACCTCGAACTGGCGCATCGCGTGCGCGAAGGCATCCGCACCGCCGGCGGCATCGCCTTCGAATTTCCGGTGCATCCGATCCAGGAGACCGGCAAGCGGCCGACCGCAGCGCTCGACCGCAATCTCGCTTACCTCGGCCTCGTCGAAGTGCTGTTCGGCTATCCGATCGATGGCGTGGTGCTGACGACGGGCTGCGACAAGACCACGCCGGCTTGTTTGATGGCAGCGGCGACCGTCAACATCCCCGCGATCGTGTTGTCGGGCGGACCGATGCTCGACGGCTATCACAACGGCAAGCTCGCCGGTTCCGGCACCGTGCTGTGGCAGGCGCGGCAAGACGTTGCCGCCGGCCGCATCGACTACGACGAATTTATCGACATCGCCGCATCGTCGGCGCCGTCGATCGGTCATTGCAACACCATGGGCACGGCATCGACCATGAACGCCATGGCCGAAGCGCTCGGGATGTCGCTGCCTGGCTGCGCCGCCATCCCGGCGCCGTATCGCGAGCGCGCGCGGATCGCTTACGAGACCGGCCTGCGCGCCGTGGAAATCGTGCACGAGGATCTCAAGCCCTCCGATATTCTGACCCGCGCCGCTTTCGAGAACGCCATCGTCGCCTGCTCGGCGATCGGCGGCTCGACCAACGCGCCGATCCATCTCGAAGCTATTGCCCGGCACGTCGGCGTGCCGCTGGCGATCGAGGACTGGGAAAACGTCGGCTACGACGTGCCGCTTCTGGTCAATATGCAGCCGGCCGGCGAATATCTCGGCGAGGACTATTACCGCGCCGGCGGCCTGCCGGCGGTGCTGCACGAGCTTCATGCGGCCGGGCGCTTGCATGGCGACGCGCGCACCATCAACGGCAAGACCGTCGCCGACAACGTGGCGCAGGCAAAGACGACGAATGCGAAGGTCATCTGGCCCTACGACAAGCCGATGAAGGCCAAAGCCGGCTTCAAGGTGCTGCGTGGCAACCTGTTCGATTCGGCGATCATGAAGACGAGCGTGATCTCCGACGAATTCCGCGAGCGCTATCTGTCCAACCCGAAGGACCCGAATGCCTTCGAGGGCTGCGCCATCGTCTTCGACGGCCCCGAGGACTATCATCATCGCATCGACGATCCCGCGCTCGGCATCGACGAGCATTCGATCCTGTTTATGCGCGGCGCGGGTCCGATCGGCTATCCGGGCTCCGCCGAGGTGGTGAACATGCAGCCGCCGGCCGCGCTGATCAAAAAGGGCGTGACCTCGCTCGCATGCGTTGGCGACGGCCGGCAATCCGGCACGTCAGGCTCGCCGTCGATCCTGAACGCTTCGCCGGAGGCGGCGGCCGGCGGCGGGTTGGCGCTGTTGAAAACCGGCGACCGTGTGCGCATCGACCTCAACAAGGGCACCGCCGATATTTTGATCTCCGCCGAGGAATTGAGCTCGCGGCGCGCGGCATTGGCCAAGAACGGCGGCTATCGGTATTCGCCGAGCCAGACGCCATGGCAGGACATCCAGCGCGCCATGGTGGAGCAGCTCGCGGATGGTATGGTGCTGCAGCCGGCGGTCAAATATCAGCGCGTCGCGCAAAAATTCGTGCCGCGCGACAATCATTAGGGAAGGCACCATCATTAGGGGAAATTGCCATGTCCGGGACTCGTCCATCGACCTCCGATAAGCGCAGGACCTTCCGCAAGCTGCACGAATCCGGCTGCTTCGCCATTCCCAACCCGTGGAATGTCGGCAGCGCGCGCTATTTGCAAGGTCTCGGCTTTCCGGCGCTGGCGACCACCAGCTCCGGCTATGCGCATTCGCAGGGCTATGCCGACGGCGCGCCGAGTCTGGATCAAGTGCTGGCGCATTTCCGCGAGCTCGCGGCAGCGACCGATGTGCCGCTCAATGCCGATTTCGAGGACGGGCTTGCCGACGATCTCGACGGCTTGGCGCAGAATGTGACGCGCTGCGTTGCGACCGGTGTTGCCGGCTTGTCGATCGAGGATTCGCCAAATGACGGCAAGACGCCGCTCTACGATCTCGACACCGCGGTGACGCGGGTCAAGGCGGCGCGCGCGGCGATCGATCGCGCCGGGGGCGACGTGTTGCTGACCGGCCGTGCCGAAGGGTTTATTCGCGGCGTGCCCGATCTCGACGACGCCGTCCGCCGGCTCAAAGCCTACGCCGCGGCCGGCGCCGATTGCCTTTATGCGCCCGGCATCAAGACGCGCGAGCAAATCGAAGCGGTGGTCAAGGCGGTGGCGCCCAAGCCGGTGAACTTTCTCAACAGCGGCGCTTTCGGCTTCACGGTCGCCGATCTCGCGGCGATGGGGGTGCGCCGGATCAGCGTCGGCGGCTCGCTGGCCCGCGTCGCCATGCATGCATTTATTCGCACCGCGACCGAGATCGCCAAGGAGGGCAAGTTCGACGGTTTCGCCGGGCTGATTAGTAATCCCGAGCTGAACAAATTCTTCAGCGAAGACCGCAAGAAGTTTTCGTCATGACCGCCTCGGAGCCTCATCCGCAAACCGGCCAGCCGGTAGGTCTGTCGGTGGCCGATGCGACGCCGGCGCCGCGCCCAGGCCCGGTAACGCTAAAAGGCCGCTACGGCCGGCTCGAAAAACTCGGCCCGGAACACGCCGCCGATCTGTGGGCGATGTTTGCCGGACATGACAAGGTGTGGACGTACATTTCCACCGACGGGCCGTTCGTCGCCGAGGACGAGTTTTTCGCCTTCATCGACAGGCGGGCGGCGGCGCAGGACCCTTACGCCTATGCGATCATTGATCCATCCGATCGGGCGGTCGGCTATCTCACGCTATTGCGAATCGTGCCGCAGCATCGGGTCATCGAGGTCGGCCACGTGCTCTATTCGCCGGCGCTGCAACGCACGCGGCTCGGCACCGAAACTCAATATTTGTTGGCGCGTTACGTGTTCGAGACCCTGGGTTATCGGCGCTATGAATGGAAATGCGACGCGCTCAATGCGCCATCTCGGCGCGCCGCACTGCGCTACGGCTTCGTCTACGAAGGGACGTTCCGTCAATACATGATCACCAAGGATGGCCGGAACCGCGACAATGCCTGGTTCTCCATGCTCGACAGCGAGTGGCCGGCGCGCAAGCGCAATTTCGAGCGCTGGCTCGATCCGCAGAATTTTGACAGTGAAGGGCGCCAGAAGCTCAGTCTCGCGGCAATGAATGAGCAGAAGGGTTCGAGCTCATGAGCAATCGAGTCCAGAATAAAGTCGCGCTGGTCACCGCGGCCGGCCAAGGCATTGGTCGCGCCATTGCCGAAGCGCTGATTGCCGGAGGCGGCATCGTCATCGCCACCGACATCGCCGCAGACAAGGTCGCGGACCTCAAAGCCAAGATACGGCAAAAACTCGATGTGCGCGCGCCGGACGAGATCGACGCACTGGAAAGGACGGTGGCGCGGGAGTTCGGCGCGCTCGACATCCTGGTCAATTGCGCCGGCTACGTCGCCAACGGCTCGGTGCTCGATTGCACCGACAAGGACTGGGATTTCTCCTTCGACCTCAACGTCAAATCGATGCACCGCACGATCAAGACGTTCCTGCCGGCGATGTTGGCGAAAAAATCCGGCTCGATCGTCAATATTTCCTCGGCGGTATCGTCGATCCGCGGCGTGCCCAACCGCTATGCTTACGGCGCCACCAAGGCGGCGGTGATCGGACTGACCAAGGCGGTGGCCGCCGATTTCATCCGCCAAGGCATCCGCTGCAACGCCATTTGTCCGGGCACCATCGAGTCGCCGTCACTTGAGGATCGCATCGTGACGGCCTCGAAAGCGACCGGTAAGTCGACCGATGCCGTGCGGCAGGATTTTATCGGCCGCCAGCCGATGGGCCGGCTCGGCACGCCGCAGGAAGTCGCGCGCTCGCCCTCTTTCTCGCCAGCGACGAGGCAAGCTACATTACCGGCCAGGCGCATCTCGTCGACGGCGGCATGGCGCTGTAGCTTGCACGTCATCATCCGCGAAGGCGGATGATCCAGTATGCGGTGGACGACCAAGCATGGCAGAGACTACTGGATGCTCCGCCTTTGCGGAGCATGACAGATTGGGTGGCAATTCCAAATGCACATTCTAATCACCGGCGCCGCGGGGATGATCGGG
>JASHOX010000030.1 GCA_030038415.1 Xanthobacteraceae bacterium
CTTGAGCTCGCGATAGGCCTTGATATTGCCGCGCGACGGCACCGCCACCTGTAACAGCGCCACTTCGCGCTTGAGGCTCGGCTCGATTTCCAGCATGCGATCGAAGGCGCGAACGCGATTGGCCAGCCCCTTGGAATAATCCAGCCGGTCAACGCCGAGCACCAGCTTGGCGCCGTTGAGGCTGTCGCGCAGCCGCGTCACTTCGAGGCGGCCGACCGCCTTGTTGGCGCGCGCCGCGAAATCGTCAACGTCGATGCCGATCGGGAAGGTGGCGAGCTGGGTCAGACCCCAATCCGAAGCCACGGTGCCGTCGACCACGTTGAGGGAAAGCTCGGCCTGCAGATAATCCTCGAAATTCTGTCGATCCTCGACGGTCTGGAAGCCGATCAGATCGTAGGCCAGCATGGCCTCTGTGAGTTCGGCATGATGCGGTACCGCCGCCATGGTGCGGCGAT
Organism: Xanthobacteraceae bacterium; assembly: GCA_030038415.1. GTDB lineage: Bacteria > Pseudomonadota > Alphaproteobacteria > Rhizobiales > Xanthobacteraceae > BOG-931. The sequence continues at coordinate 456 of JASHOX010000030.1, forward strand.
CCGCCCACGGCGTGTGCAGAAAGAATCCGAGCGGCCGCTCGATGCCGAGCCGACGCATGTCCGCGCCGAGGCCCAGGAAGTGATAATCCTGGATCCAGAATGCCGCCTCGGGCGTGTTGAAGCGAACCAGTGCGCGAGCCATGAAGGCGTTGATCTGGCGATACGAGGCGTAATCGTCGGCGGTGACGTGAATGAGGTCGGGCCGCGAATGCAGCGCCGGCCATAGCGCCGAATTAGCGAAGCCCTCGTAATAGCCACGGTAATGTTTCGCCGGCATGTCGACGGTGGCGAGCGCGCCGGTGCCGAGCGGCTCGATGCGCGCAAAGGAATCCCGCGTGCCTTCGCTCGCTTGTCCGCTCGAGCCGACCCAGATCGCGCCGGAGTCCCGCACCATCGGCAATAACGCCGCCGCGAGACCGCCCGCCAAAGGCTCATCCGGTTTTGCCCGCGCCACGCGGTTGGAGACTACGACGACGGTCACGAAACCACCTCCAGGACAGTGCTTCATTAACTTGTATGAACGCGCTTGGTTCCGCGTTCGTGATGCGCTGCAGCGAAGCCGCTCGAAAATAAGGTGATTTCTATGCGCGGGCTTTAAAAACTCGTCGCGCTTTTTACGCAGCGCCGGTGTTTCGGCTTAACCTGCGCTAAGCGGGCTCATGCCTCGGCATAGGCGACGGTCGAGAGCAGGCTCACTTCGGCGCGCCGCGAATCGAGCCTGGTGTGCTGCACAACGACCGGCACATCGGATTCGAAAACCGACGAATAGGCGGTGTCGTGTGGGATCGGCGCGGGGTCCTTGAGATCGTTGAAGCGCAGATGCAGCGTGCGCCGCGGCGGCACCGTCACGACATAAGGGCCGGCCGGCTCGCGATCCTCGAAGAAGATGGTGATGCGCACCCGCGCCGTCTTATTGCCAGCATTCAAAATGCACGCCGTCTCATGCGACGTCAGCGCCGGATCCGCGAATGAGCTTTGCGAAGGAATAAAGCCTTCGGGGATGGCCCAGCGTTTGTGGCCGAGAGAATTCATGGGAGTTTACGCATCACGTTTCAATGCGTTGACAACGGAATAGTTTAACGGTGCAAATTACAAGCCGGTTCCACAATGGAACTTTATTCACTCGTCGTCATTATCACCGACGAGGCGGGGCGGCGCCGATGGTTCGCCATTGCGCAAACAAAATATCGCGGACCTGATCCATGCGCGCCCTGACTGTTGCGCCCGGTGTCGCCAATTCCGCAAAGGTCGAAGACGTCCCGGAGCCGCCGAAATCGGACGGCGCGGTGCTGGTGCGTGCATTGGCGCTTGGCGTTTGCGGTACCGACCGCGAAATCGTCGCAGGCGCTTATGGCTGGGCGCCGCCCGGACAGAAGCGCCTGGTCATTGGCCACGAATCCTTGGGCAAGGTGCAGGAAGCCCCCGCCGATAGCCGCTTCAAACCCGGCGACCTCGTCGTCGGCATCGTGCGTCGGCCCGACCCGGTGCCGTGTCCCTATTGCGCCGTCGGCGAATGGGACATGTGCCGGAACGACCGCTACACCGAGCGCGGCATCAAGGAGCGCAACGGCTATGGCTCGGATTTTTTCCGCGTCGAGCCCGACTTTCTGATTAAGCTCGATTCTTCGCTTGGTCTGAACGGCGTCTTGGTCGAGCCGACCAGCGTCGTCGCCAAGGCCTGGGATCACACCGAACGCATCGGCGCGCGGTCGCGCGGCTTCGCGCCGAAGCGGCTCCTCGTCACCGGCGCCGGGCCGATCGGGCTCCTCGCCGCTTTGATCGGCGCGCAGCGCGGGCTCGACGTGCACGTGCTCGATCATAACGACCGCGGCCGCAAGCGCGAGCTGGTGCGCGAGCTTGGCGGCACCTTTCATGTCGGTAGTATTACCGACCTTGACGCACTCAAGCCGGATATCCTGATGGAATGCACAGGTGCGCCGAGCGTCATCGGCGACGCTTTCGGCCGCACCGCGGCCGACGGTATCGTCTGTCTGCTCGGCGTTTCGGCGCCCGGCCACGATCTCGACCTCGACATCGGCAAGGTCAATCGCACCATGGTGCTCGACAACGAAACCGTGTTTGGCAGCGTTAACGCCAATCGCCAGCATTACCAGGACGCCGTCGATGTCCTGCAGCGTGCCGACAAGCGCTGGCTCGCCAAACTGATCACGCGGCGCGTGCCGGTCGAGCAATGGACGCAAGCGCTGGCGCACCAGTCAGGCGACATCAAAGTCGTGATCGATTTTTCGTAACAGCCGCACCGCCATGGTCTCAGCCATCGAAGACTACGCGCTGATCGGCGACTGCGAGAGCGCCGCGCTGGTGACGCGCGACGGCTCGATCGATTGGCTGTGCTGGCCGCGTTTTGATTCGGAAGCCTGCTTCGCCGCGCTGCTTGGCACGCCCGAGCAAGGCCGCTGGCTGGTGGCGCCGCGCGAAGCGGCCAAGGTCACGCGCCGCTATCGGCCGAATACGCTTATACTCGAAACTCATTTCGAGACTGAGCACGGCGCGGCGACGCTGGTCGATTTCATGCCGTTTCGCGCCCCCAATTCGACCATCGTTCGCTTTGTCGTCGGCAAGCGCGGCAAGGTCGCCATGCGCACCGAGCTCATTCTGCGCTTCGGCTACGGCGGCGTCGTGCCGTGGGTGACTCGCATCGAGAGCGGGGCGCTGCGCGCCATTGCCGGGCCGGACATGGTGCTGTTGCACACGCCGGTTCATCTCTACGGCAAGGGCCTGACCACGATCGGAGAGTTCACCATCGCGCGTGGCGAGACCATCCCCTTCGTGATGATCTATTCGCCCTCCCATTTGCCGCCGCCGCGGCCGACCGATCCGACCGAGGCGCTGGCCGCGACCGAAACTTATTGGCGCGAATGGGCGGCTAAATGCCGGCCCGCTGGGCGTTGGACCGAGGCGGTCAAGCGGTCGGTGCTCACGCTCAAGGCGCTCACTTATCTGCCGACCGGCGGCATCGTCGCCGCGCCGACCACGTCGTTGCCGGAGCGGATCGGCGGTCAGCGTAACTGGGATTACCGCTATTGCTGGCTGCGCGACGCCACACTGACGCTGCTCGGCGCCATGCACGCCGGCTATTACGAAGAGGCGCAGGCCTGGCGCGAATGGCTGTTGCGCGCGGTGGCCGGCAGTCCCGATCAGCTGCAAATCATGTACGGCATCGGCGGCGAGCGCCGCCTCACCGAATGGGTCGCCGATTGGCTGCCCGGCTATGAGAAATCGGCGCCGGTGCGGATCGGTAATGCCGCGCATACCCAACTGCAGCTCGACGTCTTCGGCGAGATCATGGACACCTATCACCAGGCGCGGCGCGGCGGGCTCACCGCCAACGAATCCGGTTGGGCCATCCAGCTCGAGTTTCTCAAGCATCTCAAGACTATCTGGCGGCAGCGCGATCAGGGCATTTGGGAAATGCGCGGGCCGCCGCAGCACTTTACCTATTCCAAGGTGATGGCCTGGGTCGCCTTCGATCGCGCTATCAAAAGCGCGGAAACCTTCGGACTCGAAGGCCCGATCGACGACTGGCACAAGCTCCGCGAGGAGATTTGCGACGAGGTCTGCGCGCGCGGTTTCGACAAGAAGCGCAATACCTTCGTCCAGGCTTATGATTCCGATCAGCTCGACGCCAGCCTCTTGCTCATTCCCGGTGTCGGCTTTCTGCCGGCGACCGATCCGCGCGTGGCTGGCACCGTCGCGGCGATCGAACAGCGGCTCCTTCGCGACGGTTTCGTCATGCGTTACTCGACCGAGCACGTCGAGGACGCGCTGCCGCCGGGGGAGGGCGCGTTCCTCGCCTGCAGCTTCTGGCTGGTCGACGCCTACATCCTGCAAGAGCGTTTCGACGACGCCGAGCGGCTGTTTCGTCGGCTCGTCGCGCTGCGCAACGATGTCGGCCTGTTGAGCGAACAATACGATCCGGGGCAGAAGCGTCTGGTCGGCAATTTCCCGCAGGCCTTCTCGCATCTCGCGCTGATCAACAGCGCCTATAATCTGACCCGCCCGCGCAAACCGGTGCATCAGCGCGCTCAGGACGAGCACGCGCCGCCGGAGCCGGCGGAGGCGCCGGCCGAGTGAGGCGCGAGCGGATCAGCTCAACAGCTCCAGCCGCCCGGTTCGCAGTTCGTAGATGCCGCCGACCACTTTGATCTTCTTGTCGTCGACGAAGGATTTTAGGATCGGCCCTGCCGATTTCAGCTTATCGACATTGAGCGCCACGTTGCTGCGGATGGCGTTGGCGAGGAGGTCGCCCGGCTTGTTCTCGACCGCTTCAACCGCCGGACGGATGGCGTCGACCAGCGACGGCAGGTGACCGGGCAGCGTGGTGCCGTCCTTGACCGATTTGATGGTGGCGTCGACGGCGCCGCAGGCCTC
>JASHOX010000231.1 GCA_030038415.1 Xanthobacteraceae bacterium
CTCATAGACGACGCGCGGCAAACGCCGTTTGGCCAAGCGCTCGATATCGCCGATGCTTAACGCGTCGCCGATCTTCACGGTTCTGCTCCATCGCCGCTCAAGGCGCCGCCGGCTTCCAAAGCATCCGTCGCATTGGTTGATCGAGCAACGGCCCGACGCGTGCCGCGAATTCCTTGAATTCGGGCCGCACATTGTGCGCCTCCCATATGGCGCGAGTGAGCCAGCGGGCGCAAATCATGCAGTCGAGCGGATCGGCGCGGCTGCGATTTAGGTCGAAGCGGATATTGCCCCGCATATCGTTGAGATCGCCCCCGATTGCGTTAAGCGTCGCGTCAACGGTGTCGGGCTTCATGCGGAAACGAACCAGTGTGACGTGGCCGACTTCGCCGCGACTGCCGCCGTTTGCGTCGGCATTGGTCAGCGATTGGGTCCAGAACGTCGCTTCCGGTGCGCCATCGAGCATCGGCTTGATGGCCGCCAGGTTCGCGGCCATCTCCGGCCGCTCCCGATGCGTTTGCAGCGCCGCCTCGTCGACGAACTCCTCATAGAGCATGAAGTTCAACGGGTCGTCCTGATCGACGTAGAACTCGAATTGCCGATTGCCCGGCTCGGACCGCGTCGCCGGAACGACCGAGAGCATCTGCTTCGCGAATTGCCGGTCCTGACCGATCCTGGCCCGAAACCGCACCAAGATGACGTAGCCGCCAGTGCCTTTGCTCATTTTTCACTCACACCGGCTGGCTGGATTCGCCGGCCAGAACCACTTCGTCACGGGACGGACGGATTAGGAAGGCGATCACTCCGGATGCCGCCATCGCACCGGCGAGGACGAGCAGAGCGTCGGTAAACGAGCCGGTGCCTTGCTTGATCCAGCCGATGGCAAAGGGCGCGATGAACCCACCGATATTTCCCATGCTGTTCACCAGGGCGATCCCGCCCGCCACCGCAACCCCGGTGAGAAAGGTTCCCGGCACGACCCAAAACACCGTATAGCCGGCGATAACCCCCATCACGGCGATCGAAAGGCAAATGATACCGAGAAACGGCGAGCCGACATAGGCGCTGGCGGCAAACCCGAGCGCGCCGATGATGAGTGGAATGGCGAGATTGACGTAGCGCTCGTTGCGGCGATCCGAGTGCCGGCCCCATAGGATGGCGGCGAACGCGGCGCAGATCCACGGAATGGCCGACACGCAGGTTACCTCGAAGTTAGTCATCGTGCCCAGCGATTTGATGATGGTCGGCATCCAGTTGTTGATACCGGACAAGCCCATATTCATGCCGATATAGAGCAAGCCCAGCACCAGCACGCGCCAATTGAGCAGCGCCGCGCCGAGGGAAAATCTTTGCCGCGCTTCGGCGTGGATTTTCTCATCCTCCGCGGCAAGCGTACGCTGCAACCATTGCCGCTCGCTGTCGGACAGCCATTGCGCCTTCGCCGGCGTCGGCGTGAGGTAGAAATAGGTGACGACGGCAAGTAGTACCGCTGGCAGTCCCTCGGCGATGAACAGCCATTGCCAGCCTTTAAAACCGAGAACACCGTCGAGCTGAAGCAGTAGCCCCGCGAGCGGTCCGCCGACGATGCCGGCGAATGGCGTCGCCAGGATCCAATACGCCGTCAGGCGCGCCCGCTGCCGTAGCGGCACCCACAACAGAATATAAAGCGTCATGCCAGGGATGAATCCGGCTTCGGCCACGCCAAGCAGAAATCGCATGACATAAAGCCCGGTCGCGCCGGAGACAAAGGCCATTCCGATCACCACAATGCCCCACGTGAACATGATGCGGGCGAGCCAAATATTGGCGCCGATCCGGTGCAGCAGAACATTGCTCGGCACTTCGAACAGGACATAGCCGAGAAAAAAGATGCCGGCGGCCAAGCCGAACACCGCGGGATCGATGCCAAGATCCTTGTTCATCGTTAGCGCTGCGAAGCCGATATTCACGCGATCGATGAAGTTGACCATGGTCAGAATGATCATGAACGGAAACAAATGCCGCGTTACCTTGCCGATGACAACAGATTCGATGTCGTCCTTCGCAGCGCTCGCCATTTGCATTGGAGTTTTTCCTTCCCCGTAAAGGCATCAATATTTTCGTTGTTTTAGATTTCGTCGACCAACCGCGCGATGAAACTCTCGCGCGCAGTTTGCGCGGAGATTTAAACAGCGTAACAACATTGATCGGTCAGTCAATGTTTAGCGATCAGAACATCGGATAGGCCGGGTTGAGCGGCAGACCGAATTCTACCCGCCCGAAATTTTCCGCCGGCACGTCCCAGTTCATGACCACGTGGGAGGAAATGGCGTGCGCGTCGCGCCAGCAGCGTTGCACCGGATTGTCGTCCAAGAGCCCGCTGGAGCCGGAGATCTTGACCAGATCGTCCAGCGCCTCGCGCAAGCTGCGCACGGCGTAGGTGAAATCGCGCCGCAACAGTGTGCGGGTCGCAAGCGACATGCCGGTGTAATCGGCCCGGGCGGCGGCGAAGGCGCGCCGCGCCAACAGCTCGGCGGCATCGATCTGGGCTGCGATTTCGGCGATACGAATCTGCACCGGCACATGTTGGGCGATGGCAAGCTGCGTGTAGGTCAGATAACGCTGCCGCGTCCATTGCACGAATTCGGCATAACCGCCGCGGGCGACGCCGAGCACCGGACCGAGCAGCGCATAGCTGTGCATTGCGATGAAGGGCGTGCGGTAGATCGGATTAGTGTTGACCTGCGATCCGGGCGAGCAGCCGTCGCGTAACACCGAGAACGAGACACTGCGATGCTCCGGCACGAAGACGCCGTCGAGCACGACCGTGTTGGAGCCGCTGCCGCGCAGCCCGGCGCAGTACCAGGTGTCGTCCTGCTCCACCTGCGGCACCGGCACCAGATAGAGCCGCATGTCGGGGTGATCCCCGCCCGGGCGCTGCACCAGGCCGCCGATCATGATCCAATGCGAATGGCGCAAGCCCGAGCACCATGACCAGCGGCCATCGAGGCGATAGCCGCCGGGCGCCGGCGTCACTTTACCGGTCGGTGCTGCCGACGTGGCGATGCAGGCCGCTTTGTTGCGGCTCCAGACATCGTGCTGCGCCTCCTCGGGAAACAGCGCCAGCATACAGGCGTGGTCGGCTAGATAGTTCAGGCACCAGGCGGACGAGCCGCAAGTCGATTTGCCGAGCTCGACCGCGATATTGAACGCCACTTCGTGGTCGTGCTCGTAACCGCCCCAGCGTTGCGGCTGCAGCGTATGAATGAGCCCGGCGGCGACGAATTCGTCGACCGATTCCTGCGGGATATTGCGATCGCGCTCGGCCCGTACCGCGCGTTCGCGCAATTTCGGCGCCAGCGCTCGCGCCCGCGCCACAAGCTCGTCGGCGCCGGGAATATTTCCCGGCGCGGATGCCGGTCGCAATTCGGCGATGCTCACGGACGTTACCTCAATTTGACAAAAGATTGCGCTCCAAGCCAAACCAGATCAAGTGTCGCACTCAACCTCACATTAAAAACAGCGAGGGAGCCGCCATGGCGAAGCAAATGGAAAACAAAATATGCCTGATCACCGGCGGCGCCGGCAGTATCGGCGTAGCCGCGGCACGAGCTCCTAATCCATTGCTCGTGCAAGCAATCGTTCACGCGCACAATTGGCTCGAGGCTGTTTCCGATGAAACCTACAATTCGATCGAGGATTTAGCAAGCCGACTGGATTTGCATCCTAAGGTGATCCGCAAGGGGCTGCGACTTGCCTTCCTATCACCCACGATCACCGAGGGCGTTTAGATTGGAGAGCGGCGGAGGGCGAGATTGCCTAGCGAGCTAGAACAGATCGTCGCACTAAGCTGGCAAGAGCAATCACACACTTTGTCCGGACTTGCATAAACCTAAGCGCGGATGTCTGTTCATCCTCCGACCAGGAGACATCACGAAGCTAGTCTATGATGTCGGCGATGTGCCATTAGGCGACGTCACGGAGCAAAAGACTGTGACCGTTGGCCGCCATCGAACGATAGCTGATCAAGAATATCGGCCGTCTCCCTCAATGGAATTCGTAGCTGAGACCGGCGCGGATGATGCTCGTTTTGAAACTGACTTTTTCTGGAACGCCGGGCGCGACATCGAACGTCTGGCTGCCAAGATCAAGATAAAGATATTCGACCTTCGCGCTCCAATTATGTGTAAGTGCCGACTCCACACCACCGCCCGCCGTCCAGCCGACTTGGAAGGCGTCGCCTGAAGACGGCAGGAGTGAGTCCCACGCATGGACCTCCCCGGCCGCGAGTCCTCCGGTCGCGTAGGGCAACCAATTGCCGGTCGCACCCAGTGCGTAACCGACACGTCCACGCAGCGTGCCGAATGAATCCAGCGTGGCGCCGCAGGCGTGGGGCGCCG
>JASHOX010000232.1 GCA_030038415.1 Xanthobacteraceae bacterium
GAGATGCCGAGCCAGCGATCGATGAGCCAGCCGATGCCGGCACCGACCACGACGCCCGCAACAAGTTCGCTCGAGAGCCGGAAGCCCTTGGCGTAGCCCGATGCAGTCGTCGCCCGATCCGCACCAGCACCGTCCGAAGGCGGGCGCACATTGTCACGTGCGTGACCGAGGCCTTCGTTAAGCCGCTGGAGCCTCGCCGAGAGAGCAGCTTCGCTGGTTTGTTGCTTGTCGTGCTCGCCGTTATCGCGCGCGTCGCTCATGCTTCCGACACTCGCGGCTCGCAGCGATCGCGGCACGCCCGCTCCTTGAAGCTGCGCGGACCATACTGACGTAGTTCCAGCAAGTCAAGAAACCGGGGACTTATGCTAAATTATTGAAAACACGCCATTTATGGGCCGTAACTAGACCCCGCAATGCGGCCTTACTTGTGCACTGCGAAGGTGCGTAAGACTGGCTAAGATGGAATACGTCGCAACGAAGCTGGCGCAGAGGAGTGGCTCATGATCCGCAGCAGCATCGCTATCGCCACGGTCGCGCTTGGCCTCGTCGGCCTGCCCGTCATGGCCCAGGTCTCGACGCAGGCACTCGCCGATACAACGGTGCCGCCGGACAGCGCCGGCGGCCGTTACCTGTTCGAGAAGCAAACGAACAGCCAAGGGGGCTATTTGCGGCTCGACACCCAGACCGGCGAGGTCGCGCTGTGCAGTCAGCGCAGCGTGGGTTGGGCTTGTCAGGCGGCGCCGGAGGACCGCGCCGCGCTCGAAAACGAAATTGCGCGGCTGCGCGCCGAGAACGCCGCGCTGAAAAAAGAGATCCTCTCGCGCGGCTTGGCGCTGCCGCCGGGCGCCAATCCGGAATCGGGGGCGGCGCCGTCGACGGCGCAGAACAGCGTGACGCTGCAACTGCCGAGCGATGCCGATATCGATCGCATGGTCGCCTATGCCGGCCAACTCTGGCATCGCTTCATCGACGCCGTCGATCGCGCCCAGCGACAGATCTTGAACAAGAGCTAGAGTTCCGCGTGAGCGAATTATCGGCAGTTCGCACGGCACACGTCGATACGCTTGCCACTGTTGTGTTGACCGTGGCGACGCCGGGCGAAGGCTTTTTCGAGATCACGCGCGACGTCGCGCAGTTTCTTGAACAGATCAAAGCGCGCGACGGCGCCGTGCTGCTCTATCTCAAGCACACGTCGGCGTCGCTCGTGATTCAGGAAAACGCCGACGCCGACGTGCGCGCCGATCTCGCCACCGCGCTCAATCGGTTGGCCCCGGCGCAAGCCGGCTGGGTGCACGCCGTCGAAGGACCGGACGACATGCCGGCGCATGTCAAATCCATGCTCAATGGCGTGAGCTCGCACGTGCCGGTGATCGATGGCGTCTTGGCGCTCGGCACCTGGCAAGGCATCTATGTGGCCGAGCATCGCAGCCAACCGCATCGCCGCCAGGTGATTTTGCAATTTCTTGGTTCTTGCCAATAAGTTAGGGTCACCCCGCGGTTGCGGGTGACACCCCCTGTCGCATCGGCCACAGCCCGCTTGTCACAAAACTGTAATGGACCGCATGGACTGATTTCGCCGCAACTTTTCCTCCGCGCGGGCCCGGCCGCATTTCGTTCAGAACCGCGTCGCTCGTGCCGTCATCAATTCGGCCAGCACTTTTTTCCTTCCGGTCCGAGATGGTATCCGGGTGGGCAGGCACGGCCGACTGCGAATGGATGGCAGCGTCCCGCGGGTCCGCGCCAATAGCCGGGACCGCATCCTTCGGCAACCTTGACGACCAAGCTGTCGCTATTGCCGAGCGGCACAGCGGTAAAGCCGGCGGCGCTTGCGGCAGTCGCGACGCCGAAAACCAATGCCGCGCTCAATACCAATGATCGAACCATGGAGTTTTCCTTTTCAACGTTGATGCCACCCGATGGGGATGGATGGCTCGCCGAATAAAGCAGCGACCGTAATGAACTGCGCCTGAATGGGGCTTTAAGGGCTCCGACAGAAAATTTGTGACGGCAGGCGTCGCAGTTGCGCGGCTATCCGATTGCCGCCAGGGATCGCCGCCTTGGTGGACCAGCACCGACGAACGGCGGTAACATTATCCGCCAGCCTGCGCGAACCGGGGCTTACATGAGCGAGGCTACGTCTCACCGTCTGTTGATCGCCGACGATCATCCGCTGTTCCGCGGTGCGCTGCGCGAGGCGGTCAGCGGCCTGTTTGATCGCGTCGACGTCGGCGAGGCCGGCACGTTCGAGGAGGTCACCGGGCTCCTAGAGCGTGGCGGCGAGATCGACCTGGTTCTGCTCGATTTGCGGATGCCCGGCGTGCGCGGCTTTTCCGGCCTGATGTATCTGCGCGCGCAATATCCGAGCTTGCCGATCATCGTGGTCTCGGCCAATGACGATCCCGCCGTGATCCGCCGTTGCATGGAATTCGGCGCCTCCGGCTTCATTCCCAAAACGCTCGGCATCGACGTATTGCGCGAGGCCACCGCGCGCGTGCTGCAGGGCGGAGTGTGGACGCCGCCTGACATCGACTTGGCGCGCGACTCGGACGCCGAAACCGCGGCGATGATCGCGCGGCTTTCATCGCTCACCCCGCAGCAGGTGCGGGTTCTGATGATGCTATCAGGCGGTCTGCTCAACAAACAGATCGCCTACGAGCTCGGCGTCTCCGAGGCGACGGTAAAGGCACACGTCTCCGCCATCCTGCAAAAGCTCGGCGTCGAAAGCCGCACTCAGGCCGTGATCGCCGCCGGCAAGATCGAAGCCGGGCAGTGGCCGCAGCACACTCTGCGGTAGAAGAGATTTCGTCGCACGGGGCGTCAGTGCAATGTCTTGGGTTCGGCTTGCGGCAAGACCACCTGTGCCACCAATCCATGCGGCACCCGATTGAGCAGTGTCAGGGAGCCGCCATGCGCTTCGATCACGGCGTGCGCTATCGAAAGACCGAGGCCAAATCCGGTCTTGTCGTCCATGCCGCGCGCCGCGTCGCCACGCACGAAAGGCTCTAACATCGCCTGCTTGAGGGCATCGGGAATGCCCGGCCCATCGTCCTCGATGGCAATGGTCACCGTCGGTTGGGTCAGCGTCAGCTTGATGTCTGCCTTGGCGCCGTGACGTACGGCATTGTCGATTAGATTGGTCAGTGCCCGGTGCAGGTCCTCGGGATGGGCGCGGATCACGGCATGGTCCGGACCGTGATAGCCGACCTCGCGCCCGGTATCGGCGAATTGATCGCAGATCGCTTGCAGGCTGGTGGCGATATCGAGCGCGACTGTTTGCCGGCCGGTTTGGCTGTTACGTAGAAAATGCAGGACGCTTTCAACCATCGACTCCATATGCGCCAACTCTCCGAGCATTTTAGCGCGCGCTGATTCGTTGTCGATGAACTCGCACTGCAGGCGCAACCGCGTGATCGACGTTCGCAGATCGTGGCTCACTGCGGCGAGCATGCGGGTACGGTCGTCAATCAACCCCTTGATGCGCTCGCGCATCTGATTGAGCGCGCGCGCCGCGACCCGGATTTCTTGCGGTCCATGTTCTGGAATCGGTGCGATTTCGCCATTCGGATCGAAATTCTCCGCAGCCGAGGCGAAGCGGCGCAACGGTCCCGTCAACCTGAGCGCCGCCCAGACGCCGAGAAGCGGCATGCTGATGAGGATGACAATCAAGGTGATCGCGCTCGGACCGAACCAGGAAAACGGCAGTGGCACAAGCCGCGCGGAAACGAACTCGCCGTCGTGCAGACCGATGACAATGCGGTCGCCCGCGGCCGCAGGCGTTGAAGGCCCGCTCGGAAGTCGCATCACACGGTAATTAGGCCCCATTCGATGGGCAAAACCGGCCACCTCGTAGTCCGAAGACGCAGCTCCTGACACGGTAGCCGGAGGGGTCGGCAGCTGTGCCAGCTCGAAGCGCGGAAAAGCCCGATTGATGGAAGCGATCAAAGTTTCGCGTTGATCCGTCGGATTGGCGGAAATCAATTCCATCAGGGTGGCAAGTTGCTCGGGAAAATGCAGAGGCGGTTCATCATGCCGGTGATAATAAAGAAAAGAAAATGTCAGTATCGCGTGGCTTGCGACCAGCGACACGATCAGAAGCACAACGATCTGGCCACTGACGCGGTTTGGCAAGTAGGCGCGGATGTCTAATCTCATGATGCTTCGACTTTCGCCGCAAACAAATAGCCGCCCGAGCGGACCGTTTTGATGATTCCCGGATCATGTGGATCGCGCTCGATCTTGCGGCGCAGACGGCTGATGAGCACGTCTATGCTGCGTCCCAGCGAGTCGATGGACCGTCCCTGCGTCAGGTCGAGCAGCTGCTCGCGCGACAAAACGCGCCCGGCGCGCTCGCATAAGACTTGAAGCAGCCCGAACTCGGCGCCGGTCAATACGATGCGCGTTCCATTCGGATCCTTCAGCTCGCGAACGAGGCAATCGATTCTCCATCCGGAAAAAGCGAGATAGCGGGCTCGGTCGGCGATCGGCGTTGCCGCGCTGGCGCGGCGCAAGACGGCACGGATGCGCGCCAGCAATTCGCGCGGGTTGAATGGCTTCGACAAATAATCGTCGGCTCCCATTTCCAGCCCGACGATGCGGTCGAATTCATCGCTTTTCGCCGTCACCATGATGATCGGTACGCTTGAATGCGTCCGCAACCGTCGACACAGGCTGAGCCCATCCTCGCCCGGCAGCATCAGATCAAGCAGGATCAAATCGACGCGACCGTCCTCAAGCGCGCGCTCTATTTTGCGGCCATCCGGCAACATCGACACGCGGAAATCGGCGGCGCGAAGATAGCGGCCGACGAGGCGGCTGATTTCGGCGTCATCTTCCACGGAAAGAATATGCGGCATGCGCGGATGCGATTGTGTTTTTGCGCGGACGACGGGAACGACGTGAGATTTTTGTTTCTCAATGTTTCTGGATTCGAGTCGGCAATACAGGGAAACACGTTGGGCTCCATCGAGCAAGGTTCCATTAACTGCGAGGCTGTTTCATTAAGGCATCTAGATTGAGGAGTGTTTCATGTCTTCAATATCGTCACTGGGCGGCTTTTCACCTCTGACTATGCTGCAAAACGAGCTGACGTCCGAGGTATCCGCCGGCACCATCAGTTCGTCCGACGAGAGCGCGTTGAGCTCGGCGCTTAACACCATCAACAGCGAACTGCAGAACGACGCTTCCTCCTCGTCAGGGCCACCCTCGCCTTCCAATATGCAGTCGACGATCAGCAACTTGATCTCCCAGCAGGTGCAAAGCGGCGCGCTGACCAGCAATCAGGCGAGCGAGCTGCAGAATATCTTTGCCAACGCGTTCGCTAATGGTCCCGGCGGTGCCGGCGGTCCAGGCGGCGGATTCGGTGGTCCTCCGCCCGGCGGTGGCTTCGGCGGCGCAACGGGCGCGAGCGCATCCAGCGGCTCGGGCGGCGCGACAATCATCGAGCTTTTGCTGTCCGGCGCCAGTGGTGGCTCCGGCAGCTCCGATTCGAGCAGCGGTTCGACCTCCTCCACCAACTCGTCATCGTCGGGGACCTCGTCGGACTCGAGCGACTCGTCGTCTTCAACCACCTCGTCGGATACCAATGTACTCGACGAGTTTTTGCAGCTCCTGCAGCAAACGCTCGGCACTACGACCGGCTATAACGCCAACGGCGAGGCCAACAACTCCATCGAGGCCCTGGTGGTGAGTTATCAGAGCTGAAAATCCGTTACGTCTTAGAGCGTGTTCGATCACCCTGGTCGCCCCCTGACGAGCCCGCTCCACGGATACCACGGCCGCCGCAGCGGCCGTGGTATCTTTATGGCCGTATATTGAATGCGATGCCTGCCGGAATTTACTCCGCCGCCACGCGCTGCACCCGCCACTGCGTGACCAGCGCGCGCAGCGACGCCGGCTTCACTGGCTTGTTGAGGAAGTGCGCGCCTTCCGTTCGCACCTCTTCGCGCACATGGAGCGAACGGTCGGCGGTGATCACGATCGCGGGCACATGACGGCCGAGACGGCGGCGCAGTTCCGCAATTGCCGCGACGCCGTTGGCGCCGTCGAGGTGATAGTCGACCAGAAATCCATCGGGCTCCAGCCCGCTTGCCTCGATCGCAGCGAGCGCTTCGGCGAGGTCCGCCGCGCAAAGCGTGCGGCAGCCCCAGCCGCCGAGCAGTGTCTCCATGCCGTCGAGAATGGCGCGATCGTTGTCGATGCAGAGCACGACCGTGCCGTCGAGCCGCCCAACAACGAGCCGGGTCGGCGTGCGCAGTTTCGGCGCGGCGACCTGGCCGACGCCGCGCGGCACTTCGAGCGAGAAGCGCGAGCCGCGGCCGACATTCGATTTCAGCGTCACCTCGCAGTCGAGCACGCGCGCGATGCGCTGGACGATCGACAGCCCCAGCCCGACGCCGCGCGCCACGCGCGCACCCTGATCGAGACGGTGGAATTCCTTAAACACGGCGCGGCGCTTGGCATGCGGGATGCCGATGCCAGTATCGTAAACTTCGACGCGCAGCCGCCCGCCGCGCCGCCGGCACCCGACCAGCACGCGCCCCTGCGGCGTATATTTGATCGCGTTGGAAATGAGATTCTGTAAGAGCCGCCGCAGCAGCCGGCGATCCGAACGGACGCTCTGCGAGCACGGCATGAATTTGAGAGCGAGGCCCTTTTCGCGCGCCAGCGGCGCGAATTCGACATCGAGCCGCTGCAGCAATTCATCGATGCGGAAATCGGCGAATTCCGGCTTCATCACGCCGGTATCGAGCCGCGAAATGTCCAAGAGCGCGGCGAAGATTTCCTCGACGGCTTCGAGCGAGGCGTCGATATTCGTCACCAAGGCGGCATCGTCGCTGTCGCCGTTGCTCGGGCGCTGGCGCTCGATCAGGCTGGTAACGTAAAGCCGTGCGGCATTGAGCGGCTGCAGGATGTCGTGGCTCGCCGCGGCGACGAACCGCGTCTTCGACACGTTGGCATCGTCGGCTTCCGCCTTGGCGCGCTCGAGCTCGGCATTGAGCCGGGTGAGTTCGCCGGTACGCTCGCGCACGCGGCGCTCCAGCGTCGCATTGGCGCGTTCCAGCGCTTCGGCCGCCTTCACGGACGGGGTGATGTCGGTGAAGGTCGTGACCAGGCCGCCGTCCGGCATGCGGTTTCCCCGCACTTCGATCACCAACCCGCGCTCGGCGAAGCGTTCGAGGAACGGCTCGGCTTCGGAAGCGTATTTGGCGATGCGCTCGGCGATGAACTCGTCGATGGTCCTCGCATTACGCTCGCCATGCTCGGCGATATGGCGCAAAATATCTTCAAGCGCGATGCCGACGCGCGTCAATTCGTGCGGCAGGTCGAAGATGTCGCCAAACTGTCGGTTCCAGCAGACTAAAGCCAGATCCTTGTCGAACACGGCGATGCCTTGGCGCACGTGATCGAGCGCGGTCTGCAGGATTTCGCGGTTGTAGTGAATCGCGGCATTGGCGTCGTCGAGGAGCTTTAGCGCCGCCTTGGTCGACACCGTGCGCTTGCGCAAGACGAGCGACAGCACGAGCCGGGACGACGCTGCGCCAATGGCAGAGGCGAGCAGATATTCGGCGTACTGCAGGAGCTCGAGATCGGCCTCGGCCGTCGGCGTGAGGTCGATGCGCCGGGTCGCCGCGAAGCTCGCGAACGATTCGCGGGTGCGCTCCTCGCCAAGATAGCGCGCCACGGTCGCGATCAGCTCCTCGACCGTCGCCGAGGCGCGGCGCAGGCGGAAGCTCGGCGCGATCGGTCTGAGCGACGACGGCACGAACAGATCCGCCTGCACCCGCTCGATCGCGGTCGGACGGCGGCCGAGCGAGCAGCCGATATAGCCGGCGATGTTGACCGCGAGACTCAACAACACGCCGTGCACGAGCGGCGGCAGGTCGAGGCCAAACAGCCCCTGCGGCCGCAAGAATCCGAGCCCCCATGGCCCGTCGGTCAGGATGTGCGCGCCGACCATGCCGGCGTCGGAAATGCTCGGCAGCAGCAGCGTATAGCCCCAGACTAAGATGCCGGCGCTCATGCCGGCGATAGCGCCGAACGCGGTGCCGCGCCGCCAGATCAGTCCGCCGAAAAACGCCGGGGCGAGCTGCGCCACGGCGGCGAAGGAGAGGAGCCCGATCGAGGCCAGTTGGGCTTCGCCGGCGGAGTGGTAGTAGATGTAGGCGAGCAACAGGATGACGAAGATGGCGATGCGGCGCGTGGTCAATAATTGCGCGCCGGCGTCGTGCGGATCACCGGCCAGCCGGGCGCGGCGCTTGAGCACCAGAGGCATCACGATGTCATTCGACACCATGATGGCGAGCGCGACGGTCTCTACGATTACCATCGCGGTGGCGGCCGAAAGGCCGCCGATGAAAGCAATCAGCGCGATCGCTTCGGAATGGGCGGCGAGCGGCAGCGCCACCACGAACATGTCGCCGTCGATGTGGCCGGCCGGGAACGTCATCAGGCCGGCGAGCGCAATCGGCACCACGAACAGGTTGATCAGAACCAGATAGGCGGGGAACAGCCAGGCGGCGCGGCGGATTTCCGCCTCGCTGTGGTTCTCCACCACCATGACGTGGAATTGCCGCGGCAAGAGTATGATGGCGAACAGCGACAGCACCGTCATGGCGCAGAATGGCGCGAACTGCGGGGCGTGCGACAGCACCGCCGCGGTGCGCGGCTCTGCGAGCGCGCGTGCGAATAAGGCGAACGGGCCGTGGAACATGACGAAGGTCACGAACACGCCGACGGCGAGAAACGCCATCAGCTTGACGATCGATTCCGCGGCGACCGCCAGCATCAAGCCGTCCTGATGCTCGGTGGCATCGGTATGGCGCGTGCCGAACAGCACCGCGAAGGTGGCCATGGCCAGCGCGACAAACAGAGCGACGTCGCCGAGGAGCGGCGCCGCCGCGCCGCCCGGCGATGCTTCCGCCAATATCGTCGAGACCGAGGCCGACACCGCTTTGAGCTGCAGCGCGATGTAAGGGATCATGCCGACAATGGCGATCAGCGCCACCGTCGCGGCGACCGCCTGGCTCTTGCCGTAACGCGCCGCGATGAAGTCGGCGATCGACGTGATATTCTGGCCCTTGGCGAGCCGCACGATGCGCAAGATGAGCGGGAAACCGAGTCCCACCATCGCCAGCGGGCCGATATAGATGGCGAGGAAATCATAGCCGGAGCGCGAGGCGAGCCCGACCGAACCGAAGAACGTCCACGACGTACAATAGATGGCGAGCGACAGCGGATAGATCAAAAGCCGCGAAGACGCGCCACGCGCGACCCGCGTACGGTCGCCGTAGCTCGCGACCAAAAACAACAGGCCGATATAAACGAGCGCGATGACGACGACGACCCAGCCCTGCAGCATGACGTCACCCGCCTCGTCAACCGTTTCTTCCCTCGATCATGGGAGTCCTGGTTCCGACCGCGCTTATTTTAGGTAAGGTCACCATTTTTCCGATGGCCTGTCCATTGGCCTGTCGATGCCCCGGCGTGTTGACGGCGCTTGCCGCAGCGGGCATTGGTGATAGGTCGATGCAGCCTCAATTCCCGCCATCGCGCGCGTTGATCGAGACCGCCGAGACGCTGGCGATCGCGCTCGCCGGGGGCGCGGCATTTGCCTTGTTAGGTCTGCCCGCCGGCCTCGTGTCCGGCTCGGTTCTGGCGGTGGCAACGGCGGCACTGCTGGGAAGGCCGGTGCGGCTGCCGCTGCCACTTGCGCGAGTCTGCTACGTCATCGTCGGCACGCTCCTTGGCACCGTGGTGACACCGGAGACGCTGCTCGGCGTGGAGACCTGGCCGGCCAGCATCGCGCTTCTGATGCTGGCGTCGCTGGTTATGATCGCCGCGACCATGGTCTATCTGTGCATCGTGCACCGCTGGGACACGTTTTCGGCGCTGTTGGGGTCGAGCCCAGGCGCAATGGCGCAGGTGATCGCGCTGTCGACCGAACTCGGCGGCGACCTGCGCGCGATCGCCATCGTGCAGACCGTGCGCGTGCTCCTGCTCGTTCTCGGCCTGCCCAACGGGCTCGCTCTGTTCGGCCTCGTGGTGCCGGCGCTACCCGTGCCGCGTGGTCCGGCCGGATTTTCCGTGCTCGGCGAAATGATCGTGCTGGTGGTTGTTTCGACCGCCTTTGCGCTCGCCTTCCTGCGCTTGCGCTTTCCCGGCGGGCTATTGTTCGGCGCGCTGGCGGGCTCCGGCGTGCTGCACGGCACTGGCCTGATCGACGCGGCGCTGCCGTGGTGGATCGGCTCAAGCGCCGTGATCGCGCTCGGCGCGCTGGTCGGCTCGCGCTTCGCCAATACCTCGTTGCGCATGCTGGCCGGCTATCTCGGCGCGGCGCTCGGCTCGTTCGTGGTCGCCATGGCGGTCGCCACCGTCTTCATCGCGACTGTGGTGCATCTGTTCGGCTTTCCGATCGCCAATGTCGTCATCGCTTTTGCGCCCGGCGCGCAGGATACCATGATGGTGCTAGCGCTCGCCCTGCATCTCGATCCGGTTTATGTCGGCGCGCATCACCTGGCGCGCTTCCTCGTCGTCACCGTCGCCGTTGCGGTCGCGGCGCGGCGCGTCGCGCGTGCGGAGGCGGACAGCAACCCCACCCATTCCCGCGCCAGCGGGAATCCAGCGCCAGGTCCCCGTTTGCACGGGGACGAACGGCATCTCTAGGCCTGCGTTACTCCGCCGCCAGCGCGCGTTCCTTGAACGGCAAGCCGAGCCGCTGCCAGACGTCGACCAGCGCTTCGGCGAGTGCGTCGATCAGGCCGTCGTCGTGAAACGGGCTCGGCGTGATGCGCAGCCGCTCGGTGCCCTTGGGCACCGTCGGATAATTGATCGGCTGGATATAGATGCCGTGCTCGGCGAGCAGGAGATCGCTCGCAGCTTTGCAACGTTTGGGATCGCCGACATAGACCGGCACGATATGGGTCGGGCTGGTCATGACCGGCAGCGCCGCTGCGGCGAGCACCGCCTTGGTGCGTGCCGCGCGGTCCTGATGCCGCTCGCGCTCCCATTGCGAGGTTTTCAGATGCCGGATCGCCGCGGTTGCCGCCGCGCAGACCGACGGCGGCAGTGCGGTGGTGAAGATGAAGCCCGGCGCATAGGAGCGCACCGCGTCGATCACGGCGGCCGAGCCGGCGATATAGCCGCCGAGACAGCCGAACGCCTTGGCCAGCGTGCCTTCGATGACGTCGAGGCGGCCGGCGGCGTGGTCGCGCTCGCTGATGCCGCCGCCGCGCGGCCCGTACATGCCGACCGCGTGCACTTCGTCGATATAGGTCATGGCGCCGTAGCGCGCAGCGAGGTCGCAGATGGCGTTGACCGGCGCCACGTCGCCATCCATCGAATAGAGGCTCTCGAACACGATGAGTTTCGGCCGCTCCGGATCGGCCGCCGCCAACAGCCCTTCAAGATGCTCCATGTCGTTGTGGCGGAAGATCTGCTTCTCGCAATGCGACTGGCGCACGCCCTCGATCATCGAATTATGATTCCAAGCATCCGACAGGATCAGGCAATTCGGCATCAGCCGCGCCAGCGTCGAGATGCCGGTCTCGTTGGAGACGTAGCCAGAGGTGAAGACCAGCGCCGCTTCCTTGCGATGCAGATCGGCCAATTCGCGCTCGAGCTCGACCAGCGGATGATTGTTGCCGGCAATGTTGCGGGTGCCGCCGGCGCCGGTGCCCATTCGCGTCGCGGTCTCGACCATGGCGCCGATCACCTTGGGATGCTGGCCCATGCCGAGGTAGTCGTTGGAGCACCAGATCACGACGTTCTTCGGCCCGTCGGGAGAGTGCCACACCGCGTGCGGGAAACGCCCGGCGATGCGTTCGAGGTCGGCAAAAACACGATAGCGCCGCTCGCCGTGCAGCCGGTCGAGCGCGCC
>JASHOX010000233.1 GCA_030038415.1 Xanthobacteraceae bacterium
GATGTAGATCAGCACCCGGTCCTCGACCACGCCCCAAAGCCCGGAGCGCTCGACCTTGCGCGGCTGAAACACCGCGTCGCCATCGGACAAGATGACCGGCGGTCCGAAGCGACGCGCATGAGCAATCGCTTCGAACGTCCCCGGATAGAGCCGTTCGGCGAACGGATAGTCGACGAGCCAGCTCGACATCCGCAGCAGCTCCGGCCGGTGCAGGTCCTCGACGCGGTAGCGCTCCAGCGCGCCGAGATAGTCGACATAGCCGAGCTCGCTCCTTAAGTGTTCCAGGATCTGCCAATAGCGGTCACGCGCCGCGGCGCCGTAGTTTTCCGCCAAATGCGCCTTCAGGTCGTCTTGGACCGCGTCGTTGTCCAGAAGCGTATTGTCGACGTCGAACAGAAAGACGATGTCGTGCATGGATCACCGGAGCGGCAGTGCCGTTGTTCAGTTGCAGGTCGCTTAGCCGACACAGGAACATTTGGCGGTCCAGTCGATTTTATTGCAGCGGATCATCAGGGGCGCCAATTGCAGACAAAGTGCAAGCAGCGAGAAGTCACGTCTTAAGGCTGTGATCCTGGCTGCCGTCCGGCATCGGTCAGTACTCTCCACGACTTAATTTAGATCAAGATGATTCCTCTCATCGCACTTCCGGACAAAACAATTTATTCGCAGCGTTCATGCCACCTAAGCGGCCGACATTCTGTCCCGCGACATGCACAGATTTTGCCAGTACTGCCGGCTCTCAGCTTCGCTCCTGATGCGGAGCTCGGCGTTCTATCTGGCGGCGGTGCTGATTCCGCTGTTCTGGCTGGTCTACTTTGCCGCAACCGGCGTCGAGAGAAATCGCGCCATCGCCGACGCCGAAGCGCGCGCCGCCAACGTGACGCTGGTCTACGAGGAGCATCTTGACTCGCTGTTTCTCGATCTCGACCACTCGCTGCTGCTGCTTCGGGCGCTTTACGAAAAAGACCCCGCGCGCTTCGACTTGAAGTATTGGGTGCAAAAGGCTGGCCTGATCTCGTCCACAGTCATCAGATTCAACCTTGTCGATTCGGACGGCTATGTAACGCAGACGACGGCCGATTACGACGGGCCGCCGGTTTATCTCGGCGATCGGACACAATTCTTGGTGCCCGCCGGCAGCGATCAAGACGTGCTGCGCATCTCCGCGGTGGTGAGCGGCCGGGTCCGCGCCGGCGCGCTGATCACGGTCGTCAGGCGGTTACAAGGAGAGGACGGGACGTTCGCCGGCGTCATAATCGCCACGGTGGATCCCGACGCACTCGTCAAGTTCTTCGGCACGGCCCAGCTCGGTGGGCAGGGCAGCCTATCGCTGCGAAACTCGGATCTCACGATCCTTGCTGCGCAAGGCTTGTCAAAAGGACTTGTCGGCGAGAAGTTATCCACCCCGGCACTGGAGTCCGGCCTCAAGAAGGGAAACACCGGGAGCTACTGGGGCGGCACCCTGCTTGACGGCATCAGCCGTCTGGTCACGTTTCGCAGATCCGAGAGCCTACCGCTGGTGCTGGTCGCCGGAATTACCGAGAATGAAATATTCGCCGCGTTCTGGCGGCAGCGGATGATCTACCGCGGCATGGCGGCGGTGCTCACTTTGCTCCTGGTTGCGGCCGTCGCCTGGGATCTCGGCCGGCTTTTCAGGCTCGACGAGGCGCACCGATCACGCGAGGAGCTGATCGAAAGATTTCAATCCGCGACCGAGAACATGCCGCAAGGGCTGAGCATGTTCGACAAAGAGCAGCGTCTCGTCGCCTATAACGGCAAATATCTTGAGCTGTACCGTCTACCCGCCGACGAATACCATTTGGGTTTGACGCTCAAGGAGTTTCTCGAGAAGCGCAAAGCCTCGGGAGGCCTCTCCGAAGAGGTCGAGGATTATCTCACCAACATGCGCGCCCGGCATGAATCGGGCGCGGCCTTGCAGTCGATCGATACGATCGCCAACGGACGCATCATCCACATCGTCAGCCATCTCAAAGCGGACGGCGGCTGGGTCTCGACCCACGAAGATGTCACCGATCGCCGGCATGCGGAAAAGGAGCTGCTCGATGTGAAGAATTTTCTCGACACCATCATCCAGAACATCCCGATGCCGATCCTCATCAAGGACGCCCGCACCCGCAAGGTGCTGCTGGTCAATCGGGCCTACACGTTGCTCCATGCGCTGCAACAAGAGAAAATCATCGGGGCAAGCATTCCCGAGCTTTTCCCCGAGGCCTTGGCCAGCCGCATCGCGGCCGACGACGCGGAAGCCCTCAACAGCGAAAGCGGAAAGTCCTCGGTGGAGTTCTTCATTGACACGCCGGAGCAAGGCCGCCGCGCGGTTCTGGTGGAGCGATTTGTCGTCTGCGACGACAAGGGCGGCCCCGAATATATCATTTCGCTGGTACAAGACGTCACCGACCGCAAGAACAATGAAGCCAAGATCAACCAGCTCGCCCGCTACGATCCGCTGACCGGCCTTTCCAATCGAAGCTTGTTCCGCGAGCAGCTTGAGGAGTTGCTGGCGCGAGAGCGCGATGGCGGCACGCCGTTTGCCGTCTTCATGCTCGATCTGGACCGCTTCAAGCAGGTCAACGACGCCCACGGCCATCACATCGGCGATGCCTTGCTTAAGGCCGTTGCCAAACGCATCCGCGGGTCGATCCGCGAAAACGACGTCGCGGCTCGTCTCGGCGGCGATGAATTCGCGCTGATCGCGCTTGGCGGCCGCGATGAGCTGCGCAGCCGCGCTGAAGTGCTCGCGGAACGCCTGATCCAGATCCTCTGCGCGCCCTTCAACATCGAAGAGCGGCAGCTGAACATCGGCTGCAGCATCGGCGTCGCGCTGCTGGGCGAGCACGGCGAGCACAGCGATCAATTGCTGCGCAGCGCTGATTTGGCGCTGTACAAGGCCAAAAACTCCGGCCGCAAACAGTATTGCTTTTACAGCGAAGACCTCAAAGCCGAGGCCGACCGCCGCAACGAACTTGAAAACGACCTTCGTCAGGCGATCTGGCGCGACGAATTCGAGCTCCATTACCAGCCGGTCATCGCCTCCGCCACCGGTCACGCCGTCGCCGTCGAGGCTCTGCTGCGTTGGCGGCATCCGACACGCGGGCTGGTGTCGCCCGACCAGTTCATTCCGCTGGCCGAAGAATCCGGCCTGATCGTCCGGCTCGGCGAATGGGTGCTAGGCACCGCCTGTCGCGACGCCAAGAGCATGCCGGGCGACATCAAAGTTGCCGTCAATATCTCGCCGCTGCAGTTCTCCGGCTCCAATCTGGTGGACGCGACAGTGTCCGCGCTTGCCGGCGCGGACCTCCCGGCGCGACGCCTCGAGGTCGAGGTTACCGAGACCGTGCTGCTGCGCGATTGCCAGCAGAATCTCGAGACGCTGCGGCAACTGAAAAATCTCGGGGTCTCCATCGCGCTCGACGATTTCGGCGTCGGTTACTCCTCGCTCAGCTATCTGACCTCGTTCCCCTTCGACAAGATAAAGATCGACAAATCCTTCATCGCCAAGGTCGGGCGGCCCGAGACCGGCGCGGTGATTACATCGATCGTGCAATTGGCAAAGACGCTGAAGCTTTCGATTTGCGCCGAAGGCGTGGAAACGGCGGCGCAATTCGCCGACATCCGCGACCAGGGCGTCGAGCTGTGCCAAGGCTATTTGTTCGGCAGGCCCGCCCCGCTCGCGGCGCTCAAGCTCGATCGCCAATTCGGCATCGACGAGCAGAAGGTGGCTTAGCGGGGTGTCGCGGCCGAGATTGCCTGGATGCCGCTTTATTTCAGCGCGGCGGCCTGGGTCGGTCGGCCCTATCCTAAAGTTGCTCTTCGCTCGGCTAGAATTGTTTGTTCAGCCGAACACGCAAAATATTGGCGGCCAAATCCGTACCGTGGTTGAAGACGAAGCCGGTTACTCTGTCTGCAATTAAATTCTCAGAATTTGTAGGCGACCCCGGCGCGAACGATGTCGCTCTGCAGCTTGGTTGAAAAGTTGAGTGTCGCTGTATCTAAATTTGCGCTCGACACCAGGCCCGAGGCGCTAAGCGAGCCGAGATCGACGTGAAGATATTCGACGCTGCATATCCAATTCGCCGAAAGGGCATAGTCAATTCCACCTCCC
This sequence comes from Xanthobacteraceae bacterium, assembly GCA_030038415.1. GTDB lineage: Bacteria > Pseudomonadota > Alphaproteobacteria > Rhizobiales > Xanthobacteraceae > BOG-931. The sequence continues at coordinate 4,124 of JASHOX010000233.1, forward strand.
GCGACCCATCCTGTTCTGACTTGGCTGGCTGAGCTTGCTTCGGTGCCGAAGCCATTGCCCAGAGGAGCAAATTCAACATCGGTGTTGGAAAAGCTCACTCGGCCGAATGCCACACCGCCCGTTGCATAAAACAGAGCGCGATCTGTCGCATAACCGAATCGTGGACGGATGGTGGCTAGCCAATCCGAGGCGACATTCGTGGTGAGCACCATGGACCCGTTACCAAATCCCGGAAACGGATTACCTGACGCGACCGCCGTTCTATTGAAATGGAACGCATATAGGTCCGCCTCAACCCCGGCCACCCAGGCGCCGTACTGCTGATTATATCCGGCCTTTCCGCCAACGATCGCACTCGTCCCTCGAATTGTCCCAGTTCCGAGTGCGGCCACTCCCGCGAGGTCCTGTGGGCGATAATTTGGATTTACGCCGTTGACGGGATCGAGCGTTACCTTCGGGTCGTTCCAGTCAGCGCCTGCCGTTCCGCCGATATAAAATCCGGTCCAGCTGAAAGGTGGAGCGGGCACTATTGGCGGTGCCTTGGTCGCCA
>JASHOX010000234.1 GCA_030038415.1 Xanthobacteraceae bacterium
TGAGCATCGATCCGGTACGGCTCGTCCCGATCGTGCACTACGACGGTACGCCGATTACGGCGCGCTTTATTGCCCACGCCATTGGCGACCATCTCGACGCGCTGAAAATCACGCCGCTGCGGAAGGTGGTGTCATGACTTACGTCGTCAAACCGAAATTCCACCATCCGGACCTGCCGAAGAACGCGCTAGGCTATACCCACCGCGACTACGAGGGTAAGATCTCGACGCTGTGCGCCGGCTGCGGCCATGACTCGATCACCGCCGCGATCATCGAGGCCTGTTTCGAATTGTCGATCGAGCCGCACCGCGTGGCGAAGATTTCCGGCATCGGCTGCTCGTCAAAGACGCCGGACTATTTCCTCGGCAATTCGCATGGCTTCAATTCGGTGCACGGCCGCATGCCGTCGGTGCTCACCGGCGCCAATCTCGCCAACCGCGATTTGATCTATCTTGGCGTCTCGGGCGACGGCGATTCCGCGTCGATCGGGCTCGGTCAATTCGCCCATTGCATGCGCCGCGGCGTCAACATGGTCTATATCGTTGAGAACAATGGCGTTTACGGCCTGACCAAGGGTCAGTTCTCCGCGACCGCCGACCGCGGTTCGAAGTCCAAGCGCGGCGTCACCAATACCGACAGCGCCATCGACATGGTCGGGCTTGCCTTGCAGCTTGGCGCGAGCTTCGTGGCGCGTTCGTTCTCCGGCGACAAGAAACAGCTCGTGCCCATCATCAAGGCGGCGATCGAGCACGAAGGAGCCGCGTTCATCGATGTGATCTCGCCCTGCGTCGCGTTCAACAATCATCCCGGCTCGACCAAGAGCTACGATTACGTGCGCGAGCACAACGACGCGGTCAACTTCCTTGACGTCATTACCGGCCGCGCGCCCATCCATGTCGACTACGCGCCGGGCACCGTCGAACTGGTCGAGCAACACGATGGCACCACGCTTGCGCTGCGCAAGCTCAACGCCGAATACAACGTGCACGACCGGCTGGCGGCCATGACCTTCATCCAGCACCATGCCTTGCAAGGCCAGATCGTCACCGGCCTTCTCTATGTCGAAGAAGAGGCGGCCGACCTGCATGGCCATCTCAATACGGTCGAGACGCCGCTCAATACGCTCGGCGACAAGGAGCTGTGCCCGGGCTCGGCGGCGCTGGACAAGATCAACGCCGCTCTGCGGTGATACGCACACACCGACCGCTCGGCCCCGCAAAATTCTTCTCTAAGTTCGATGCTGGATTCCCGCTTGCGCGGGAAATAGCGGTAACTTGTGCTGCTCAGCGCAGCGGCCCTAATCGCCACGATCATCATCCCCGGCGGCTGCTGTCGAAGGTTACTGCACGCAGCCGCCGATATATTGGCTGCGCGCGGTGCCGGGCACGTTATAAAGGCCGGATTGGAAGGCGCAGCGCGAGGCGCGCTCCTGAAATGTCTCCGGCCCGTGCGGCAGATTGGGTATGGGATTTGCCACTCCCGGCACGACCGACGGCCCTTGCTGTTGCGGCGACGCCGGCAATGTCAACCCGCCGCCTTCCTCCAGCGGAATGAGCTCGGTGCGCGGCAATGGTGTCAGCAACACCGAACCGGAGGAGCCGTGTACGACAGACAGGTCCGTGCGCGGAGCTTTTTTCGCGAGTGCCCGCGGATGCGCTGTCGTCACGTGCCGTTTCTTGGTCAACGTCTTGACGTGGTGGCGCGGCGCGGCGCCGCGCTCCGGCGCCATGATCGAGTAGGGAAAATTGCTGTCGCCGCCCATCTCGAAATCGCGCGCCGGCGCGGCGGCACCAAAAGCGGTCACCAGCGCAAAACCGAATATCAGGCTATATCTCTTACCCACCCGCGCCTCATCTGACCGACAACAGGATCGTAGGGATAAACCCCGTGCCGGGCGCGTTGTTCCTGGCATTACTCGCCCGGCGCGTCCTCGATCGGATCGTAGCGCTTGGCATCAAGTCCCAGCAGATTCCACGACTGCTGCATATGCGGCGGCAGCGGCGCGGTAACGTCGATTACACCACCGCGTGGATGCGGCACCACGATGCGACGGGCGAGGAGATGCAACTTGTTCTGCATGCCGCCGGGCAGCTGCCAGTTTTCCAGCAAAAAATATTTTGGATCGCCGACGATCGGATGGCCGACATGCGCCATATGCGCGCGCAATTGATGGGTGCGGCCGGTCACCGGCTTGAGCGAGACCCAGGCCAACAGCGGCCCCGAGGTTTCCACCACCGCATAATAGGTCACGGCATGGCTCGCGCCCTTTTCGCCGTGGCGGGCAATGCGCATGACGGATTCGTCCTCGCGCTCCTCTTTGGCGAGAAAGGTCGAGATGCGGCCCTGCTGCACTTTCGGCACGCCGGCGACCAAAGCCCAATACACTTTACGCGCCGAGCGCGAGCGGAAAGTCTTGGCGAGCGCCGCAGCGGCAAATCGCGTCTTGGCCACAAGCAGGCAACCGGCAGTGTCCTTGTCGAGCCGGTGCACCAACCGCGGCCGCTGGCCGTGCGCGTCACGCAGGACTTCCAGCATGCCGTCGATGTGGCGCGTAGTGCCGGAGCCGCCCTGCACCGCGAGCCCCATCGGCTTGTTGAGGACCAGCACGTCGGCGTCTTCGTAAAGCGTGATGGATTTCAGAAACTCGCGGGTCTTCTCGTCGGCTGCGTTGCCGGGCGCGCGTGGTTTTGGCTGATCGAGACGGAGCGGCGGAATTCGCACGTTCTGGCCGGTTTCGAGCCGCGCTTTCGGTTGCGTGCGCTTGCCGTTGACGCGCAGTTGGCCTTTGCGAATGACACGCTGGATGTGGGAGAAGCTCAAGCCCGGAAAACGTGCCTCGAGAAAGCGGTCGACACGCATGCCCGCCTCGTCGGAGGTGACGGCGACATTCTGGACACTGGTCGGCATTGGACCCGCCATTGCGGTTTTGTGTTCCCCGTCACCCTGAGGGGCACGCCGAAGGCGTGCCTCGAAGGGTCGGCCCGGGCCGTTGCGCTTCGAGGGCCGCTTCGCGGCCGCCTCAGGGTGACGGAATGACGGCCGAGGCCGCCTTTGGTGCCTTGGCCCCGCGATCCCCCTGCCGCCGCCCGGCTGCCGCGGTCCGCGCGAGCCTCTCAACTGCCGCTCCGTTCGCGCCGCAGCTTGGCCCAATAATCGAGCCGTTTCCTGATCTCGCGCTCAAAGCCGCGCTCGGGCGGATCGTAGAACTGGCGGCGGCCGAGCGCTTCCGGAAAGTAATCCTGCCCGGAGAACGCCTCTTCCGTATCGTGATCGTATTCGTAGCCCGAGCCGTAGCCCTCGGTTTTCATCAATTGGGTCGGCGCGTTGAGAATATGCTTCGGCGGCAGCAGCGAACCCGCTTCTTTCGCCGTGCGCATGGCCTCGCCGAACGCGACATACGTCGCGTTCGACTTTGGCGCGGTCGCCACATAGATCACCGCCTCGGCGATGGCGAGTTCGCCCTCGGGCGAGCCGAGAAAATCGTAAGCATCCTTGGCGGCATTGGCGACAATGAGCGCCTGCGGATCGGCAAGGCCGATGTCCTCGACCGCCATTCGCACCACGCGCCGCGCCAGATAGAGCGGGTCCTCGCCGGCATCGAGCATGCGGCAGAGATAATAGAGCGCAGCATCGGCATCGGAGCCGCGCACCGATTTGTGCAACGCGCTGATGAGATTGTAATGGCCGTCCTGCTTCTTGTCGTAGATCGGCGCACGGCGCTGCACCACCTCTTGCAAGCCCGCTGCATCGAAGGTCTCGCCCTGCCGCGCCGCGCGCCAGACTTCCTCGGCAAGCGTCAGCGCAGCGCGGCCGTCGCCGTCGGCCATGCGGATCAGCGAGGCGCGTGCATCCCCATCGAGCGGCAGCGTCTTGCCCTCGATTGCCTCGGCGCGGGCAAGGAGCTTCTCGACCGCCGCCGCATCGAGCGGCTTGAACACCAGAACCCGCGCCCGGGACAACAGCGGCGCGATCAGCTCGAACGACGGGTTCTCCGTGGTGGCGCCAACGAGCACGATGGTGCCGTCCTCCATCACCGGCAGGAAGCTATCCTGCTGCGCGCGATTGAAGCGGTGAATTTCGTCGACAAAGAGCAGCGTGCCTTGCCCGGTCTCGCGCCGCAATCGGGCCGCGTCGAATACTTTCTTCAAGTCCGCGACACCGGAGAAGATCGCCGAAATCTGCTCAAAATAGAGCTCGGTTGCATGAGCGAGCAACCGCGCCACAGTGGTCTTGCCGGTCCCCGGCGGCCCCCAGAAGATCAGCGAGCCAAGCGAGCGGGTCTCCAGCATGCGGGTGAGCGCGCCGTCGGGGCCGAGCAGGTGGTCCTGGCCGACGACGTCGGCGAGCTTATTCGGGCGGAGCTTATCGGCGAGCGGCCGCGGCGCATCATGTTCGAGGCCGGCGGCGGCGAACAGGCTTGGTCCCTTCTGTTTAGGGCGCGAGCTCATCCCGAAAACATGACGGAGATCTGCTGGCCGCCGCGCATCAGCGTAATGCGCCATTGCCGGCTGCCGATCCCGGCGACGCGCTCGAGATCGGCGGGTCTCTCGATCTTCTGATTGTTGACGGAAACGATGATGTCGCCCTTCTGAAAGCCGATCGATTGCGCCTCCGAACCGTCGGCGACATCGGTGATGACGACTCCCTGCGCGTTCGGATCGAGGCGCATTTCATCGGACAGAGCCGGCGAGAGGTTAGACACGGTTGCTCCCCGGAATGGCGAACGGGTGCTGATTTCGAGCTCCTCGCGCGGCAGATCGGGCAGGCTCTGCAAGGCGACCGGCACGACAATAGAGTGGCCCTGTCGGATCACGCCGAGCTGCGCGGCCCCGCCAAGCGGCTTGGTGGCGAAGCGATAATTGAAGGCCGTCGGATCGTCGACCGCGGTGCCGTCGACGCTGACAATGACATCGCCGGTCTTGATCCCGGCGCGCGCGGCCGGGCTGTCGGCGGCGACGCTCGCCACCAGAGCGCCGCTCGGCCGCTGCAGGCCAAGACTGTCGGCGATGTCCGGCGTCACCTCCTGCAGCTTGGCGCCGAGCCAGGGCCGCTTGACCGCGCCGCTGCCGCCCTCCGCCGAAGCAACCACCACGCGAACCATGTTGGCCGGGATGGCGAAACCGATGCCCTGCGAGCCGCCGGAGCGGGAATAGATCG
>JASHOX010000235.1 GCA_030038415.1 Xanthobacteraceae bacterium
AGAACGCCGGCGCGAACCTAGGTTCGACAGGTGCAGGCCGCAAGGACGCGGCGGTCGGATGGGGCAGGATGTCGAGAGCCATGATCATTCTCCTTTGCATGATTGTGGCACATTTCTTCCAAAGCGGTAGCCTTGACCAGGGGCCGGTCAGTGATGCGCCTCGCGCGAGTTTTCAACTTCCTCAGGCTCGAATCGGTCATGGGCTGAAAGCCAAGCGCCAAGTGACGCCGATGTCTGCTCTGAGGCCCATAACTGCCGCAACGCCACGCGCACCGTGCCGCGGGTAAACCGATCATTGGCCGCAATTCCTGCGGGATCTCGGCCGGCCGCGACCGAGTCGACGACGCGCCGCTTGAGCGCGACCAATTCGGGCTCGCCGTAGCGGTCCAGGAGCATCTGAAACGCGGCGTGACGCTCGTGCTGGAACGGTCGGCGCTGGCCGAATTGGTCGCGTACCGGATTCGGCGGGTAGCAATGCGCGCAAGGAATCCACCCGGCGGGCAACGGCTCGTTGGCCGAGTGGGTGCGGCCGTGCGCCAAAAGCTTGGGCAGGACATGGGTGTGTGGTCCGGTCGGGCTCTTGCCGCCCGGCGGCGGTATCGGTTGAAAAACCTCGATGCGGCCGAGGCGGCTCGCAAAGACACGGTGCGGATGTGACGAAAGCATCACTTTCATTGCCTGACTGTCGGGCGCGAATACAGATTTTCCCGCGCAACCGCGCAACGCCGCGATGACGTCCGGCTCGCTGCTGCGGACGCATATATCGGCCTGCAGAGCGGCCAGGCCGAGATCGAACAAGACGCCGTCGCGATCCTCGGCGCGCAAGGCGTCGCGGTCCCTGCCAACCTCGGTAAGCACCGTTCGCCCGCTCATGGCACAGGCCCGTTCCGGCAGGCAGAGCGCAACGCGATGGCTCCAGCTCTCGGTGGTGGGAGACTCCGACGCAATCGGCCGCAACTCGGGATGCGTCTGGATGCGCAAGCCGCCACGCGCCGTCACCGCCGAGATCATGACGTCGCGGCGGTCAAGCACCGCCGCTTCGTCGGCATCCCGCGTGAATTCGGCGATGGCACCAAAGGTGCCGAGGCTCCACGCGGTTTCGGGATCGGCCAACTGGTCGGCCAAGAGATCGAGAACTTTGCTCATCACATCACGCCTTGGCTCCGCAGCGTCGGGCTTGGCGTCGTCGGCCCGACACCGGCTGCCGAGGTCGCGGCCGGCGGCAGACCGCCCGACGGAGAGCCGCCCACCGTGAGCCTGATGCCGGCATAAGCGCCGAAGCCGGGACGCATAAAGCCGAGTGGATCCTCGTACTGCTTGTTGAGCAAATTATCGATCCTGCCAAACAACGTCACGTCGTCGTCCAGCGCGTAGTTCGCGGCCAGGTTCACCGTGGTGAAGCCCGGCGCCTTGACATAGAGGTTGGTGCCGAAGGGATTGGACGGCGTCGGGAAGGTCTGCCGGGTAATATCCCACCACGAGCCGACATAGATCAATGTCGCCGAAAAGGAGAGCTTATCCGTCGCCTGCCAATTCGCGGTCAAGGAAGCCTTATTCTTCGGCCGCCGCAACAGTTGCTGGCCCGAGCAGGGCGGTCCGGTGCAATCAAGCACCGAATCGGCTTTTGCGACCGTATAGGTATAGTCGGCGCGGAAATTGAGGTACTTGCTGACCTGCCATGCCGCGAAATTTTCAACGCCGAATGTCGATGCGGTGTTGATGTTGATCAGGCTTGTTAGCGTGGAATTGCTTGCGATCAGATTGTTGATGTCATTGCGGAAATAGGTTGACCCGAAGCGGATGTTGCCGGCGACCGGCTGCTCGAACCCGACATCCCAGCCCTTGCTCTCTTCCGGCTTCAGATTGGGGTTGCCAAAGAAAAACGGCGGGAAATTTACAAAAAGATCCTCCAGCGACGGCGCCTTGAAGCCGGTCCCGTAGCTGGCCTTGAGTTTGGTGTCGGTCTCCGGAACGATGTAGACCGGCGCCACGCGGAAGGTCGTATGATCGCCGAAATCCTCATTGGCGTCATAACGGACGTTGGAAACAAGATAAAGCTGCTTGGTCAGTTGATTCTGCAGCTCGAGCCAGCCGGCGTCGTTTCGCCGTTCCGCATTCGTCGTGAAAAACGTTTCGTCGAATGTAATCGGATCGGTTACGCTGCTCGAATTGGTACGCAGCGTCTCGTTCTGGTCCTGAGCGCCGAACAGAAGCAATTGGCCAGGCGCTACTTGCAGTTCGCCGCGATAATCCTCCTCGACGCGCGTGCCCAGATTGACGAACGGCGGGAACACCGTGGGCGACGGTACGCCGGTGTCCATGTTCGGATCGAAGTTGTAGCTCCACGAATTCGTATAGTTCACGCCGAAAAAGTTCTTGAACGTGCTGGTCGGCGACCAGACAAGTTCGGCGCGTCCGTAGAACTGATGGTCTGCCTGCGTCGTCTGGACCGGTTCGGCGAAGCTAAATGGAGAAAAGTCCACGAAATCGTCGCCGGTGAAGAGAAGCTTGGACGTGGTATATCGGCTCACCAAATTGACAGCGAGATCGTCGCTGAGTTTGGCGCCGAGCTTGGTCGAAGCGGTCCAATTGTCGTAGAAATTGGGGTGCGCTTGCTCGCCGGGCGCGAGGTCGTATGACGGCGTCACCGGCGTCGCGATTGACTGGAAGTGCTGGACATTGAAGACGTAGTTGAAGTCCGCCTGCGACCCGCTGAGGCTGGCGCGCTCGTTGGTCGTGCCGAACGATCCGCCCTCCGCGGAAAAGGTCATTTTCGGCGGACCATTGCCGCTTTTGGTGGTGATCGAGATCACGCCGCCAATGGCGTCCGATCCGTACAGGCCGCTTTGCGGACCACGCAGGATTTCGATGCGTTCGATGTCGCCGGTCAGCAACTGACCGAAGTCGAACGAAGCGTTGGGATTGCTCGGATCCGACACGTCAATGCCGTCAACCAGCACCTTGACGTGATTGGAATTGGTGCCGCGGATGAAGACCGATGTCTGGCCGCCGGGGCCGCCGGTTTGCACCACATTCAGGCCCGGCACCGCAGCGAGCGCATCGGGCACCGTGCGAAGCTGCTGGCTTTCGATCTGATCGGCGGTGATCACCGTGACGGAGCTTGCCGACTGCTCCGAGGGCGTGACGACGGTCGTTGGGCTGACGACGGTGGCGTCGCCCGATCCTTGATTGGACGGCTGCGACGGCGGCGCGTTGGTCACCGAGATCGTCGGAAGCTGGATTGTCTGGTCAGACTGCGCTTGTTGCGCAAACGCAGGAGTCCAGGGCAAAAGCGGCAGCACTGCAATGACAACGCACGTAACGACGTAGCCGGCGCAGCAATAGCTGCGCCGCGAAGCGGTGATATGGGGAAGCACGGAAACACCTCGGGTAACGTCCTGTGGCACGTCACCGCGAACTTGGTGCCCCGCACATCCGGTTCCGGATGATTGGATTGCCTTCCGTCAGTACACCCCGACCGACAGCGCTCGCGCATGACCACGGCTGACGGCAGGTCTCCTGGCTCGCGGGTCTTAACCTTCCGTCGCCTTCCCGGGACCCGATATCCCAGTGGACATTTGACGGAAGACTCGCCGCTTACAGTTGCGGGGGCAGCCGCAGTATTGGGCAATTCCTCGCCCGCACTGCGTTCCCTTTTGATCCCAACTTGGGAACCGTCCTGATTAGGATACGCACACCGAGGTGCAACCGTCAAATTGGTTTTGCTTCCGATGGGTCAAATTGCGCGGAGCGGCTTCCCGGTTACAGCCAAGCGCGTTCGCCGCCGCGCGCGCGGCCATCAATTCGGCGATACGCTTGCGCGCATGAAAGACCCGGGTCTTCACCGTGTTTTGCGGCACGCCGATGATGCGGGCGATCTCCTCGATCGATTGCTCGTGATAATAAACCAGATCGATGACCTGACGATGCGCGCTCGACAATTGTTGCAGACAGGCCCGCAACACAGCGCTGCGGACAAGCGGCGGTGTCGCCAATGTGGCATGCTTGACCGCGAATGAATGCCGAGGATTCGCCATGCCACTCTTTACGCTGGACGAGCTTGCCGATGCCGCCGCGATTGTGCGTCGCGTCGTGCCGCCGACGCCGGCTTATGCGTGGCCGTTGCTTGCCAAAGCGATAGGCGCCGAGGTCATCGTCAAGCATGAGAACCATACGCCGACCGGATCCTTCAAGGCGCGCGGCGGGCTCGTTTATGTCGACGCCCTGTTGCGAGCCGGAAACCGGCCCGCCGGCTTCGTCACTGCGACGCGCGGCAACCATGGCCAGTCGGTGGCCGCCGCCGCGGCGCGCAACGGCATTGCGGCGGTCATCGTCGTGCCAAAGGGCAATTCGAGCGAGAAGAATGCCGCGATGGCGGCTTTCGGCGGCGAGGTCGTCACCGCTGGCAAGGATTTCGACGAGAGCCGCGGCGTCGCCGCCGCGATCCAGCATGATCGTGGCTATCATTTCGTGCCGTCCTTTCACCGCGATTTGGTGAGGGGTGTGGCGACCTACGCTCATGAATTGTTCACGAGCCATGCCAAGCTCGACGCCGTCTATGTGCCGATCGGCATGGGGTCGGGAATCTGCGGGCTGATCACGGTGCGCGATCTTCTTGGACTCACCACCGAGATCATCGGTGTGGTCGCGGCGAATGCGCCGGCCTTTGCGCTGTCGTACGATGCGGGCCATCCGGTGCAGACCAGTTCGGCAAGCACTTTTGCCGACGGGTTGGCCTGCCGCGATCCACCCGCCGAAGCACTCGACATCATCGTCAAAGGCGCCGCGCGTGTGGTTCGCGTCAGCGAAGACGAGATCGCGGAGGCGGTCCGCCTCTACTACACGACGACGCATAATCTCGCCGAGGGCGCTGGCGCCGCGCCGCTTGCGGCGCTGCTGCAAGAAAGACGGCACTATGCCGGCAAGCGCGTCGGCCTCATTCTCTCCGGCGGCAATATCGACATGCCGGTCATGGCGCAAATCCTGCGCGGCGCGACGCCGGCGGTTTGACAAGTCTCGGCTATTGGATTGACGCGACTCGTAGGAGGCGGCGCGCCGATATCGCAAACTCAAACCCCGCCGACGGCGACGTGCTGCTTGAGCCGGTTCGGCCGTACCGCCATGGTGGTCACCGGGCACAGCGGCGTCGGGATCGGTGTTTTTTTGAAGGTCGGCGTGTCGCCGGCGCCGCCTTCGATGTCGACCCAAACCAGCCACTGCGCGTCGTCGCGCTCGGTAAAATCCTCGCGGAAGTGGCTGAGCCGGGACTCGGTGCGATAGAGCGATGCGCCGAGAATAAAACGTGCCGCGAGCAACATGGCCTCGGTTTCCTTCAGCCGCACCAATTCGTGTACATGGGGCGCGGCAAGTTCGCGGAAATCTTCGGCGAGGCGTTCGATTTTGCCGCAAGCCGCCTGCAACCGGTCGGCGCGTTTGAGGATGCCGATATCGTAGGCGAACATGATCGCCTGCAAATCGCGCAGGATGCGGTCCGACTCGGCCTGGGCGGTGGGGCGCAGCGGCTGCATGGCCTCTTCATGCAGCGCCTCGACCTCGGCAAGGTCGACACTCGGCGCCGGCAGGCGGTCGAGGTCTTCCACGGCGCTGCGCCCGGCGACCCAGCCGTTGCCGATGCCGAGCCCGATATGGAAGCCGGCGAAGTGATTGGCGCAGCCGCTTTGCGCCAATCCGGCGGCGAGCAGGCCCGGAACGTCGGAGCGGCAATCCGGCCCGGTGCGGATCGCCATTTTGGTCATCTGGTTGAGCGCGTAATACGGCGTCTTGCCGAACATGTCGGTATTGGCTTCCGCGCCGAGCTTGCGGAAGAAATAGTCCATCCACTTGACCTTGCTGTGGATGAAGTGGTCGCGCATCTGTTCGGGAATCGGCGACATGTCGAGATAGAGCGGATCATTGCCCTTCATCTTCTCTTCGGCCATAGCGCGGGCGATGCGCGGCACGTCGGCTTCGTCGGCCCATTCGGGCTCGTAGGCGCGCATGAAGGCTTCGCCCTTGGAATTGGTGAAGCGGGCGCCCTCCTGGATCGCGAAGGTGATGCCTTCGAAATAAAATTTCGGCGTGCCCGGCCGCACGTAACTGAATTCGGCATTGCGCAGCGCGGCGCCGGCGCGGTGGGCGAGCAGCGTGCCGGTGCCGGTGATGTCGCGCACGAAGCCGGAGCGGAAGGTGATGGCATTGGTAGCGACGATCGTGGCGCGCGCCTTGATCAGATGAAATTCGCCGGTGCGGCTGTGGATCGCGGTGGCGCCGACGATGCGGCCGGACGGGCCGCCAAGAAGCCCGGTGATGAACAGCCGGTCGAGCAGCGCCACGCCTTTTTCCTCAAGCGCCAGCCGCAGCCGCCAGCAATATTCGAGGCCGCCGCCGTCCGGACACATCACCCGCGCCAGATCGAGGCCGCGCGTCGGCCGGCGCGCATATTTGCCGTCGCCGGTGCGCGCGAATTTCATCCCCATCGCCTCGAAATCGGCGATGCGGTCGAACGAGTTCACAAGCGACTCCCGCACCAACAACTGATCGGCGATGCCATCATTGCCGGCGACGATCTCGCGGGTGATGCCGTCGATATCGTCCTCGGGAAAGGCGACGATCATCCAGGCATTGGAGAACGCGGTATGGCCGGTGCGGCCGGTCATCCAGGTATCGGCAACCGCGACCTTGGTGCCATGCGCGCCGTGGCGCTTCGCGCTCAAGGCCGCGATCATGCCGCCGGCGCCGCCGCCGACCACGAGGATGTCGGTCTCGATCAAGGTTCCATGCAAGTGCGGCATCGTTCACTCATCTGCGCTCACTCACCACGGCCGCGGGCGATTCTTCACCGACGGATGCACGTCGACGATCTGCTCGGGACAAAAAATCTCGCAGCTGAAGCAGGTGATGCAGTGCTCGCGAAACTTGATCACCGGCAGGAGACGGGTTTCAACGAGGCCGTCGAGCTGGGCTTGGCGCGGCGCCAGCTCCATGTGGATAACATCGGCTGGGCAGACATCGTCGCAGATTCCGCAGCTGGTGCACTTTTCAATCTCGATATTTTCGATCATCCTGCGTCCGATATTCCCAACCCGTCATCCGCCTAAACGCGATTAAGCAGGAGTGATGCGCCTGCTTCAACTCGGCGGATTGGCCGCCACTATGGACCGTCGCGTTCTGCGACGATAGTCCTCACGCGAAGAAGTGTCATGAGCCGGCTGCCCATTACAATCGCCACGTGGGACCACGATCGGGTGCGCGCGCTCGTCGATGGACGCGTGCGCGTTGAGGGCTGCTACGTCAACTACCTGACGATGCCGATTAAGAATCGCGAGCCCTGATGACGACCTTTGTCCTCGTTCACGGCGCTTGGCACGGCGCCTGGTGCTGGCAGCGGGTGGCACGGCTCCTCATACGCGCCGGCCACGAGGTGGTGACGCCGACGCTCACCGGACTTGCCGAACGCTCGCATCTGCTTACGCCCGAGATCAGTCTCGACACCCACATTCTCGACGTCGTCAACGAGATGAAATGGCGGCAGCTTAACGACGTAGTGCTGGTCGGCCATTCCTATGCCGGCTTGGTGATTTCCGGCGTCGCCGAGGCGATGGAAAAATCGATCGCGGCCTTCGTGCTGCTCGATGCATTCTTTCCGGAATCCGGTCAGGCCCTGGTCGATCTGGCGCCGCCGCCGGTCCGCGAGATGTTCTTCGCGGCCGAGCACAGTGGCGCCGCCGCCATCCCGCCGCGCTCCGCGGCGATGTTCAATGTCAATGAACGCGACCGCGCCTGGGTCGACGCACAATGCACGCCGCAGCCGGTCAAATGCGGCCTGCAGGCGGTGACGCTCACGGGAGCGCGCGAGCGCATCGCGACCAAGAGCTATGTCCGCGCCACGGCCTATCCGAGTGGGCCGTTCGATCAGGCGCTCGCCAAAGCCCGCGCCAGGGGCTGGCACAGCCATGAGGTGGCGTGCGGCCATGACGTCATGCTGGACGCTCCGGAGCGGCTCGCCGAGATATTGCTGGGCGAATTGGCCTTTTGAGTGCGCATGATCTCTTCCGAGAACCGGTCCCCGCTTTTCGGGATCATGTTCTGACCGCAAAACAAAAACCCCGGGGGCATAGCCCCGGGGCATTTTTGTCGGCCACGTTGTTGACGCAGATCAGAACTTGTAGTTCACGCCGGCGCGCAACAGATTGGTGTGGAACGAGACGTTGTCGGTGGTGAGCCCGGCGCCGCAATTGAGCCCGCAATTGAATTTGCCGAGATCGACATAGAGATATTCGACCTTGGCCGTCCAATTGGCGGCGATCGCCGCTTCCAAGCCGCCGCCCACCGTCCAGCCGGTATTGGTGGCGCTGGCTGCCGGGAAACCGGGCGTGGAAGCGCGGATGTCGCCGAATGCCGCGCCGCCGGTTACATAAGGCATAAAGCGGTCGGCGGCATAGCCGAGGCGGCCGCGCAAGGTCGCGAGCCAGGTGTCGCTGGTCTTGCAGCCAGCCGGACAGGCATTGGTGGTGCTGCCGTTGATATCGGCCCAATTCATGTCGCCTTCGACGCCGACGACGCCCTGGCCGAACTGATAATTGTAACCGACGGTGCCGCCGACGAGGCCGCCGCTGATGTTGCGGCTGCCGGTCGAATCCCAGTTGGAACTGCCGAACGCGCCGCCGCCATTGATGCCGACATAAAAGCCGGTCCAGCTATAGGGCGGCACGAAGGCAGGAGCCTTCGGGTAGTAGGGCACTGGTTGGGGCCGCGCTAGGTCGGCCGCCGCGGCTGCTCCGGTCAGCGCCACGAGACCAATCAGTACCAGGCACAGACGCTTCATTAGGGACCTCCACTCGTCGTCGAACAGGTCCGCCATAGTATTCAGAATCAGATTTTCATCTAGTGTAGAAAAGCCACAGTCGTCCGGTAATTTATGCCAGTTTTATGGCGAAAAATTTCTATCGATGGCTGAATTATAGTTATTATTTCATGAAATATACTGAGGCATGGTGACTATATTGTTAAATAATACTTTTCTAGAAATGATAATTGACGCCGAGCCGCAGTAGGTTGGCCGCGAGCCCGTTATTGGCCCCGGTGACGGAATAACCGCGATTGGCGAAATCGAGATAGAGCCACTCGGCCTTGGCCGACCATTGCGGCGTGAGGCCGACTTCGGCGCCGACGCCGGCAACCCAGCCGAAGCTGGTATGGCTCTCGGAAAGATTGCCGGAGGTATCCGCGGTGAGCTCGCCATAGCCGAGGCCCGCGGTACCGTAAACGAGCACGTTGTTGATGGCGACGCCGGCCCGGCCGCGCACCGTGCCGAACCAGGGATTGGAGAATTGCCAAGGCGCGAATGTGTCTTCGGCGCCCGAGAGGCTGAAATCGGTTTCGGCACCATAGACGAAATTGCCGTGCTGCCAGTTAAACCCGGCTTCCAGGCCGCCGGCGACGCCCGACGGATGGGTGGGGTTGTTACTGACGCTGCCCCATTCATAGCCCAGCGTGCCGCCGAGATAGGGGCCGGCCCAGCTATAAGCCGAATAGGAGGCCGGCGCCGTGTAATAGGGGTAGTTTGACGCCGGCAGATCGGCCGCCACCGCAGCGCCTGCCATTGCCAGCGAGAATGCCGCGGCAAAGAAACTTGCTCGGGGGATTGTTCTCATCTCGGCCTCCCAATTGGAATCGGGCGGAACGGAGCGACGCCGTAGCGGCACGCGGTGCTTTTGCGGCGTCGAAGAAGCGCGTAAACCGCCGTCCGATCGGGAGAATTTATCGCGATGTTTAAGTTAAACAGTGCTGAATCGTTAAGTGCTTCGAAGTTGATATCGTTAAGAGAATCTATATTTCACGACAGCAGCCCGGATGAGCCAAGCGACATCCGGAAGCAGCATTTTGGCCAAACGGTCGTCCCCGGATTTCGCTGGCGCTCATCCGGGCTACAGTCCCGAGCATGAGCACGCCGAAACCAGAAATCGCGCCCGAGACCGAGCCCGTCGAGGAGGACGACGAGCAGTCGCTGCCAGAGCGCGACGAAATCGAAACCGCGACGGCGTCCCTCGATGATGAGGCGGATTCGCTTGCCGCCGGCCGCACCGCCATCCTCCGCCATGCCAAGCTCGCGCCGTCGCGGCCGGGCGTTTATCGCATGATCGATGCGCGTGGCGACGTGCTCTATGTCGGCAAAGCCAAGAACATCAAGAAGCGCATCGCTGCGTACGGGCGGCCGACCGGTCTCGACACCCGCATCGAGCGCATGATCGCGGCGACCCGCACGCTCGAATTCATCGTCACCCGCACCGAGACCGAGGCGCTGCTGCTCGAAGCCAATCTGATTAAGCGACTGCGGCCGCGCTTTAACGTGGTGCTGCGCGACGATAAATCGTTTCCCTATATTCTCATCACCTCCGACCACTGGGCGCCGCAGATCCTCAAACACCGCGGCGCGCGCACGCGGCCGGGTCATTATTACGGCCCCTTCGCATCGGTCTGGGCGGTCAACCGCACCGTCAACGCGCTGCAGCGCGCGTTTCTGCTGCGCTCGTGCAGCGATCCATTCTTCGAGAGCCGGACGCGGCCGTGCCTGCTCTATCAGATCAAGCGCTGCTCGGCGCCGTGCACCAAGGAGATCGATTTTTCGAATTATGCGGTCCTGGTGCGGGAGGCCAACGAGTTCCTGTCCGGCCGCTCCAAGCGGGTTAAGGACGAACTCGCGGCGGAAATGGAAAAGGCCTCCGCCACGCTCGATTTCGAGCGCGCCGCCATCTACCGCGATCGTCTCGCCGCGCTGTCGGCGATACAATCGCACCAGGGCGTCAACCCGCGCGGCGTCGAAGAGGCGGACGTGTTCGCGGTGCACCAGCAGGGCGGCTTTTCCTGCGTCGAGGTGTTCTTCTTCCGCACCGGGCAGAATTGGGGCAACCGTGCTTATTTCCCCAAGGCCGACCGCTCGCTTGGCGCCGGCGAAGTTTTGACCGCGTTTCTGGCGCAGTTTTACGACGACAAGCCGCCGCCGCGGCTCATTCTAATTTCGCACGGAATCGCGGATCGCGCGCTGCTGGCGCAGGCGCTGTCGACCAAGAGCGGGCACAAGGTCGAGGTGTTGCTGCCGCAACGCGGCGAGAAGAAGGATTTAATCGAGCACGCGCTCGCCAATGCCCGCGAGGCGTTGGGCCGCAAGCTTGCCGAGACGACGTCGCAGCAGAAGCTGTTGCGGCAACTCGCCGAGACGTTCGCCCTGCCGCGGGTGCCGCACCGGATCGAAGTCTACGACAACAGCCACATCCAGGGTGCCAATGCGGTCGGCGCCATGATCGTCGCCGGCGCCGAGGGCTTTCGCAAAAGCCAATATCGAAAATTCAATATCCGCTCGGCCGATCTGACGCCGGGCGACGATTTCGCGATGATGCGTGAAGTGCTGGAGCGCCGCTTCAAGCGGTTGCTGGCGGAGGCGCCGCCCGCGAATTTTCCCTCCCCTGAAAGGGGAGGGTCGGATCGCGAAGCGCGATCCGGGGAGGGGTCCGTGACCGACACCGCGATGACCCCCACCCAGCGGCCTGCGGCCGCCGACCTCCCTCTCGCAGGGGGAGGAAATGGCGTCGAGTTGGACGAGCAAGAAGTCTCACCCTGGCCGGACCTCGTGCTGATCGACGGCGGGCAGGGCCAGCTCACCGCGGCGCGCGAGGTGCTGGCGGGGCTTGGCGTCGATGTTCCACTCATCGCCATCGCCAAAGGGCCGGATCGCGATGCCGGCCGCGAAACCTTCTTTCTTCCCGGCCGCGACTCATTCAAGCTGCCGCCGCGCGATCCGGTGCTCTATTTTGTCGAGCGGCTGCGCGACGAGGCGCATCGGTTCGCGGTGGGCTCGCACCGGGCGCGCCGCAACCGCGATCTGCGGGAGGCCGGCCTGCAAGAGATCGCCGGCATCGGCCCGACCCGCAAACGCGCGCTGCTGCATTATTTCGGCACGCTCAAATCGATCGAGCGCGCCTCGGTCACCGATCTGATGCAGGTCGACGGCATCAGCGCGGAGACCGCACGGCGGATTTACGAGTTCTTCCATGACGGGGGCGGCGTAGGCCTCGGTCGAGGGCTGGCATGATGCCGAAAAGCCTTGCGGACGCGAGCCCGGGCGGAATCAAGACCGTGCGGCAACGAAAAATAAGCTTGATCCGCAAAAGTGACGGGCCGCCTCTGGTCGGCAGCTGCGGCGCGGCGTTATGGTAGCGCCGATGGTAGCCCCATGAATTCGACCACCACGACCACGCCAGGCCGGCTGCGCGGCCATCCGCTGGCGCTGCCGAACATCCTCACTTACGGCCGCATCGCCGCGGTACCGGTCGTGGTTGGCTGCATGTTTTGGCAGAACATTTTGCACGGCGGCCTGTGGCTGCGCTGGGTCGCGCTCGTCGTCTTCATCGCCGCTGGCGTTTCCGATTTTCTTGACGGTTACTTCGCCCGCATCTGGGCCCAGCAATCCTCGCTCGGCCGCATGCTCGATCCGATCGCCGACAAGCTTCTGGTGGCGTCGTGCCTGTTGATGCTGGCCGCCGAGAGCACCATCCACGGCTGGGCCTTATGCGCGGCGGTCGTCATCCTGTGCCGTGAAATCCTGGTTTCGGGCTTGCGCGAATATCTCGCGGAGCTGCAGGTCAGCGTGCCGGTGACGCGGCTCGCCAAATGGAAGACGACGCTGCAACTCATTGCCGTCGGTTTTCTGATCTGCGGCGAGGCCGGCGACGCCATCGTGCCGGTGGTGACGCGGATCGGCATCACGCTGCTTTGGCTCTCGGCGCTGCTGACGCTGTATACCGGCTGGGACTATCTGCATGCGGGGCTGCATCACCTCACCAAGGAAGAGGCATGAAGCTTCGCTACTTTGCCTGGGTTCGTGAGCGGATCGGCAAGGCGGAAGAAGACATCGAGCCCCCGGCGGGAGTAGCGACGGTTGGCGAGTTGATGGCCTGGCTCGCGGGCAAGGGTGACGGCTACGCTTACGCCTTCGAGAATCCCAAAGTGATCCGCGCCGCGATCGACAAACGCCATGTACGTACCGATGCACGGATCAAGGGCGCTGGCGAGATCGCATTCTTTCCGCCGATGACCGGCGGCTAAACGGATATTACGCCGCTATCCAGCGCGCAGCCCATAGGTTATCCTTTTTCCTGAGCTGCCACCGGGAGATGCCGGCTTCCCATCAATTCAAAGGCAGCGTTTGTGCCTGCGGCGGGCGGAACCAAAAAGCATCACTGAATAGGATCGATTGCCGTCGGCGCTCGCCGAAGCGTCGGTCATCATGACATTCTCGGGAGGACCGCCATGACCATTCCCCGTCGGGAATTCCTGCACCTCGGTGCGGCAGCCGCCGCGCTTGCCGTCTGCTCCCGGATGGCCATGGCGGATGCCTATCCATCGCGGCCGGTGCACATGATCGCCGACATTCCGACCGGGCTCGCTCCCGATGTGCTGGCTCGGCTTGTCGCAGCGCCGTTATCGCAACGGCTCGGACAGGATTTCGTCGTT
Organism: Xanthobacteraceae bacterium; assembly: GCA_030038415.1. Classification (GTDB taxonomy): domain Bacteria; phylum Pseudomonadota; class Alphaproteobacteria; order Rhizobiales; family Xanthobacteraceae; genus BOG-931. Next base: position 13,510 of record JASHOX010000235.1, read on the forward strand.
GAGGACAAGCCGGGCGCCGGCGGCAACGTCGGCGCCGAATACGTCATTCGCTCCGCGCCGGACGGATACACGCTGCTGGTGATGATTTCGGGGAACGCGGCCAACGCCGCGCTCTATCCCAATCTCGATTTCAACTTCATCCGCGACATCGCGCCGATCGCCTTCCTCGGCTACACGCCGTTTGCCGTCGTGGTCAATCCATCGGTCGCGGTGACCACGCTGCCCGAGCTGGTCGCTTTCGCCAAGGCCAATCCGGGCAAACTTAATTTCGCCTCGCAGGGCGCCGGCACGGCGCCGCATCTCGCCTTCGAACTGTTCAAGATGATGACCGGCGTGGACATCCTTCACGTGCCTTATCGCGGGTCTTATTTGCCCGATCTGCTCGCCGGCCAGGTGCAACTCGCCTTTGCCTCGATCCCGCCGGTGCTCGGCGATATCCATTCCGGTAAGCTGCGGGCGCTCGGCGTGACCAGTGCAAAGCGCATGGAGGCGCTGCCGGATGTGCCGGCGATGGCCGAAACCTTGCCCGGCTACGAGGGCAGCGGCTGGGCCGGCGTCGGCGCGCCGCGGGGTACGCCGGCCAACGTCATCGATACGCTCAACAAGAATATCAATGAGATCATTGCCGATCCCGCGCTGAAGGCGCGCGCCGTCGCGCTGGGCGCCGTGCCGGAGCCGATGACGCCGTCCCAATTCGGCACGCTGATCGTGGACGCCGCAAAAAAATGGGCGAAGGTGATCGCCTACGCCAACATCAAGGTGGATTGAATCTGCCGCGCGGCGATCGGGATTGGGCATCCGTTTCCGAGACGGGCAGAACCGACTATATTCGGTCGATGACGCCGACGATCCGCCTGCAGAAGGAAGCGTTCGATGCCGCCGCCGAAGCGGCGCGAATGACGCGTGCGCGCACCGATATCGGCGCCGTGGTCAGCTTCGCCGGCGTTTGCCGCGGCGACGAAAACGGTGAGGCGATATCGGCGCTCACGCTTGAGCATTATCCGGGCATGGCGGAAACCGAAATTGCGCGCCATGTTGAGGAGGCGATAGCGCGCTGGCCGCTCCTCGGCGTCACCGTGATCCACCGCTACGGGCGGATCGCGCCGGGCGAGCCGATCGTGCTGGTCGTCACCGCGTCGAGCCACCGCCAAGCGGCGTTTGCCGCCGCCGAGTTTCTGATGGATTACCTGAAAACGCGCGCGCCGTTCTGGAAACAGATCGAAAAGACGAGCGGCGCGGCGGTAGAAAAGACCTGGGTCGAGGCGAAGTCGGCCGACGATGCTGCGGCCGACCGCTGGGCGGTGCCGCCGCGGCGGCACGAGAAGACATCCGCATAGCGGCGCAGTGTCTATCCCCGATAAAACGGACTGGTGCTAGCTCGCGAGCGTCCACTTGGCCCGTGTGAATTGCAGGCGCATGCCGACACGTTCCATATTGCGATGACTGGATGAGAACGGCGTGGCGCCGCTGAAAACGAGACGAGCCCCGGCAAGGCCGGCGTCGCGCATACGACGTTGCAGCAGCGCGATTTGCAGGCCGCGGCGGCGGAATGAGGGATTCGTTGCCGAGTCCGCCAGATAGCCGACGCCGTCACTGACATAGAGAGTTGCGGCGGCGGCAGGTCGCCCGTTCACGCGCGCGAGATAGAGTGACCAGCCCGCCTGGTGCAACCACGGCCTGACGTTGCTCTTGAATTGCGCATGGTTGTTCTCGGCGAGTTCCCAACCGGCGACATATGCATCGAGGTAGTCTTCCAACGCCTCTGCGGTGGTGACCCGCTCGATCGCTGCCTCGCCGCCTCTACATCCGTCGGTACCGGGCCTGCCAATCAGCGAGGCATGAAAGCTCGATTGGTAAAAGCCAAGCCGTGTCAGCTCACGACCGAGGTTCATGTCGTATTGTCCCGGCACAAGCTCGAATGTCGGGCTGAGGTCATGCTCGGCATACCAACGCGCCAGCGGTGCGATGTGATGTTCGTAACCGGGACGAAGTCCGACGACGCGGCAGAACGACAGCAGGCGCGCCATCAGCGCTATAGCGCCCTCGTCAAACCATCGATAAGCGATACCGATAGGGTTGCCCGGGATGGCTTCGAGCACCTTCATCCGTGAAATCGTGTAGGAAATATCCGTCGCCAGCGTCCGCCGCAGGATATCGACGGATGGGATCAAGTCATCGCTCATCAGCAGTAAGAATGCGGAATCCGGCTCGCCTCTGCAACGGGTCAAAGTGCGACATAGCTGTTTCATCCAAGACTGCGCGCCGCCGGCATCCGCCGGCGCCGCCGACAAGCCGCGTAGGGGCCAAGTAGGAGTCAAGTACGGTAAGCCGCTTGGCGGTAAAATGGAGGAAGACGACCCGCGCGGATGATGGCCTAATAAGGGCTACAAGCTATCTATTTATTATCGGCGTGCAGAGGTATCATCAGGCACCGGGCAGGGACCGGTCTCGGCAATCGCGCCGATTTATCAGGAGACAATAATGGCCGTAGGTACGGTGAAGTGGTTCAATTCGCAAAAAGGGTATGGATTCATTCAGCCGCAGGCGGGCGGCAAAGATGTTTTCGTGCACAT
>JASHOX010000236.1 GCA_030038415.1 Xanthobacteraceae bacterium
TGGCGGCCGCGCACGGTCCCGATCTGAGCGGTCCCTATGCGCAAGCTGAAAAACCTCGCTTGAAAGATATCCAGTGCGCCTCCTTCGCATCGTTCCCGACGACACCAAATTTGATTTCATGCGCTTTCGGCGCATCAGTTTTCCCATTTCGGCGATGCTGTCGATCGTGGCGATCCTGCTCTTCTTCTATCACGGCCTGAATTTCGGCATCGATTTCGTCGGCGGCACGCTGGTCGAAGTGCAGACCAAGGCGGGGCCGGCGGATCTCGCCAAAATGCGCGCGACCATCGGCTCGCTGCATCTCGGCGATGTTCAGCTGCAGGAGTTCGGCGCGCCCAATGACGTGTTGATCCGCATTTCCGAGCAACCGGGCGGCGACCAGGCGCAGCAGGCGGCGATCCAGAAGGTCCGCGATGCGCTGGGTGACAGCGTAGATTACCGACGCGTCGAAGTGGTCGGTCCGAGCGTCTCCACCGAGCTGTTGTCCTACGGCACGATCGGGCTCGTGCTCGCGATCGTGGCGATCCTGATCTATCTCTGGTTCCGTTTCGAGTGGCAGTTCGCGCTCGGCGCCATGATCGCCAACGTGCACGATCTGGTGCTTACGGTCGGCTTCATGTCGCTCACCCATATCGATTTCGATCTCACCAGCATTGCGGCGCTGCTCACCATTCTCGGCTACTCGCTCAACGATACGGTGGTGATTTACGATCGCATCCGCGAAATGCTGCGCCGCTATAAACGGCTGCCGATGCCGGAGCTGCTCAATGCCTCGGTCAATGCGACGCTGTCGCGCTCGATCGTCACCCACGTCACCGTGGCGATGTCGCTGTTGGCGCTATTGTTGTTCGGCGGACAGGCGATCCACAGTTTCACCGCGACCATGATGTTCGGTGTGGTGCTGGTCGGCACCTACACTTCTGTCTTCATCGCCTCGCCGATCCTGATCTATCTCGGCGTCGGCGTCGGACGCATGGGCGGGGCGGAGGAACCCGAGCCGCCGGCCGTGACTTCGACCGCTGCGCCCGCGGTATCGAAGCCGGCGGCGTCGCGGCGCGCGCGGGCGCGCCGCTAGCGTTCTCATGGACCGGCCCCACCTGCCGCGCCAAGCGCTGATCGATGCGCATGGCGCCGGCGGGTTCCGCTTCGCCGGCATGTCGCATCGCGGCTCGCTGCTTTGCCTGCCGGACGGCATCTGGGCTTGGCCGATCGCCGCGCCGACGGCGCTGAACGACGACCTGCTCGATCTCGTCTTCGCCCGCGCCGATGCGTTGGATTTCTTTATCCTCGGCACCGGGGAGGCGCCATGGACGATGCCGGAGCCCATGCGGCTGCGGTTTCGCGAGGCTCGTATTTCGGTCGATGCCATGACGACAGGACCGGCGGTGCGGACCTATAACGTGATGCTCATGGAGGGCCGCCGCGTCGGCGCCGGTCTGATCGCGATCGAATGAGAGCAAGCGTTTACGATGCAGGATGCTTTCGCTTATTGCGCGGAGCTGGTGCGGGCCGGGGATCGCGATCGCTATCTGGCGGCGCTGTTCGCACCGGCGGAGCGTCGCGACGCGCTGTTTGCGCTCTATGCTTTCAATGTCGAAATCGGACGGGTGCGCGAGGTGGCGCGCGAGCCGCTGCCGGGCGAGATGCGCCTCCAATGGTGGAGCGAAGTTCTCGGCGGCGACCGCAGCGGGGAGGCGGCCGCCAACCCGATCGCTGCGGCGCTTTTGTCCGTCATTGAGCGGCACGGGCTGCCGACGAGCGAGCTCCATGATCTGATCGAAGCGCGCCGCTTCGATCTTTACGAACAGCCGATGACGGCGCTTGCCGACCTCGAGGCCTATGCGAAGAGGACATCTTCGGTCGTGATCGCGCTGGCGGCGCACATTCTCGGCGTCGACGCACAGTCCCCTGCCGGCCCTGCCGGAATGGCCTATGGCTTGACCGGCCTCATCCGTGCATTTCCGCTTCACGCCGGGCGGCGCCAGCTTTACGTCCCGACGGAGCTCCTCGAACGTCACGGGGTTCGACCCGACGAGATCTTTTCCGGTCGATCGTCGGTTGGGCTGAATGCGGCGCTTGCGGAATTACGCAACCTCGCACGTCGTCACCTCGCCGCGGTAGCCGCGCCCTTGACGGCGCTGCCGCGAACGGCTGACCCGGCATTCCTACCGGCTGCCCTGGTGCGTCCGTGGCTTGACCGTTTGGACCGTAGCGATGCCTTCGCGCCTGTGGAGATTTCGCCGTGGCGGCGGCAATGGCTAATCTGGCGCGCGGCGCGCAACCCGGCGCGGATCGCCGCCTAGGCTTAGGGATGAAGCAGCAGCTTTTGCGCTCGCCAGTTTAAAAGTTCGCCTGCCCACACGATGTTCTCGGACGGGCAGGCGAGTTCGTGGACCCAGCCGAATTGCTTGAGTTGCTTGCCGCTTTCGCCGAGCATGCCGAGCACGCGACCGTCGAGCGTGAGCTTGTAGATGCGACCCGGCCAAGCGTCGGCGCTGTAGAGCACCTGGTTCGGCCCGGGCGTGATGCAAATCGTCCAGGGCGAACCCGGTGCAAAAGTCCCGCCGGCGATCACCGCTTCGTCCGGAACGGCGCCGATCGCCGGTCGGGCACCCGGCGGCACCGGTACATCGATCACGATCTGGCGCTCGAAATTGCCGTCGCTGTCGAATACCTGGATGCGGTGATTGCCGCGGTCCGCGACGTAAACGTTGTTCTTCGCGTCCACCGCGATCGAATGCGGCGTATTGAACTGGCCGGCCCCGTTGCCGCGCTCGCCCCACGATTTCAGCCAATTGCCGTCCTTGTCCACTTTGGCGACGCGCGAATTGATATAGCCGTCGCTGATATAGGCGTTGTCGGCGGAATCGAAGGCGACATCGGTCACCTGCCGGAAGCGGCCCGGCTCGGCAGGCAGCGGCGGATTGGGATGCTTCAGCGGGCCGGTGCCTTCATCGGAGGCTTCCTGCTTGCGCCCGAAAACCATCGCGACGCGCCCATCGGGCGTAAACTTTATCACCATGTCCGAGCCCCTGTCGGTGACCCAGATGTTGTCATGCCGGTCGATCTTCACCATGTGGGCGAACGACCAGGCATACAGGTTGTGACCGATTTCGCGCAGGTATTTGCCGTCTGGGCCAAATTCGAGAAGTTGTGCAGCAGCGGCGGCGTAGGCCGGGCCCGTGGAATTGCCGCGCGTCAAGACAAAGATGTGGCCCTTGGAGTTGACCGCAATGCCGCTGACCTCGCCCAAATACATGTTGTCCGGCAGCTTGAGCGGATCGGGGACTGAATCGAACGCGATCGTCGGTGGCGTCGTCGGTTGTTGCGCGAGTGCCGGACTGCAAAGCGACACCAATAAGCCGATCAGCCAAATGCGCATTTGGGCCTCCCTTGGGACGCCGCGTTAGCCGCGGTCGATGAGCGATCATAGACGGGTTGGCGAACGTAGAGAATGGCTGCGCGGGGAGACAAGCCCGCTTGCAATGAATCAAAACGCGAACCGGTCGCGCAGATTGCGTCGCTCTGACACGATCCGTCCGACGATGGCGCGCTCGGCATCGGTCTTGACCAGCGGATCGATCAGGTCGAGCTGGTTCATCGCCACCAATTCGAGAATTTCGCTGCGCACGTCGCCCTGCGCGTTGCGCGGCAGCGCGTCGACCACCTGCAGATGCTCAGGCTTTGCCTGGCCGAGAAAATCTTTTAGCTCCGCCTCGCTCGCGCTCGCCTCGACAAAGGCATAGAGCCCGGTGCCGGCGCGGCGGTCAGGATAGGGGACGATGGCGACATCACGCACCTGCGGATGGGTGCGTAGCCGCGCCGCAATGGCCGGTGCCTCCTGCACGAAACGCACGCCGCGGCCCTCGCGGTCGGTGAAATTCAAACCGCGGGTAATGGCGTAGTAGACCTTCTTTCCCGTCGCCATCCAGGCGCGGGTAACGAAACTTTTCCGCGCCAGCACACGGCGCTCGGCCGCGGTGAGCGCGTTGGGCGCGTAGCGGCGCTTGTGCTTGAGCAGATGGCGCAGGTCTTCATAGCGGGCGAGGCGGAACAAAGCCTTGCCGCGGTGAAAGCAGGCGGCGAGCTGGAAGTCCATCAGGAAGGCACGGCCATTGGCGTAGAGCCAGTTCTGTTCCTTGGCAAGATCGTTGTGGGCGATGCCGGCACGATGCAGTGCGCGCAAGGCCCTCTTTGCCGAGCGGAAATAAGCGGCATCGCCGTGGGGCTTGGCGATGTGCAGCGGTACGCCGTCGATCCAGCCGCGGACTAGCACGTCTTTGCCGGCAAAGAGCAGCGTCGGCGCGATGCCGAGCGGGCCGGCAACGGCGAGCGCACGGCGTTCGTGACGAAACAGCGCCCGCGCAAGAGGCCGGCTCCACCAGGGCACACCGTCGAGGCGGCGCACTACGGCCTCGACCTCGCCCGTCTCGGTGCGAAAGCGGCCGCGCTCGATCGTGGAAAACAGATCGCGCTTGAGCACGACGCCGGAATGCCAGCGGCCGCGAAGTTCCTCGGGAACGTCGTTCATGCGCGCTTCTAACACGGCGCCGGTCACTCCGCTGCGGCGGGCAGGGCGCCCGCGAGCCAAGCCCCGAGGTCGCTGCGCGCGCGGGCGCAGAGCGCGCGCTTTTTGGCGATTGTCCTCGCCGGACCGCGCAAGCGGTTGCCTTCGGCGTCCTTGGTAGGCATCCGCGACAGCGGCGGGAACAGCCCGAAATTTACATTCATCGGCTGAAACGAGCTTGGGCCTTCATCGATGGTTTCGATATGGCCGCCGGTGATGTGGCCGAGCAGCGCGCCGTGCGCGGTGGTCGGCGGCGGCAGTGCAATGCGCTCGCCGAGCCGTTCCGCCGCGGCGAAGCGGCCGGCGAGTAGCCCGATCGCCGCAGACTCGACGTAGCCCTCGCAGCCGGTGATTTGTCCGGCAAAGCGCAGGCGCGGCATTGCATTGAGCCGCAGCGTGGCGTCGAGCAGCTTTGGGGAATTGAGGAACGTATTGCGGTGCAGCCCACCAAGCCGGGCGAATTCGGCTTTGCCGAGGCCGGTGATGGTGCGGAAAATTCGCACCTGCTCGGCATGCTTCAGCTTGGTTTGAAAGCCGACCATGTTGAATAAAGTGCCGAGTTTGTTGTCCTGGCGCAATTGCACCACGGCATAAGGCTTTGTTCCGGGCTGCCGTGGATTGGTCAAGCCGAACGGCTTCATCGGCCCATGGCGCAGCGTCTCGCGGCCGCGCTCGGCCATCACTTCGATCGGCAGGCAGCCGTCGAAATATGGTGTCGCTCTTTCGAAATCGTGGAACGTGACTTTGTCGCCGGCGAGCAGCGCGTCGACGAAAGCGTCGTATTGTTCGCGCGTCAGCGGACAATTGATGTAATCGGCGCCGGAACCGGCGGGTCCGGCCTTGTCATAGCGTGACTGAAACCAGGCAACGTCGAAATCGATCGAGTCGCGGTGCACGATCGGCGCAATGGCATCGAAGAACGACAGCGCATCTTCTCCGGTGAGACCGCGGATCGACTCAGCAAGCCGCGGCGAGGTCAGCGGGCCGGTGGCGACGATGACGCTGTCCCACTCCGCCGGCACGGCGAGGATCTCGCTACGGTCGATACTGATCAGCGGCTCGGTTTCGAGCGCCGCCGTAATGGCGTCGGCGAAACCGTCGCGATCGACCGCGAGCGCGCCGCCGGCCGGCAATTTGTGAAGATCGGCGGCGCGCAGCACCAGCGAGTTGAGCCGGCGCATCTCGGCATGCAGAAGCCCGATGGCGCTGCCTTCGGCATCGTCGGAGCGGAACGAATTGGAACAGACCAGTTCGGCGAATTGACTGGTCTTGTGCGCGGCAGTGCCGTGGAACGGCCGCATTTCGTGCAGCACCACGGGGACGCCGCTGCGCGCTAGCTGCCAGGCGGCTTCTGAACCCGAAAGTCCGCCGCCAACGACATGAACCGGCTGTGAGGAGTGCGTCATGCCGGAAAAACTAGGCGCATCCGGGCGCGTCGACAATGAGGGTATTGGTGACCGCTGTTGGCTCAAATAGGCCGCTCTGCTATAGGCGGGCAGTGCAATCGTGCTTACATCAAACTGATTAGGGCTAGCCGCAGATGTCTGTCGACGCCGATACCGTCCGCCGTGTTGCGCATCTGGCGCGGATCGCGGTTGCCGAGGACGAAGTCGAAAATCTCCGGGGCGAGCTCAACGCCATTTTGGCCTTCGTCGAGCAGCTCGCAGAGGTGAATGTCGAGGGCGTCGAGCCGATGACCTCGGTCATGCCGATGGCAATGAAAATGCGCGAGGATGTGGTCACCGACGGCGGCATTGCCGATGACATCGTCGCCAATGCGCCGGCGCACGAACATCACTTTTTTCTAGTGCCGAAGGTGGTGGAATAATGTGCCTCGCCTGCGAACAGGACGCCATCTGGCTCGCTTATCTCGACAGCCAGGGCTTGTTGAAGCCGGACGATCCGGCGGCCGTCGAGGCGCTGTTTTCCGCATTTCCGGTACAGCCCCTGCCGCTGCAATCCGAGTGGGACAAGCCGGTGCCTGAGGCGACCGCCGCCGCTGATGCAAACGCGGTTCCGGCAAAGCCAGCAGTCAATCCATTTTCCTGCGACGATCCCACGGGCGAATGAGCGATCTTACGGCATTTACGCTGGCGCAGGCGCGCGACGCGCTGCGCAACAAGGAATTTTCCGCGCTGGAACTTACCGACGCGCATCTGGCTGCCATGGAGAAGGCGCGCGGGCTGAACGCTTTCGTGCTGGAGACTCCAGACCGCGCCCGTGACATGGCGCGCGCGTCGGACGCGCGGTTTGCAAAGGGCGAGGGCGGCCCGCTGGAAGGCCTGCCGCTCGGGATCAAGGATTTGTTTTGCACCGACGGCATGCGCACCACCGCCTGCTCGCACATCCTGGATAATTTCGTGCCGACCTATGAGTCGACCGTCACCGCGAATCTGTGGCGCGACGGCGCGGTGCTGCTTGGCAAGACCAATAACGACGAGTTCGCGATGGGCTCGTCGAACGAGACCTCCCATTCCGGTCCCGTCGTGTCGCCATGGCGCCGCCGAGGCTCCGACGTAAAATTGGTGCCCGGCGGCTCGTCCGGTGGCTCCGCTGCGGCGGTCGCTGCCGGACTGTGCATTGGCGCCACCGGCACCGATACCGGCGGCTCGATCCGCCAGCCCGCGGCCTTCTGCGGCATCGTGGGATTAAAGCCCACCTATGGCCGCTGCTCGCGTTGGGGCATCGTTGCCTTCGCCTCATCGCTGGACCAGGCCGGGCCATTCGCACGCAGCGTCCGCGACTGCGCCATCCTGCTGCGTTCGATGGCCGGCCATGATCCGAAAGATACAACCAGCGTCGATGTGACAGTGCCGGACTATGAAAAGTCTATCGGCGCGTCGATCAAGGGCATGCGCATCGGTATTGCGAAGGAATATCGCTTGCCCGGAATGGCCGCGGAAATCGAGGGGCTGTGGCAGCAGGGCGCGCAGTGGCTCAAAGATGCCGGCGCGCAGCTCATCGATATTTCGCTGCCGATGACCAAATACGCGCTGCCGGCCTATTACATTGTGGCACCGGCCGAGGCGTCGTCCAATCTCGCCCGCTATGACGGCGTGCGTTATGGCCTGCGCGTTGCCGGCCGCGACGTCATCGACATGTATGAGCGCACCCGCGCCTCAGGCTTCGGCAAGGAGGTGCGGCGGCGTGTTATGATTGGTACATATGTGCTCTCCGCCGGCTATTACGATGCCTATTATTTGCGGGCGCAGAAGGTGCGCACGCTGATCAAGCGTGATTTCGAGAAATGCTTTGGCGAAGGCATTGACGCCATCCTGACGCCGGCGACGCCGTCGGCTGCCTTCGCCATCGGCGAAAAAGGTCGCGCCGACCCAATCGAAATGTATCTCAACGACGTATTCACGGTGACGGTGAACATGGCGGGCTTGCCGGGGATTTCAGTGCCGAGCGGGCTCGACGGCCAAGGCTTGCCGCTCGGTCTGCAGTTGATCGGGCGGCCGTTCGAGGAAGAAACACTATTTAAGCTCGGCGCCGTTATCGAACGGGCGGCGGGGAATTTTAAGCCAGAGCCGTGGTGGGCCTGAGCCTCGCCACGATTGCATTTCGATTATGAGCCTTTCGGTCATTAAGCGCAGCCTGTCGAATAAACGCCCAGCGGCGGAGCTGTCGCCAGCGTTGCAGGCTCTGTGGTGGGCCGGCAGGGACGATTGGGACAAGGCGCATAAGATCGTCATGGATGGGGGCGACGCAGACAGCGCCTGGGTCCATGCTTACCTGCATCGCGTCGAAGGCGATCTTGATAATGCTCGCTATTGGTATCGGCAGGCGCGCCGCAAGGCGGCGACGGGATCGCTCGACAAGGAATGGGCGGAGATCGCGACGGCACTGCTCAAGGGCTGAATTTCCTATCCAGCCTCTCACGCGTCCCTCGCCGTCGTGTCGCGATATGGCGGCGGCCCGCTGCTGACTTTGCGTGGCGGCATTTCCAGGATTTCATTGCGCTGTCGCTCGATTAGTGGCGTTACTGCTGGACATGCACGTTTCGAACTGGCATTACGGCCGCGATCGATTGGCGAGCTGGCGGCGATGAAGACTTTTCTACTGCGATTGTTTACTTGGTGGAATAGCCAGACCTTCGGCACGCAGTGGTGGACTTGGCTTTACGGTGAATTTGTCGGCGACGACGAATTCGGCAATCGCTACTTCCGCACCAAGGGCGGTAAAATCGATCCGGCGCTCGGCTTCGAACGCCGCTGGGTGATCTATCGCGGCCTTGCGGAAGCTTCCACGGTGCCGCCGAGCTGGCATGGCTGGCTGCATCATATCGTGGATGTGCCGCCGACCCAGGAAAGCGTGAAGACGTACCCCTGGGAAAAGCCGCATCGGCCCAATCTGACCGGCACAACGGCCGCGCATCGGCCGAGCGGATCGACGCTGGCGCAGGGCCGGCGCCCCAAAGCGACCGGCGACTACAAAGCGTGGAATCCGGGAGGCTAGCGATCGGCAACGAGAGCCGGCTGATTGGGTCGACGTCTGATTGCCGATCCCTGGTTTTGCCTCATTCGCCATGTTAACGGAGCGGGGCGCGGGCAGAGGCCTGCAGCCGCGCCGCACAGGGTTCATGCTCCGAATCGTCGCCTTCATCGTCGTGATCGGCGCGACGCTTGCCGCTGGGTCTGCCCACGCCCAGTATGGCTCTTTTGGCGATTCGCCACCGCGGCCGCCGGCTGACATTCCTAATCCCGGCTTCCCTCCGCAGCCACCGCCCGTAGGGTACCCGGGGCAGTATCCCGCGCAGCAGCAGTATCCGGCGCAGCAGCAGTACCCCGCGCAGCAGCAATACCCCGCGCAGCAGCAACGTGCGCCGGCGCCCAGCCCGATTGCACACAGTCCATCCGGGATTCAAGCGCAGCCTTTGCCGCCGCCACCGGCCGCCTCGGCCGCGCCGGCGACGGCAAATCGAGGAAGTCCGCCACCGCCGGCGGCAGGCCCGCAGGGCGCGGCGCCGGCGCCCGCGCAGACTAATCCGGCAGCACCGCAGCCGACCGACACCGCAACCGCGCCGTCCTCACCGGGCCAGGAAGACGATACCACCGTCATTGAGACGCCGACCGAAAAGATCGAGAACGGCCGGGCGGAGTTTGCCGGCCTCGACAAGATCACCGGCCGCACCATCAAGTTCGACGCGGCAATCGGCGAAACCGTGCAATTCGGCGCGCTGCAGGTCACGGCGCGGGCCTGCTACACCCGACCGCCGACAGAGCCCACCAATACCGACGCTTTTATTGAAGTCGACGAAGTGACGCTGCAGGGCGAAATCAAGCGCATCTTCACCGGCTGGATGTTCGCTTCGAGCCCGGGCCTCAACGCCGTAGAACATCCGATCTATGACGTTTGGCTGACGGGCTGCGAACAGC
>JASHOX010000237.1 GCA_030038415.1 Xanthobacteraceae bacterium
TATCCAACAGTCCGATCACCGGCATCACATGCGGTTGCGCGAAAGCACCGACTGGCCGCAACAACGTGGCGCTGCCGATCGACACCATAAGTGCACGGCGGCTTAAGGGATTTTTCCGGCTGCGCACGGACAGGAATTGTCGCATTATCTGACCACTTCGCTGGCGGCTGCGAGCAGTGTCGGCGGAACTTCAAGGCCGAGTGATTTGGCCGCTTGCGCATTGAACGCGAGTTCCATCTCCAGTGGGCTCTCGACTGGCAGGTCCGCCGGCTTTTCACCATTGAGGATGCGTCCAGCATAAGCGCCGACCTGTCGGTAGGCCTCGATCAAGCTTGGCCCATAGCTCATGAGACCACCCACTTCGACAAATTCCCGGTTGGCGAAAGCGGCGGGAATCTTGTTCGTCCGCGTCAGGGCAACGAGCCGATCGCGCTCTCCGTTTAGAAAACCATCATTGCCCACCACCAGTGCTTCGTGCCCCTGCTGGGCAATCTCGTTGAGTGCCGCGGCGAAATCTGCCTCATGCTTTGATGACCTGCGCATGAATGCCACGTCGTTTTTGCTTCATCGTTGAAATACCCCAGCTGTACGTCGATATTGGGCGTTTGGGGATTTACCAACACAGCAACACTTCTTGCGGTCGGAACAAGCTTGAGCAACGTTTGAAATCGTTCCGCCAACAGGTCTGGAGAGGCCAGACTAATGCCCGTAATATTGCCTTCGGGATGATCCAAACTAAGTCCCCCGCCGGCTCGATCTGAAGCGGCGACGAATACGATAGGAACGTTCCCGGCAACCTGTCTTACTGCGGCAACAGACGGGGCGCCGCCAGTGACAATGATTGAGACCCTTTGACGAAGCAAATCCAGCGCGAGTGCCGACAGGCGTTCATCGTTGCCATCGCCCCAAGAATAGCTGATCGCGATATTACGATTTTCGACAAAACCAGCCTGACTCAGACCTCGCGAACGCTGAAACTTGCGGGTCCGTGTAGGTCACGATCCGTAATGGAGAAAACCGATTATCGGCAGCGATTGTTGCGCTCGGCTGACGCGCGGCGACAATACCAGCCAGACCCCCGATAAGGCCCAGAAGTTCGCGCCGTCTCACAAGTCTTCCTCGGCCGACATGCTTGAGCTCATCATCAAGCGAAAAAGCCGTCCTTGCACCGCAAACAAATCCGGCTGCCAAAGGCCAGCTTACATATTTTATCATATCCGCTTCGTAGCAGTCCTGCGATGCTCCACTGCAACGGATCGGATGGATATACTTTCTTAGGCCGATGCAATACGCTGTTCGGGTCCACGGATTTGCGGCGAATATCCGTACGCAAGAGGGTGATATGAACTCGCTACGCGACCTATGCGCGGCAGTTATCGCCGTTGTTACACTTGGTGTGGGTGCAGCGGCTCGAGCGCAAGCATGGCCGACGCGGCCCGTTACGGTGGTCAGCCCATTTGTGAGCGGTACCACCTTCGATCTCATTGCGCAGATCGTTCTTGATCCGGTCGGACAGCAACTCGGTCAACCTTTTACCTTGGAAAACCGGACCGGCGGCGACGGAACCGTCGGCGTCCAATCGGTCGTCAAAGCCAATCCCGACGGCCAAACGTTGCTGTTAAGCACCTCGGCAATGAGCGCAGCCGTCATTCTGCACAAGTCGTTGCCTTATGATACACAACACGATCTCGAACCGGTGGCGATGTTTGGCGGTGAGCCGACCATTTTGCTCGGCGCTCCGAACAAGGGTTATGACACCATCACCGACCTGGTGGCTGCGGCCAAAGCGAAGCCGGGCCAACTCAAATTCGCATCAGTCGGCATCGGCTCCGCCTCGTATTTAGCCGGCGAACGGTTTCGCTTGGCAGCAGGATTGGATGTTCAGCAGGTGCCGTATCCCGGGCCGGCCCAAGCGCTCGCCGATCTCAACGCCGGACGCGTCGATTTTTATTTCATTCCCGTACTGCCGGCGCTGCCCTTGATAACCGGAGGCAAAGCCGTGGCGCTTGCGGTGAGCACATCCCATCGTTTGCAATCGCTGTCCGGCCTGCCGACACTCGCTGAAGCAGGCTATCCGATCGGCCCATATCTCGACTGGTGCGGCATCTCGGCCCCAGCCAACACGCCGCGCGATATCGTCGACAAGTTGAACGCAGCGATCGCAAAGGCGCTCGACCTGCCGGCCGTGCATAGCCAACTGCTGCGGGCCGGCTTCGAGCCGGCACCCATGAATGCGGACCAATTTTCAACCTTCGTTGCAAACGACCTCGGCGCGATTAAGAAACTCGCCAAGGACGCTCAAATCCAGCCGCTGAACTGACTGATGCCAGTGGTGCCACGACGTTGCGGATGCGCTGCGAGCGCGCATGCCCCCGCGGAGGCTTTGAGCAATCTAGAGCAGATACCGGTCGATTTCAGGCATAAGCCAGTGTGCCTGATATAATTGGACACTTCGCGGGCCGTAAGGGTGGCTGCGAAGCGGCCGATCCGGCGGCGCAGGCGCGGAATTGTCCGCTCGGCCGCTTGCGCAGATCGGCCTCGAGCTTGCTGAACGGCATCTCGATCGGGTTCAGGTCGGGCGAGTACTTGGACAGATAGCGAAGGGCCGCGCCGCTTGCCTCGATCGCCTCGCGAACACCGGCAGCCTTGTGGGCCGGCAGGCTGTCGATCATGACGATGTCCTTGCGTTTGAGCGTTTGAGCGTCGGGGCAAGACACCCTTCGACATAGGCCAGGAACCTCTTTCCGGTCATTGCGCCGTCGATGGTCTGCGAGGCTCTCATGCCACGCCGACGCCGCGCGGCCACGAAGGTGATCGTCTTCCAGTGTCCCTGCGGCACATGGCCCATCATCCGCTCGCCGCGAGCGCAACGGCCGTACAGCCGCACCATCTTGGTGTTGGCGGAAGTCCCATCAATGAACACCAACCGAGCCGAATCAAACATGCCCTGTTCTCGCGTCCAGGGCCGCTGGGCGCGCGCCACGTCCGCGCGCTCCTGCTCCGCGGCGCGCAACGATTTTTTTAAACGTGATCTCCTCGATTCAATCCGGCCGGACATTCTCTAGGATGATCCGGGAAAGTGGAAACCGGTGTTCCGAAAAGATCAACTTCACCAAAATCTTTAGAACACAAATCAATTCGATTTAAAACGATCATGCTCTAGCTGCAGTTCGCTGCTTCTTGGATCCCGCAGCAGCGATCTAGTGCAGCAGCACGTGGCCGGCCTGGATGACGTGCTGCAACTGCGTCTCGGTGATATTGCTAAAGGTGATTGAATCGTTATGGCCGAGATTGAGCATCGCGTCGCCGTGCACGTCGGTTGAGACCAGCGCCTGCAGTTCCTGCACGGTCTGCGCATTGGCAAAGTGATCGAGTTCAATCGTGTCCTGCTGCGGATTAAAATTGGTGACGGTATCCGCCCCGATGCCGGGCGCGAAAACGAAATTGTCGTTGCCTAGCCCGCCAATCGTCACAGAGACAGTTTGTGTTGTGCTTTGGGACGGAGTTTGGGCGTCGTTGACAGAAACATTATAGGACTGAGTCAATACCTCGCCGGGCGTCAGATTCGCCTGCGCGGTATTGTCTACAAAGTCGAAGCCGACTGAGACATTGCCGTTCGTCTCGGTGGGCTCGTTGACCGAGAAGCTGCCGGCATAGTTCCAACCCTCCGGCGTGACACTATCGCTGAAAATATCGCCGGCATGCGAAACCGCGAACGAAATCGTATCACTTATGCTGTCTACAGTCGCGCTCGACGTGACCGTCGACAGCGCGGAGAGTTCGTTGGCGGTCAAGGGTGGGTCTGTTATGAGGGTGCCTCCGTTGCCGTCAGGGGCAAAATCCAACGTGGCATCGAAATTATCGAATGTCAGGGTGGCAACACTGTTGCCGTCGGTAGCCGTAAGGACGAGATTGCCGTTGGCAATGGCCTCTACAAATGTCGTTGCAGTGAAAGCGAATCCGCTGAGGTCGACTACATCAGAGTGACCGGAGTCAGGTGCGGTGCCGGTAAACCCGGAAATCTGACCGGAAAAATCCGAAGCATCCCCAAGCACAAGTTCGCCGTATATCGGCGTGCCGGTGCCATTGTTGAACACAACACCCACATTGGTTTGCGCCGCGAATTCAAGGGTGCCACCGGCAATAATAGCGGTGCCGCTGGTGACGGGATCGTCAATCTGCAGAATACCGCCGTTCGTTGCTTCTAGCACACCCTGGTTGACGATCGTGTTGCCTGTATTGAGGATAAGCGTGCCACCCGAAATGTTGGCAACGATGGCACCTTGCGCCTCGTTGACTAGAGTCAAATTGCCATCGCCAAAACCGATCTGGCCAGCACCGGAAATAGTGTTGTCGACGTTTGTCAGTGTATCTGCTGGATTTGTGCCGACGATGACGGAATTGCCTGACAGCGTAAGCTGCCCTCCGCCTTCGAGTGTGATACCAGCACCGATGATCTGGAGTGCGGTTTGATCGCCGGTTGAATTGAGCGCGATTGTTCCGGCGTTGTCGATGATACCAGAGAGTGGCAGCGTCGCGCCGTCGCTCACCGTTATACTACCGGCATTGTCGGTGACCGGCGTCTGATTCAATACGAAGTCGTTCGCAGTCAGTGACCCGGCTCCGACGCCATGCAGCGTTATTGTTTCACCGCTACCGACCGTGATCACCGCATCGCCATTAGCATCATTAGCGATCTGAAGGGCGCTGAAGTCAGCGATGCCGGTAAAGTCAATCAAATCGATCTTGTCGCTCGTCGCATTAAAGTTGTAGATCGTGTCGTTGCCGCTTGGCTGAGCGAAAACGTAGGTGTCGTTGCCGCCGGCGCCAGTCAAAGTATCGTCGCCCGCAAGCGCGAAGATCGGCGAGCCAGGCACGTACGCCTCGACGTTATCAACCACCTGGGTACTGGCCGCGCTACCATCGGCATTGGTCCAAGTTTCAGTGATGTTGAGTGCCACCGCCCCGGCATAGGTCGCGGCCGTCGTGACCGCCAGTGCGTTAAGGTCATCTGTCTCCACCATCCAGATGCCGTTGCCGAGATTTGTTCCTTCGTTGAGTTGCCAACCAGACGGCATGCCGGAAATAGTGACGGCTACGGATCCGCTCGCTGCCGGATTTGTCAGCGCCAAATTGATTGGACTGCCTGCCACACCAGCCGGCCCGTTTTTCACATTCACCCCGATCGTTTGCGACACCGAACTCCCCACCTCGCCGGACGTCGTGTTGTTGGCCGTCACCGTCAGCGAGAAACTTCCGTCATTAGTCCCATCATTCAGCGTCAGGTCACTGAGCGTGAACGCATGTCCAACCCCGTTCGGATCGGCGAGTGTAATGCTCGATCCACTGTAGGTGTTGCCGCCATAGGAGATGGTGGCTCCCAGCGGTAACCCGACGATCGTCACTGTCAGCGTGTCATCGCTGTCAACCGGTGTGACCGTAATCGAAGGCAGCATGACCGTGCCGCCCGTGTTTACCGTCGCCGTCGTACCGCCGAGCGTTAGCGTCGGTGGCTCTGGTCCCTCCCCGGAAATGAGCGTTACTGCTGTGCCGGTTCCATCCTGACTCAAGTTAAAGTTGGAGGTGCTGTAAGAGCCTGCGAGCTGGATCGTTATGGAGGGGCCGCCGCCAGAGTCGCTCACTGTTAAGGTGTCGTTGATTGCGTCATAGCTGAACTGTGTGCGATTCACGCCGAAGGCATGGTAAGTGATCGCAGCAAGATCGATCGTGTCGCCCTTTTCGAAATCGTAAATCGTTCCCTGATTCGAAGTGAAGGTGTTGGTTTCGAGGACCAGCGTGCCCAACCCATCGAAACTGGTGGCAACATTGGTCCAACTCTTGCCATAAGTCAGCGTACCGCCGTCAATGATAGCTGACCCGCCGGTGACGTTGTCGTCAATCTGCAGAATGCCGCCCGCCGTCGCCTCCAAGAGCCCGGCATTCGTGATAGTGTTGCCGGTGTCGAGGACCAGCGTCTGGCCACTGACGTTGGCATTGATGGTGCCGGCGCTCTCGTTCTTGAGGGTCAGGTCTTTGTTGGCGTTGCCGATGCTGCCGGCGCCGGTGATGTCATTGTTGACGTTATCGAGCGTCTGGCCGGCCGTGGTGGCAATGATCTGGCTGCCGGCGCCAAGCGACACCGCGCCATTGGCCGTGCTGCCGTTGAGCGTCAGCATGCCGGTGCTGGAGTCGACCAACAGCGTGTCGCCGCTGCCGGCCAGCAGAATGCCGTTGATCCCGGCGGCCGGAGCGCCGCCATTCCAGCTGATCGTGTTGCCGGTAATCTGCAGCGTGCTGTCGCCGCTGGCTTCCAGCAGCCCGGTATTGTTGACATCGTCCTGAATGTCGAGAATGCCGCCCGCCGTCGCCTCCAAGAGCCCGGCATTCGTGATAGTGTTGCCGGTGTCGAGGACCAGCGTCTGACCGGAGACATTGGCATCGATCACGCCCGCCGCATCGTTGACCAGCGTCAGGGTGCTGATCGTGCCCGCCCCAGAGATCGTCTTGTTGACGTTCTCCAGCTCATCGCTCTTGCTCGC
>JASHOX010000238.1 GCA_030038415.1 Xanthobacteraceae bacterium
GAACACATAAGGAATGTCGTTCGCAATCAGATACTCGGTAATGAGCTCGGCGCCCTTCATGCGTGGCATTGCTGTTTCCTGCTGGTGAGTGGCTGTGGGCGAAAGCCCATTTCTATCCTTGCATCCTCCCCCGTGCAAATGGGGGAAGGGGACCGCACTTTTGCGCGGTGGAAGGGGCATCTGACTCGTCGCTTCGCCTTCGTTGCAAAAGAGTCGTCACGGCCCGCGCTCCCTCCACCGCCCTTCGCGGGGTCCCCATCCCCGCTATCGCGGGGGCGGATGAGCGATCTCGTTCTCGCGATGCGGCTTCGCATCCGAGGTTTGCTTCACGCTTTAAGAAAGCCCGTCCAATCTCCTCCTTTCTTTTTCTGCGCATGATCTTTTCCGAAAACCGCAACGGCACTTTTCGGGATCATGCGGATAAAGAGGGAGGCGGAGCGCCGATAAGCGCACCACTGGGTTCCGCCCCGCCGCAGAAAGAGAAAGCCTGCCGGCGACACGGTGCGCGCTAATTTCGCCCCTGCCCCGCATTGGCGCGGAGCTTAAAGAGAGGCGGCGCGCTCGCCTTGCGGCGCCCCACCGCGGTTATTTCGCCGAGGGCCTGACCTCGACTCGGCTCCGGGCCGCGCTTCCTGGAATCACCGGATCCAAACGGGAGGACCCTCTCCGGCACCAGTGCAGCCAGCACCTGGCAGTCCGATCACGCGCCGGACGGTCGATGCCCAAAGCCGCCCGGATCACGCGGTGTATAGCCGCGTCCCGGGAACCGCTCTCGCCCCTCTTCGAAAGTACCCTCGCGAAGGTCCCTTCCATGGGCGAGATAACGGACACTGTAACCATCTCGGTGATCGTTGTCACATCACGTCTCTGCGATAGTGACCTGCTTCCGGTTCCTCCCTCTCCTTTTGTGGGAGAGGGTGGCGAGTTGCGAGCGAATATTCGCAACGATCCGGGTGAGGGGTAACAAACCAAGCCGCGCGCTGTGCGTAGCCGCTTTGCGTCATCGGGCCGGCCACTTCGGGCCGGACCCGTTGCGCTTCATCCGGGCCACTTGCTCCGCCGGCTGTTAGTTTGATTATGTCGCTTCCAGCCACGGGGGCTGCGGATCATGGCCCATCCTCGCATTGGAATCGCGCTGGGAAGCGGCGCCGCACGCGGCTGGGCACACATTGGCGTCTTGAGCTCTCTCATCGAGGCCGGCGTCGAGCCGGAGATTGTCTGCGGCACTTCGATTGGCGCGTTCGTGGGCGCGGCTTACGTAGCCGGGCGTCTTAGCGAGCTAAAGCGCTGGGCCGAGACCGTAACTTGGCGGGAGATCGTCGGATTACTGGATGTCCGATTGTCGGGCGGCGGGCTGATCGACGGCACGGCGGCCGTCGAATTCCTGCAAGAGCTGGGCGTCGGGCAGCCAATCGAGAGCTATACGAAGCGGTATGCGGCCATCGCAACCGATCTCGTCACCGGCCGCGAGATCTGGCTGGACTGCGGACCGATTCATCAAGCGGTGCGTGCTTCGATTGCCCTTCCCGGCATTTTCAGTCCGGTAAGGATTCAGGGGAAGTGGCTTATCGACGGCGGGCTGTGCAACCCGGTGCCTGTCTCGGTTTGCCGGGCGCTGGGCGCCGATATGATCATCGCGGTCAATCTCAACGGCGACCTGTTGGGCCGCCGGTTTCAAAGCCAGTCCGAAAGGACCCCTGCGACGGCGTCGTCGCGGCTGCAGAACGAGCTGCTCGATCGGGTTGTGAGCCGACTGCCGGCCGGGCTGCGCGACCAGGCTGCTCAGGTCGCGCAGCAACTTTTACCGAAGGCGCCGTCGACATTGGGTTACTTCGATGTCCTCGCCAACTCCATCAACATCATGCAAGACCACATCACGCGCAGCCGCCTCGCCGGCGAGCCGCCGCACGTCCTGCTGGTTCCACGGCTTCGCGACTTCGGCTTGCTGGAGTTCAACCGAGCCGAGGAGGCGATCGCCGAAGGCCGCAGTTGCGTGGAGCAGGCGCTGCCGGTGCTACGGCGCTTTTTAGCTTCGTAGCGGGCTTTAGCGACTGCGAAGTCCACGCGGATTCTGCGGCCATTCAAAACGCGTGGACGCGGCGCGTTGCGCGCGCTTCGCCCACTCTACGCTTGCTTACCATATCAAACAAAGCGGCTCACCCGGTTTGTGCCGATCCGCCGAAGTATTGCCAGTACGTCACGTTTAATGGAAGAATGGATTAAATTTCACCGTCAGCTTGGCCCACACCGCGTCTTCTCTGGCGGAGATTATCCTTGAATCGGCCGCGATGGTCCCCGGACAGCCTGTAACGATGGCGGATCCAGGCTGTGGCACGGTGCATTGGGTAAGAGTGCCGAGGCTGACATGCTCGTACTCGACGCCGCCGATCAGATCGAACAGATTGGTCTTGTAGAACAGATAGTCGAGACCACCGCCCGCGTACCAGCCGTGCGCGCTCTGCGGCACCCCAATGTCTGAAAGGACGCCGCTGGGAAGGTATGCCTTCGACGTTACATTGGCGTTCAACGCCGCGCCGCCGACGCCGTAGACGAGCCAGTTACCCCAGTCGACGCCAAGCTTGCCCCCGGCGAGGATGGGGTAGTCAATTGCAACTTGACAGGTGTAACCGGCGAGGTTGTTGCACGGACCGGTCGCAACCCCGTTGGATACGAGGGAAGTTGTATTTCCTTTCATCGATTGGAACGTGCCGATCTCACCGCCGACCACGAGCCAGTTGAATTGCTGTTGATAGCCGGCGTGCCCGGTGATGCTGGCGGTGCCACTGGACATGGAAAACGGCACTATCGGTGGGACGAAGTTTGTGTCTGTCCAGTCGAAGCGATCGTTTTGCCAGCCGAGGCCGACATCGCCGTAAATTCCCGTCCAATCGTTTGCTGGCGCAGCTGCCGCGACCACCGGCGGTGCCTTGACCGCCATATCGGCTGGCCAAGCGGACGTTCCGATTAAAGTTGCGATTGCCGCAATCCCAATGATCTTTTTCATGGGCACGCCCCATACAAAATTCAGGATACTATAGTGCTCATTCTCCCCCCGGCTGTTGCTGTCCTGCGACAACCAACAACGATCTGCACTCCAACGCTCCCCGCACGCGCTGTCGCGCGTGGGCGGGAGGGGAAACGCTCGCAAAGACGGGTCACACCTCATCCCGCAGCCCCACCTGTTTGACCAGCGGATAGGTGACGTCGCGGAAGCGGCGCATGTCCTCGATATAGCGCGGGAATGACAGCAGCAGGCCGTCGAGCCCGATTTTCGACAACGCTAATAGGCCGTCGACAACCTGCTCCTTGGTGCCAATGAGCGGAAAGCCGCCCCAGCCCGAGATCATCATCTCCGACATCGCCTTGCGCTGGGCCTCAGGGTAGTCGCGCTTGTTCATTTCGGCCGCCATGGTGTCAATGACGTTGCGGGCGGCGACCCAGTCGCCCTTCTCGTGCACATAATAATGATAGAAGTCGCGCGCCTCCTTCTCGGTCTCGGCCTGGATGACCGTGGCATTGCTCCAGACTTTGACCTCGCGGCCGTAAGCCTCGCGTGCCAGCGTGTGATAGGCGCCGATATGGGCGGTGTGGGTGGCGAGGTCGTGGCTGCGGATATTGGTGAAGACGAGATCGCAATGCTGGCACGCGAAATGCCGGCCGCGTTCTGAGGCGCCGGCGTTCATGATGACGGGGTGCGGCGACTGAATCGGCTTCGGCTGCAGATAGCCGCCCCTGATGCGGTAGTACTTGCCGTCGAAATCGAACTTTTCGTCCTGCGTCCACAGCCGCTTAACGATGGTCACCCACTCGTCGGCGCAGGCGTAACGCTCCTCATGCCCGAGCATCGCGGTGCCGAACATGTCCATTTCCGGATAATTCCAGCCGTTGACGATGTTGAGGGTAAAACGGCCGCCGGAAATGTGGTCGATCACCGTGCATTGCTTGGCGGCGATGATCGGGTGATTGAGCGCGACATGCGAGGTCGAGATGACGCCGGAATTCTTGGTGGCGCCGGCAATGCCGGCCGCCCACGTATAAGTCTCGAAGCCCGGGCCTTGTGGATCGGTTGCGCCGCCAAAACCGCGCCAGCGCGCCACCGGCACCAGCGCCTCGAAATCCATCGCGTCGGCGAGCTGCGCCAGCGTCACCGTGTTCGGCCAGGTCAATTCCAGCCGGCCGTCGAGATCCGACATCACACAACCGGAATCGAGATTGGTCTGAAACGTGCCGAGCTTGAGCTTGCGATGCCCCAGCGCCGGATTGGTCTCGCGGCGGTCTTTTTGCTGCGGCTTCACCGTCATCGCCTCGACCGGCCGCGCGCTTTACTCCGGGCCGAATTCACCATTGAATGTTCTACCATACGGATGACCGCGACCATGGCAAGGCCGAGACCATAAGCGCATGAATCTCGCCGGCTGGGTGGAAAAATGGGGCCGCGCCGAGGGCGAGCGCACCGCGATCGCGTTCGGTACGGCGGTCTATGCGAGCTACCGGCAATGGGCGGCGCGCTCGCGCGTTCTCGCCGGCAATCTGCGCACCTTGTGCCGGCCGGACGAGCGGGTGGCGATCGCCATGACCAATCGCCCGGAATTTCTCGAAGCCTTGTTCGCCATCTGGCACGCGGGCCTCGTCGCGGTGCCGATGAACGCCAAGCTGCACGCGGACGAGCTCGGCTACATCATCGGTCATTCGGAAGCCTCGCTGATCCTGGCGAGTCCCGACCTTGCCGACGCCGTCGCGCGCCACCGCCGCACCATCGTCACCGGCAGCGCCCAATGGGACCGCCTCGGGCGCGGCGATGGCATCGATGTCGTCGAGCGCCGGGACGACGATCTCGCCTGGCTGTTTTATACCAGCGGCACCACCGGCCGGCCGAAAGGCGCGATGTTGACGCATCGCAATCTCATGGCGATGACGCTCGCTTATCTGTCCGACATCGAGCCGGTCGGCGCCACCGACGCCAAGATTCACCCGGCACCGCTGTCGCACGGCTCCGGGCTCTACGCCCTGCCCTTTGTCGCGACGGGCGCAAAGAACGTCGTGCCGGAAAAGGGCGGCTTCGATCCGGACGAGATCGCTGCGCTCCTTGCCGCGCACGGCAATGTTAGTTTCTTCGCCGCGCCGACCATGGTCAGCCGGCTCGTCAATCATGCCGGCTTTGCCGGCGCCGATCATGCCGGCCTGCGCACCGTCATCTATGGCGGCGGCCCGATGCATGTCGAAACCCTCTTGCGGGCCATGGATTTGCTGGGGCCGAAATTCGCGCAAATCTACGGCCAGGGCGAAGCGCCGATGACCATCACCAGCCTGTCGAAGGCGCTGCACGCCGACCGGTCGCGGTCGCGGTGGCGCGACATCATGGGCTCGGTCGGATTGGCGCGCAGCAATGTCGAGGTCCGCATTGCCGACGCCGAGGATCGCGCCCTCCCCGCGGGCGAAATCGGCGAAGTGCTGGCGCGCGGCGACGTGGTGATGCCGGGTTATTGGCGCGATGAGACGGCAAGCGCGCAGGCCTTGCGCGGCGGCTGGCTGCACACCGGCGATGTCGGCGCATTCGACGACGAGGGCTATCTCACGCTGAAGGACCGATCCAAAGATCTGATCATCTCCGGGGGCAGCAACATCTATCCGCGCGAAGTCGAAGAGGTGCTGCTGCGGCATCCCGACGTGCTCGAAGTCTCGGTCATCGGCCGCGCGCATGCCGATTGGGGCGAAGAGGTCGTCGCCTGCGTGGTGGCGCGGCCGGAGCGCACTCTGGCGGCGGCGGAGCTGGACCGCCTGTGTCTCGACGCCATCGCCCGCTTCAAGCGGCCGCGCGATTACGTCTTCCTCGACACGCTGCCGAAGAATAATTACGGCAAGGTGCTCAAGACCGAGCTGCGCAAGCATTACGGCTAGCGCATGGCCTCATAAAATCGTATAGAGTGTTGACATTGCGTAGTTCGGTGGAGCCTACGATTGGCGCTTTCGAGAGAGGCAGGATAATGATGCTTCAATTGATGCAGCGGCTCGCGGTTGGCGTGCTTGCAGCGGCTCTATTCTCGTCGAGCGTCGCCTCTGCATGGGCGTTCAGTCAGCAAACCGTCGGGCCTGGCAGCGCCGGAAACTACACGTTTACCGATCCGTACGATCACCTCGCTGATCCCGACAATCACCTTACTGATCCGGACAGTCACAACTCCGATCAAGGCATCCGACCGTTCGGTGCGAACGGCCCCGTCGTGCAGTTCGGTATCCAGCAGAATTCATTGACCCCTTTTGGCCGGAGCGATGACACGTCGACGCCGGACCCCTATTACAAGCCGCTGCATTTCGGCAACTGAGATAGTCGAAATTGATTTGGAATCGCTCGGGCCGGCCGATGTCGTGCTTGGTTTTTTCCACGTCCGCGCGGGGAGATTCCGGCGCCACGGCGGCCTCGGCGAGAAAGCTGCACCATGGCGCCGTTCTCCAGCATGATCGTGCCGACGACCGCTCTCACTCGATTGCCGACTTTCGCGCTTGGGCTTTCGGTGAACTGGCTAAGCGTTCGGCAAGCGTTGGAGGGATCATCTGATATGGTTGCCAGCCCGTGGCTCGACATCACGCCGCCAAATGTTATGCAACCTCCGAAAGGGAACATCGGGCGCCAGTGAGCGCACGGTCTAGCGCGCGCCCCGCTTCACCCTTCGCGCCAGATAATCGAAGTTAATCTGGAATTGCTCGGGCCGGCTGATGTCGTGCTTGAGCTTCTCGATGTCGGCGCGAGGAAATTCCGGCGCCACGTCGCCGGCGGCTTCGGCGAGAAGCTGCACCATGGCGCCGTTCTCCAGCATGATGGTGCCGATCACCGCCTCGGCGACGCTGGCGCCGGTGACGACCACGCCATGGTTTTTGAGCAGCACCGCCCTGCCCTTGCCGAGCGCGCGGGCGACGCCGGCGCCCATGTCTTCCGTGCGGATGAGATTGATGGTGTCCGCATAAGTGCCGAGCGCCTCGTAGAACAACGCGCCCGGCTGGCTGTAGCATTTAAGCGGCCGGCCGGTCGACGACAGCGCAATCGAATGGGTCGGATGGGTGTGGATGACGCAATTGATGTCGGGGCGCGCCCTGAAGATCTCGGAATGGATGAAAACCTCGCTGTGCCGGCGCGCGGTGCCGGCGACGACCTTGCCGTCAAGATCGATGGTGAGGATATTTTGCATCGTGATCTCGTCGAGCCCGAGGCTGTGCGCCTTCATGAAGAAGCGGCCGGGATCGTCGGGCAGCCGGAACGAGATATGGCCGCGGGTAAAATCGTCCTGGCCTTGCGCCACCAGCACCTTGCCGGCGACGATTAACTGCTGCTTGATGGCCTTATGCGATGCCTTTTCACGCGTCGATTTCAGCATTTCGTTTCCCTATTGCGAATTCACCGGCGCAACAGAACAGGGAATTTAAGCAAGGCTCAAGAGGGGTCGCGCAAAAAGAAGAGCGGCGCCGCGGGCGGTGCGGTGCTGCTCGTGCATCGACCGGAGCCGGCTTAAGCCGTTTGCGGTTGACCTGACTCTCGGCCATCGAGGTTAATAAATTTAAGCCGCCTTCTCTTCGCGCACCGGCAGCTTGTTGCCGTGGATGAGATCGTGGATGGCGCTCAGCTTCCCGATGACCGGCGGCGACAAAATGAATGGATAGATATCCAATAATCCCATCGTCCGATTGAGGCTGTTGAGCGCATTGCTCAACGGGATCCAGGTCTCGATCAACGGCGACGGGTCAAGCAGGGTGTAGGGGTCGAAATCGACCTGGGCATCGAACTCGCCCGGCCGCGCCAGCCGCGGATGCACATACATGCCGAAGGCGCGCGCCATTTCCAGCGTATCGACAATGTGCAGGTAATGCGCCCAGGTTTCGGCGAAATCCTCCCACGGATGGGACGTGGCATAGGCGCTGATGAAATTTTCCTGCCAGTTCGGCGGCACGCCATTGGCGTAATAAGCCTGCAGCGCCGCGCCGTAATCCGCCCTCTCGTCGCCGAATATCTTGCGGCAGTTCTCGATGAGACCGCCGTCGCGCACCAGCACGTCCCAGAAATAGTGGCCGACCTCGTGGCGGAAGTGGCCGAGCAAGGTGCGATACGGCTCGTGCATGATGGTGCGCCGCTTCTCACGCTCGGCGTCGTCGGCTTCTTCGAGCGCCAGCGTGATCAAGCCGTTGTCGTGGCCGGTCATCACCCGCGGGCCGTCGACATGCGGCGGGCTTGCTAGAAAATCGAAAGCCAAGCGCATGCCGCCATTCTCGTTGCGCTCGTCGAGCGGCAGATTGAGTTTCATCAGCGTGTAAAACAGCCGATGCTTGGCGATCTCGATCTTTTGCCAAGCGGCCAGATTCTCCGGGACGGCGGTGTCGGGGATGGTGCGATTATGCCGGCAGGCCGCGCAATAGCTGTCGGGCGAGCCGGCCTCGATCATCCAATTGCAGACGTTGAGTTCGGCATTAGCGCAGAAGCGATAGAGCTTCTTGTCCACCGCCAGCACGCGCCAAGCGTCGCCTTTGCGCTCCAGCGCCGACAGGTTCATGATCTCGGGAATGAAGCCGAGCTGGCGCGCGCACTTCTCGCATACCGTGTTCTCAAAGTAGAGCAGCTGCTCGCAGTGTTGGCACTTGAAGAGCTTCATGTACGTTTGTCGATTTTCCGTTGCCGTGAGCATTTCCCGCGGAAGTCGCCATGGATACGCTGCCGCGCGAATCGTTCCTCTCCTTTGGCTAGACTAGGCGCCTTAAGCAGGAAAATCCCGATGCCCAGGGCGGAGAATTCATAACCCCTGTGAATTGAAAAATTCTTGCCGATTCTCTTGGATCGCAGCCGCCCACAGCGTTTTGCTGCAAAGGTACGGGCGGTATTGGACGCCTAGGGCGCAAAAACTTCAGGCACGCGCGGCCGAGCGCGGTGCGTCGGCAACCACGTGATCGGCGCCGAGCAGAAAAACCTTCTGCAGCATATTGCGTTCGATCGGCTTTTGCAGGATCGGCACGCCGGCAAAGCGGCTATCGACGCTGTCGGCGTCGTAGCCGGTGACGAAGACGAACGGCACGCCGCGTTTGCTCAAGATCTCGGCGACGCTGTAAACCATGCCGTCGCCAAGATTGATGTCGAGCACGGCAGCGTCGAACTGGCTGTCGCGCGCCGCGGATAACGCCTCGGACGCCGTGCCGACCGGACCGATCACCTGAAAGCCGAATTCGGTCAGCGTGTCCTGAATCATCATGGCGACCAGAGCCTCGTCTTCGACCAGCAGCACGCGCGGCCTCTCATTGCGTCTCAAGCCGATGGTGGCGCCATTGGCTTGACCGCCGCTGGGCAAAGCATTCACCGCCCGGGACTTGGTCAGCTCGCTGCGCGGTATGGAAAATGCGCAGCGCAGGCCTTTCGGATCCCAGTCGAACGCCGCCTTGCCGCCGAGCTGCTGTTCGATGCTGGCGACGATGACCTTCAGCCCGAAGCTGCGCGATGACGGCTCGGCTGTGGCGGGACCACCGTTTTCCGCCCAATTCAGCGTCAAGGCGTCGGTCTGCAAGTGCCAATCGAGCGTGATCTTGCCGCTCGGCGACGACAGCGCCCCGTGCTTGGCGGCGTTGGTGGCGAGTTCGTGCAGCGCCAGTGCCAGCCCTTGCGCTGTCGCCGGTTGCAGCGAGATATCCGGTCCGCCGATGGTGATCTTGTCGCCGGCGCGATAGGGCGCGAGCTCTTCGGTGACCAAGGTCGCCAGATCCGCGCCGTGCCAGCGCGAATCGGACAACAGCGTATGGGCGCGCGCCAGCGCCTTGATGCGGCCTTCGATCGCCCCAACGTAATCGTCGACGGTTTTGGCGCGGGTGAGCCGGATGATCGATTGGATCACCGCGAGCGCGTTGCGCGCGCGGTGATCGACCTCACGCGCCAGCAGCACTTGGCGTTCTTCGGCTTCCTTGCGCTTGGAAATATCGAGGGCGGTGCCGATCACGCGCACGCATTTTCCGTCGGCGTCAAAAACTGCGCGGCCCTTGGCCGCGACCCAGCGAATAATGCCGTCCTCTTTGCCGACGGTGCGGTACTCGACATCGTAGAGCGCGCGCTTTTGCGGGTCGCAGGCGGCGGCGAAGGCCGCGCTGGTCGCCTCTTTGTCGTCGGGATGCAAGCCGGCATAGAAATCCGCCAGGCTCACCGGCACGTCCGGCGAGATGCCGAACATGGCTTTGACGCACGGCGGCCAGAACAGCGTGTCGGTCACGTTGTCGACGTCCCACAAGCCGATTTCGGCGGCCTCAGTCGCCAGCCGCAATTGCTGCTCGCTCTCGAGCAGACGCGCATTGGAGGCCTGCAACTCCGCAGTGCGCTCGGCGACGTGGCGTTCAAGCGTCGAGTTGAGCCGCTCGAGCTCGCGCGTCTTGCGGAACAGTTCGGCGAACACCCGTACCTTCGCGCGCAAGACTTCGGGAACGACCGGAACCGGCACGTAATCGACCGCGCCCATCTCATAGCCGCGCAGCCGATCGACGTCGGTCAGATGAATGGCCGAGATGAAGATGATCGCCGTCTTGCGGAACCGCGGATGCTCGCGAATCATCGCCGCCAATTGAAAGCCGTCGAGCTCCGGCATGCAGACGTCGATTAGAACGACGGCGACGTCGTTCTTGAGCAGAAACTGCAAGGCCTCGCGCGCCGACGCGGTTTTGACCAGGTTCTCGTCGAGGTCGCCGAGGATCACCTCGTAAGCCAAGAGCTTATCTGGCTGATCGTCGACCAGCAGAACGTTGACTTTCTCGGTCGTGACGGTCTTGTTCATTTTGCTCCGCCTAGCGGTGCAGCCACATCCGCAGCGCGGACAGAAGCTGTTCGGTATTGACCGGCTTGGCGAGGTAATCCGACGCCCCGGCCTGCAGGCATTTTTCGCGATCGCCCTTCATCGCCTTGGCGGTCAAAGCGATGATCGGCAGGCGACGATATTCCTTGTTCTGGCGAATCTTCTCCATGGTCTGATAGCCGTCCATTTCCGGCATCATGATGTCCATGAGCACGATGGCGAGCGCCGGCGTTTCCTCGATGACCTGGATCGCCTCGGCGCCGGTCGTCGCGGTGAGCACGTTCATGCCGCGGCGTTCCAGTGCGCTCGACAGCGCAAAAATATTGCGCGGATCGTCGTCAACGAGAAGCACGGTACGGCCGACCAGATCCTCGTCGGAACTGTTGAGGCGCTCCAGCATGTGCTGTTTCTCGGGCGGCAGGTCGGTAATGACGCGGTGCAGAAACAGCGCCGTCTCGTTGAGCAACCGCTCCGGCGATTCGACGCCCTTGACCACGATGCTGCGCGCCATCGTGTGCAGCTGCGCATCCTCCTCGGCCGACAATTCCCGGCCGGTGAAGACCACGACCGGGATATCGGTGAGCCCGCTGTCGGCGCGCATGCGCTCCAGCACCTCGAACCCGGACATATCCGGCAGCCGCAGATCGAGCACCACGCAGTCGCAGGGGTTGTTCTGCAACGTGCTTAGCGCTTCGTTTCCAGTGCCAGCATTGACGATCTCGATGTCGTCATGGCCGAGCAGTTCACGGATGCTCATCTGCTCGGTTGCGTTATCCTCGACGATCAAGAGGCGCTTCTTACGCGGCTCGGCGAACTCCTTGATGCGCGAGAGCGCCTCGGCGATGCCTTCGCGCGTGGTCGGCTTGTTGACGAAGGCGAAGGCGCCGCGGGCGAGCCCGTGCTGGCGATCCTCGTCGAGCGAGACGATCTGTACCGGGATATGCCGGGTGAGTGGGTTCTGCTTGAGCTGGCTCAACACATTCCAGCCCAGCATGTCGGGCAGGAACACGTCGAGCGAGACCGCAGTCGGCTGATATTGCTTGGCGAGATTGAGCGCATCGTCGCCGCGCATCGCCAGCAGCGCCTTAAAACCCTTGTCGCGCGCCAGATCGACCAGGATGCGGGCGTAGTGCGGATCGTCCTCGACGATGAGCAGGATGGCGTCGCCGGCCTGGATATCCAGCCGGTCGTCGGGGATCGGCTCGATGCTGCGCTCGGGGGTAATGTGGAAACCAGCCTGATGCGCCGACGCCGTAGCGGCGACTGCGGTGCCGGCGTGGCTCGCGGCATTGGGGCCGACATATTTGATCGGCAGATAGAGGGTGAAGGTCGATCCGGCGCCCGGCGCGCTGCGCAGATGGATTTCGCCGCCGAGCAAGCCGGCGAGCTCGCGGCTGATGGCAAGGCCGAGACCGGTGCCGCCGTATTTGCGGCTGGTCGACGCGTCGGCCTGCTGGAACGCCTCGAAGATGATCTTCTGCTTCTCCTGCGGAATGCCGATGCCGGTGTCGGTAACTTCGAAAGCGACGACGCCGGCGGCCTGGCTGAGCACCGGATGCTCGGCGCTCCAGCCGCCAACGGCGGCGTTGACGTTGAGCCGGACGCCGCCCTGCGCGGTGAATTTGAATGCGTTCGATAAGAGGTTCTTGAGCACCTGCTGCAGCCGCTTGGTGTCGGTGGTGATGCTGCGGCCCAGATTGGGATCGACATGAACCTCGAACGACAGCTGACGGGTCTCCGCTTCGTGACGGAACGGCCGCGCCACCATGTCGACGAGGTTGGAGAAAAACACCTCTTCGGCATCGACGGTAACGGTGCCGGATTCGATCTTGGACAGATCGAGAATGTCGCTGATCAGATTGAGCAGGTCGGTGCCGGCGCCGTGAATAGTGCGCGCGAAGTCGACCTGCTTCGAGGTCAGATTGCCTTCCGGATTGTCCGTCAATTGCTGGCCGAGGATCAGAATCGAATTCAACGGCGTGCGCAGCTCGTGCGACATGTTGGCCAAGAATTCCGACTTGTACTTGGACGTGAGCGCCAGCTCGGTCGCCTTTTCCTCGAGCGCGCGGCGAGCCTGCTCGATTTCCTGGTTCTTGCGTTCCACTTCGACATTGCGTTCGGCGAGCTGGGCCGCCTTCTGTTCGAGCTGCTCGTTGGTCTGTTGCAGCTCCTTCTGCTGCGCCTGCAATTCGCCGGCGAGCTGCTGCGACTGCTTGAGCAGGCCCTCGGTCTGCATCGTCGCCTCGATCGAATTGAGCACAATGCCGATCGAGGTGGTCAGCTGTTCGAGGAACATGGTTTGCAGCGCGGTGAACTCCTGGATCGAGGCAAGCTCGATCACCGCCTTGACCTGGTTCTCGAACAGCACCGGCAGCACGATATTGTTGCGCGGCTGAACTTTGAGCAGTGCCGAGCTGATGGGCACCGTGCTTTCCGGCAAATCAGTGATCAGCATGCGCCGCTTATCGAGCGCGCACTGACCAATCAGGCCATGGCCGAGCTCCAATACCTGGCGGTGGCCGCTCCCAGCGTCGTCGGCATAGGCCGCCAGCAGTTTAAGCCTGCTGCTCTTCTCCTCGCCTTCCATCTGGTAGATGACGCCTTGGTGCGCGTTGACCAGCGGGGTGAGCTCGGAGAGCAAGAGCCGGCCGACCGTGGTGAGATCGCGCTGGCCCTGCAGCATATTGGTGAATTTCGCGAGGTTGGTTTTCAGCCAATCCTGCTCGGTGTTGCGGTCGGTGGTGAGCCGCAAATTGTCGATCATCGTATTGATGTTGTCTTTCAGCTCGGCCACTTCGCCGCGCGCTTCGACCTGAATCGAACGGGTCAGGTCGCCCTTGGTCACCGCGGTCGCCACTTCGGCGATGGCGCGCACTTGAGTGGTCAGGTTGGCGGCCAAAAGATTGACGTTGCCGGTCAGGTCCTTCCAGGTGCCGGCGGCGCCGGGCACGTTGGCCTGACCGCCGAGACGGCCTTCGACGCCGACTTCGCGCGCCACGGTCGTCACCTGATCGGCGAAGGTCGCGAGCGTATCGGTCATGTTGTTGATGGTTTCGGCAAGCGCCGCCACCTCGCCTTTCGACTTCACCGCCAGGTTCTGCTTGAGGTCGCCGTTGGCGACCGCGGTCACCACTTTGACGATGCCGCGCACCTGCTCGGTGAGGTTCGCCGCCATGACGTTGACGGTGTCGGTCAAATCCTTCCAGGTGCCGGCGACGCCGGGCACTTGCGCCTGGCCGCCGAGCAGGCCCTCGGTGCCGACTTCGCGGGCGACGCGGGTGACTTCCGAGGCGAAGCCGTTAAGCTGATCCACCATGGTATTGATGGTGTTTTTCAGTTCGAGAATCTCGCCTTTGACGTCGACGGTGATCTTGCGGCTCAAGTCGCCGCGCGCCACCGCGGTCGTCACCTCAGCGATGTTGCGGACTTGCGTGGTGAGGTTCGCGGCCAAAAGATTGACGTTGTCGGTCAGGTCCTTCCAAGTGCCGGCGACGCCCGGCACCACCGCCTGACCGCCGAGCCGGCCGTCGGTGCCGACCTCGCGGGCGACGCGCGTCACTTCGGCGGCGAACGAACGCAGCTGCTCGACCATGGTGTTGAGTGTGTCCTTAAGGAGCAGCATCTCGCCGCGCACGTCGACCGTAATCTTCTTCGACAAGTCGCCGCCGGCGATGGCGGTGGCCACCTCGGCGATGTTGCGTACCTGCGCGGTGAGGTTCGAGGCCATGAAGTTGACGTTGTCGGTCAAATCCTTCCAGGTGCCGGCGACGCCCGGCACTTGCGCCTGGCCGCCGAGCTTGCCCTCGGTGCCGACCTCGCGGGCGACGCGGGTGACTTCCGAGGCGAACGCGTTGAGCTGGTCCACCATGGTATTGATCGTGTTCTTCAGCTCCAGAATTTCGCCCTTCACGTCGACGGTGATCTTGCGGCCGAGGTCACCGCGAGCGACAGCGGTGGTCACTTCGGCGATGTTACGGACCTGAGCGGTCAAGTTACCGGCCATCGAATTGACGCTGTCGGTCAGATCCTTCCAGGTGCCGGCGACGCCCGGCACGTTGGCCTGGCCGCCGAGCCGGCCTTCGGTACCGACCTCGCGCGCCACGCGCGTCACTTCGCCGGCGAAGCGGTTGAGCTGATCGACCATGGTGTTGAGCGTTTCCTTCAGCTGAAGGATTTCGCCGCGCACGTCGACCGTGATCTTGCGGCTCAAGTCGCCGCCGGCGATGGCGGTGGCGACTTCGGCAATGTTGCGCACCTGGCCGGTCAGGTTCGAGGCCATCGAGTTGACCGAGTCGGTCAAGTCCTTCCAGGTGCCGCCGACACCCGGCACGTTGGCCTGGCCGCCGAGCTTGCCTTCGGTGCCGACCTCGCGCGCGACGCGCGTGACTTCCGCGGCAAAGGCGTTGAGCTGGTCGACCATGGTGTTGAGCGTGTCTTTCAGCTCGAGAATTTCGCCGCGCACGTCGACCGTGATCTTGCGGCTCAAGTCGCCGCGCGCCACGGCGGTGGCAACCTCGGCGATGTTGCGGACCTGCCCTGTGAGATTCGAGGCCATCGAGTTGACCGAGTCGGTCAAATCTTTCCAGGTGCCGGCAACGCCGCGCACCAATGCCTGGCCGCCGAGCTTGCCCTCAGTGCCGACCTCGCGCGCCACGCGCGTCACCTCGCCGGCAAACGCGTTGAGCTGGTCCACCATGGTGTTGATGGTGTCTTTCAGTTCGAGAATTTCACCGCGCACGTCGACGGTAATCTTCTTCGACAAGTCGCCCGAGGCGATCGCCGTCGACACTTCGGCGATGTTGCGGACCTGAGCGGTCAGGTTCGATGCCATCGAATTCACGGAATCGGTCAGATCCTTCCAGGTGCCGGCGACGCCGAGCACGTTGGCCTGGCCGCCGAGCCGGCCTTCGGTGCCGACCTCGCGCGCCACGCGCGTCACCTCGCCGGCGAACGCGTTGAGCTGATCGACCATCGTGTTGATGGTCTCCTTGAGCTGCAGGATTTCGCCCGAGACGTTGACGGTGATCTTCTTCGACAAGTCGCCACCGGCGATGGCGGTGGCGACGTCGGCGATGTTGCGCACCTGCGCGGTCAAATTGCCGGCCATGAAGTTGACGCTGTCGGTCAAATCCTTCCAGGTGCCGGCGACGCCCGGCACCTGCGCCTGGCCGCCGAGCTTGCCTTCGGTGCCGACTTCGCGGGCGACGCGGGTCACTTCGGAGGCGAACGCGTTGAGCTGGTCCACCATGGTGTTGATGGTGTCTTTCAGCTCCAAGATTTCGCCGCGCACGTCGACCGTGATCTTGCGCGACAGGTCACCGCGCGCCACCGCGGTGGTGACGTGCGCGATGTTGCGCACCTGGTCGGTGAGGTTGCCGCACATGGCGTTGACCGAGTCGGTCAGGTCCTTCCAGGTGCCGGCAACGCCCGGCACGATGGCCTGGCCGCCGAGCTTGCCGTCGGTACCGACCTCGCGGGCAACGCGGGTGACCTCCGAAGCGAACGAGCGCAGCTGATCGACCATCGTGTTGATGGCTTCCTTGAGCTGCAGAATCTCGCCGCGCACGTCGACCGTGATCTTCTTCGACAGGTCACCGTTGGCGACCGCGATCGTCACCTCGGCGATGTTGCGGACCTGCGCGGTGAGGTTGGAGGCCATCGAGTTGACGCTCTCGGTGAGGTCCTTCCACACGCCCGACACCTCGCGCACCTGCGCCTGGCCGCCGAGCTTGCCCTCGGTGCCGACCTCGCGGGCGACTCGGGTGACTTCCGAGGTGAACACGTTGAGCTGCTTGATCATGGTGTTGACGATCTCGGCCGAACGCAGGAACTCGCCCTTGAGCGGACGGCCGTCGACGTCCAGGCTCACCGTGCGCAGCAAGTCGCCTTGCGCCACCGCGGCGATGGCGCGGGTGACTTCCGTGGTCGGCCAGAGCAGATCGTCGATCAGCGAGTTGACCGAGGACTCCATCTCGCCCCAGGCGCCATCGGACAGACCGAGCCGCACGCGCTGGCGAGTGCGGCCTTCGCGGCCGACCACCTGGCCGACGCGTTCAAGCTGCTTGGCCATGCGCTCGTTGGTGCCGACGATGTCGTTGAAGGTGTCGGCGATCTTGCCCATGATGCCGACGCGGTCGCCGGCCATGCGGACGGAGAAATCGCCGACCCGCATCGCCTGCAGGGCGTGCAGCAGTTCGGCCAAACCGTCGGCGTCCCCGTTGAGGCCATGATCCGCGGCAGCCGTGGGGTCAGAGTGCGATGAACCGTTGGCGTTGGCTGAGCCGACGACGTCTTCAGAAGCTTGCATGACCGTCTCCCGCCCCGCGAGGGGCGTGCGTTACAGAGGACGCGGTGATCGCCGAAACAAGTGGCACGAGGTAGTGCGGAGGGCGCCCTTTCGCCCCGGCCGGGCAACGGGAC
>JASHOX010000239.1 GCA_030038415.1 Xanthobacteraceae bacterium
CGCCGGATGGCGTCGGCATATTCCTGGGTGTGGGCGATCTCGTCCAAGCCGCGCAACAGCCGCTTCTTGCTCAACGGCTCGATGTCGAAATGATAGGTCTTGCCGTCCGGTCCGGTGACCGACTGATTGGGCAGATCGACGGTCATCTGCGCGCCGCGCTGTTCCTGCAGCTGCCGCGTCAGCGTCTCCACCGTGACGGCCGGCAGCCGCACCGGTAGCAAGCCGTTCTTGAGCGAATTGCTGAAGAAGATGTCGCCGAAATTCGGCGCGATCACCGAACGGATGCCGAAGGTGATCAGGCCGAACACCGCGGTTTCGCGCGACGAGCCGACGCCGAAATTTCTGCCGGCCACCGCGATCACCGCGCGGCGGTAGGGCTCCTGATTGAGAATGAAGTCCGGCTTCTCCGAGCCGTCGGCATTGAAGCGTCGGTCATGCAGCAGGATTTGCGCGAAGCGCGGCCCGCGCGGCACCTTGTTGAAGCGGGTCGGGCAGATCTGGTTGGTGTCGATATTGGCTTCGGCGAGCGGCACGGCGATGCCGGTCAGCACTGAAAACGCTTCCATGACGTTATTTCCTTGCTCCGAATTCGCGCACGTCGACCAGATGGCCGCGCAGCGCCGCGGCTGCGGCCATCGCCGGGCTCATCAGATGGGTGCGGCCCCCGGGACCCTGACGGCCCTGAAAATTGCGGTTCGACGTCGAGCCGCAGCGCTCGCCGGGCTTGAGCTGATCGCCGTTGAGCGCGGTGCACAGCGAGCAGCCGGCGTCGCGCCATTCGAAACCGGCCTCGGCGAAGATGCGGTCGAGACCCTCGGCTTCGGCCTGGCGCTTCACGCTTTCCGAGCCCGGCACCACCCAGGCCGGCACGACGGCGCGGCCGAGCTTGGCCACCGCGGCGGCGGCGCGGATGTCGTCGATGCGGCTGTTGGTACACGAGCCGATAAAAATGCGGTCGACGGCGATGTCGGTTAGCGCCATGCCCGGCTGCAGGCCCATATAGCTCAAGGCTTTGTTGTACTCGGTGCGCCGCTCGGCATCCGGCTCTTGCGCCGGGTCGGGGACGCGATCGGTGATCGGCAGCGCCTGCTCCGGATTGGTGCCCCAGGTCACCATCGGCACGACATGGGCGGCATCGAGCGCGACTTCCTTCGTGAACCTCGCGTCCGGGTCCGACGGCAGCGTGCGCCAATACTGCAAGGCCTCGTCCCAGGCTTTGCCTTTCGGCGCGAAAGCGCGACCGGCGAGAAATTCATAAGTAGTGTCGTCCGGCGCGATCAGGCCGGCTTTGCCGCCGGCCTCGATCGACATGTTGCAGATCGTCATCCGCTCGTTCATCGACATCCGTTTGATGGTAGAGCCGGCATATTCGATGGCGTAACCGATGGCGCCGCCGATGCCGATCTTGGCAATGATGGCGAGGATGATGTCCTTAGCGGTGACGCCGAAGCCGAGCGCGCCGTCGATGGTGATGCGCAAGGTGCCGGGGCGGCGTTGCCAGATGGTCTGCGTCGCTACCACATGCGTGGTCTCCGAGGCGCCGATGCCGAACGAGATGTTGCCGAAGGCGCCATGCGTCGAGGTATGCGAGTCGGCGCCGACCAGCACGATGCCCGGCTGGCTGATGCCGAGCTCCGGACCGGCGACGTGGAGAATGCCCTGCCGCGCGTCACCCCAGCCGAAGCGCGCGATTTTGTACTCGTCGGTATTGCGGATCAGCAGCTCGACCATGTTGCGGATGTCGGCATCGGCAATGCTGGCGACGCCGCGGGCGCGGGCTTGCGGGTCGGTCGGAATGTAGTGATCGGAAAAGGCAAAGACCTTGTCGGGATGCGCCACCTTCAGGCCGCGCTCGTGCAGGGTGTCGAAGGTGTGCCGCGAGCCTTCGTGAATAAGACAGCGGTCGACGTAGAGCAGCGTCTCGTCTTCTTCCTGCGCGACAACGTGGCTGTCCCAGACCTTGTCGAAGAGCGTTTTCATCTTGTTCGTTGCTCCCATGTGTATCGGCTTTGCCGGCGGCTCGGCGTGATTTCAGCTAGTCGAGGTGAAAGCCCTTGCGGCGAACGAAAGCGCCGAAATCCGTGCGCGTCGGTTCGGCATATTGCCGCGCCTTGTCTTCGGACCAGCCATAAAATTGCGTCTCCCCCCAACGCCCGACATTGCGTTGGCGACGATAGGGCCGCAATGCGGCGCGGCGATGGTCATAAGCGTCGATCTCGCCGGCGAGGTTGTGCTCGCTGTAGCTGTTGTCGACGAGTGTCGTGTCGAGCGAAAGCCGTGGCGTGATTTCACCCGACTGCGCCGGCCAGCCGACGCACAGGCCGGCGACCGGAATGACCCGCTGCGGCAGATTGAGCGCTTCGCTCGCAATTTGCGGATGATCGCGGATGGCGCTGATCGGACAACAGCCGAGCCCGACCGCTTCGGCCGCCTGGATGAAGGTTGCCAAGACGATGCCCGCGTCGACGGCGGCATTGAAGAACTGGTCGAGGTGATCGTTGGGGAATGGCTTGCCGCGCATCTCGCATAATGCGGGCAGCCGCGCGCCGTTGGCCGCGAACACCAGAAATACCGGCGCGTCTAGGATCCACGGCATGTCGGGAATCGTCGCGACGATTGTCTTGCGGATCGCCATGTCGGAAACGATGACGATGTCGCATTGCTGCAGGTCGCTCTTCGACGGCGCCGACAGCGCGCAGGCGCAGAGGAGCCGCAACAGGCCGGGCTCGATCGCGCGCGGCGCAAAGCGCCGCTGCGAACGATGGCCGGCGATCTTTGCCAGCGCATCAAGGCCCGCGAGCCGCGGATCGAGCGCGAACGTCTCGCCGAACCGCTCAAGGAGCGCCGCGCGGATCGACTCTGCGTCATTCGCCATGGCGGCTCACACGGACTGCCGGCGTTGCCGATGCTTACTTCACGTTGCGATCGAGCAGTTCGATCGATACGCCTTCCGGCGCGCGGATGAAGCAAACGCGCACGCCCGGCCGCACCGTGGTCGGCTCGCGGGTGAATTCGACGCCCTTCTTTTTCAGATCGGCGGCAATCGCGTCGATGCCGCTTACCGAAAGGCCGAAGTGATCGAGGCCGCGATACGGAATTTTAGGCGCGGCGTTGGTGCCGTCGCCTTCCGCTACCGGGGCGATGAAGATATTGGCGCCGCCAAGCCTGAGATCGATGCGCGGCTTGCCTTCTTGCATGCTGCGCAGCACCTCGGCGCCGAGCATTTTCTCGAACCACTGCGCCATCGCCTCCGGATTGGTGGTGCGCAAGTGAATGTGGTCCCATGTGTAGGTGGCCATCTGGTGCGTGCTCCCTGTTACCCTTTGTGTCGCGGCAAATTAGGCCATGTCGGAGAGGGTGCCAATGCCATTGCGCGCCGAGCCCTTTTGGCGCGACATCCGCCGGGGTTGCAATCGTCAATGGCGCGCCGGCTTGGCTGTGACTGCGGCGGAAGCCGGCGCCGTTTGCGGCTTTGCCGGGGCCGCCAGCCAGCCGGCTTTGCCGATCTCGGCTTGCAACATTTGCAGCATGCGTTGCAGCTCGGGCCGCGCGACGACACCCGCCGCGCCTTCGTCGCGCAGGCCGCGCAACTCGAAATGGAAGCCCTTGGCGTGCTGCGTGATCGTCAGCCGCTCGGCGAGCTCGGCGGAATCCGCGGTCGAATTGA
This sequence comes from Xanthobacteraceae bacterium, assembly GCA_030038415.1. GTDB lineage: Bacteria > Pseudomonadota > Alphaproteobacteria > Rhizobiales > Xanthobacteraceae > BOG-931. The sequence goes on from JASHOX010000239.1 coordinate 3,668, forward strand.
GAACGACACCCGGGGTCACCGACATCGCCGGCGCGGTCTTGGCGATGGCCGCGTCGCGTTCGAATGCGGCCATCTCGCCGCGCAGATCGGCCGGCGCACGCTGCGCAAGATCGGAACTTCCGGTGACAAAGTCCGTCGTGCGTTGCAGAACGGCCAGCGCCAGCCGTCGCGTCAGCCAGCACGACCAGGCATCGTTACGGCCGGCATTGATCGCGGCGAGGATGCGATCCTCCCGCGGTACATAGACGAACGTCACGCTTTTCAAAACGCGCATTGATCGGCAAACCCAGCCTACGTTGCCATGTGCAGCGGCGCCTCGGTCACCTTTTGCAGCGCTTCCAGCGTAAGGCCAGGCGCCATTTCGCGAACCGCAAAGCTTTCGCCGGTGACGTCGAGCACCGCAAGATTGCTATAGACGCGCTTGACCGCGCCGAGCGCGGTCAGCGGATAGGTGCAGCGGCGAACCAGCCGGCTGTCTCCCGATTTGGTCAAATGCTCCATCAGCACCCAGAGCTGGCGGGTGCCGGCAGCGAGGTCCATGGCGCCGCCGACCGCGGGCGCGGTGTCATCGTCGGAAGTCGACCAATTGGCGATATCGCCGTTCGCGGCGACCTGGAACGCGCCGAGCACGCAAAGATCGAGATGGCCGCCGCGAATGAGCGCAAAGCTGTCGCAGTGATGCATGTAGGAGCCGCCGGTGCGCAGCGTGACATATTGCTTGCCGGCATTGATCAGCCAGCGGTTGATATGATCCGGCGCCGGCGCCGGTCCCATGCCGAGCACGCCGTTCTCGGAATGAAAAATGACTTCGCGCTCCGCCGGCACAAAGTCGGCGATCTGCAGCGGCGCGCCGATGCCGAGATTGACGTACCAGCCTTCGGGAATATCGCGGGCGACGCGCGCCGCCATTTCGCTGCGCGTCAACGGCTTGCAGGTGTCGAGCACGCTCATCGCCATCCCCTCACGTCACCGTCGGCTCGCCATAGGGCACCTGCAGCACGCGCTTGACGTAGATGCCGGGGGTGATGATTTTTTCCGGATCGAGCGCGCCAAGCTCGACGATGTGCTGCGTTTGCGCGATGGTCAACGCCGCAGCGGTCGCCATCACCGGATTGAAATTGCGGGCCGACGACCGGTAGGTGAGGTTGCCCCAGCGGTCCGCCTCCCAGGCCTCGATCAGCGCGACGTCGCCGGCGAGCGCTTCTTCGAGCAGATATTTGCGGCCGGCGATGTCGCGCTCCTCCTTGCCGGCGGCAAGCTTGGTGCCGACGGCGGTGGCGGTGAAGAAGGCGGGAATGCCGGCGCCCGCCGCGCGCATGCGTTCCGACAGGGTGCCCTGCGGCACGATTTCCAGCTCGATCTCGCCGGCGCGATAGATTTCCTCGAACACCACCGAACCGGCGCTGCGCGGATAGGAGCAGATGATCTTGCGCACGCGGCCGAGCTCCAAAAGCCGCGCCAGGCCGGTGCGGCCGGTGCCGGCATTGTTGGAGACCACCGTCAAATCCGTCGCGCCTTGCTCGATCAAGCCTTCGATCAGCGCATTGGGTTGGCCGATCGAGCCGAAGCCGCCAAGCAGCACGACGGCGCCGTCGCGAATGCCGGTCATCGCCTCGGCCATCGATTGCACGATTTTGTTGATCATCGGAAGTGCTGCATGATCCGCTCGTCCCCGCGAAGGCGGGGACCCAGAAAGCTTCGTCGTAATACTATTCTTCTCCCTGGATTCCCGCTTTCGCGAGAATGAGCGGAATAAATATCACCCCACCACGCGCGCCCGCGTCTCGGCGACGAACGCCGGCATCACTTCGCGGGCGAAGCGGCTGAGATTGTCATTGGCCTTGTCGAGCACCAGACCGCCGCCGTTGAGCAGGACATATTCGACGCCGAGCCGGCGCAGCCGTTCGAGCTTGCCCGCAATTTCGTCCGGCGTCCCGTACAGCGCGCTTTCCTCGCTCGCTTCGCGGGTGTCGGAATAGGTCATGATGCTGGCTTTGCTCTTGGTGCCGTCCGGCGCGCTCGATATGGCCTCGAGCCGGCGCTGCGCCTCCATGCGCCGTTCCAGTGCCGCGTCCTTATCTGCTTGGTTCTTGGCGACATAGAACGCGCGCGCCACGCCGACCTCCAGCGGATCGAAGACGCGGCCGCGCTGTTCCACGGCGTCCTTGAAGATGGCGATGCGTTCGGCGACCGCCTCGAAGGAAGCGAACTGGTCGAGCAGCAGGTTGTAGCCGCGCGCAGCGACCTGGCGGATCGACTCCGGGCTGCCGGCGCCCATCCACGTCGGCGGATGCGGCTTTTGCGCCGTTGGCGGCTCGACGATGATGTCCTCGAAATTCCAGTATTTGCCGTGATGCGAGAAGCGTTGCTTCGAGGTCCAGGATTTTACGATCACGTCGAGCGTTTCGTTGAAGCGCGCATCGGCTTCTTCGATCGGCACGCAGAAACCGTGAAACTCGTTGTGGCGGTAGCCCTTGCCGACGCCGAAATCGAGCCGGCCGCCGGAAAGAAGATCGATGGTCGCCGCCTGTTCAGCGAGCAGCACCGGATTGTGCCACGGCAGCACCAGCACCGCAGTGCCGAGCCGCAACGTCTTGGTCTTGGCCGCTACCCAGGTCAGTAGTGCGAGGCTCGCCGACACCTGGCCGAAACCGGTGAAGTGATGCTCGACCAGAAACGTCGAATGATAGCCAAGCGCTTCGGCCTCGATATTGTAGTCGACGAACTGCTTATAGCCCTGGCCGGAATCCACGTCGGGCCCGCCGTGGCGGGCTGTGGCGCTGCCGAAAAGGCCGAAACGCATGCGGTCGCTCCCTCACTTCGCGGCGGCAATGTAGCGCATGGGCGGCGCCCGGAGCTATAGTGGCGCGGGGAGGAAATTATAATGCTGCAACGTGCCATTCTCGCCGCGCTGGCCACCGCCGCCGTGGCTGCCGCCATCGCATTGCCGCCGCCGCAACCGGCCGCGGCTGACGATTATCCGAGCCATCCGATCACGCTAATCGTGCCTTATCCGCCGGGCGGCGGCGTCGATTTCATGGGCCGGCTGGTCGCGCAAAGTCTGTCCGTTTCGCTCGGCCAGCAGGTCGTCGTCGAAAATCGCGCCGGCGCCGGCGGCATGATCGGCACGCGCGACCTCGCCAAGGCGACGCCCGACGGCTACACCATCGGCATGATGCTGACCGGCATCAGCCTCGGCGCCAATACCGGCTACGACATCAATAAGGATTTTTCGCCGATCGGGACCGTGGCCTCGACGCCGATCATCGTCGACGCCAACCCGGCGCTGCCGGCGAAATCGCTCGCCGAGGTGATCGCGCTGGCGAAAAAGGAGCCCGGCAGGCTTTCCGCCGGCACGCCGCCGGCGCCGACCATCAATTATTTTGCCGCCAAATTGTTCAATCTGCTGGGCGGCGTCGATATCACGACGGTCGCCTATAAGGGCACCGGCCCGCTGACCAACGATCTGCTCGGCAACCACGTCCCGCTCGGCTTCAACACCATCCCGGCGTCCGTGAGCCAGATCGAAGCTGGGCAACTGCGCGGCCTTGCGGTCGCCGCCGCCACCCGCTCGGCGGCGCTGCCGAACGTGCCGACGGCCGCCGAATCCGGCCTGCCCGGCTTCGAGGCGGTGCAGTATTACGGCGTCACCGCGCCGGCCGGCGTGCCGCGGCCGATCGTCGATAAGCTCAACAAGGCGCTGCAGGCTATGCTGAGCTCCGACGATATCAAGAAACGCCTCGTCGCCGCCGGCAGCGATCCCGCGCCCTCGACGCCTGACGAGTACGCGGAGAATATCAAGCGCGAAGAAGGCAAGTGGGCCGCGCTCATCAAGAAGCTCGGCTTGAAAATCGAGTATTAGGATTGGAATTGGCAAATGGAACTGGGACTGAACGGCAAAGTCGCGCTGGTGACCGGATCGAGCCGCGGCATCGGCCGCGGCGTCGCGCTGGCTTTGGCGGCCGAGGGCTGCGGTGTGATGCTGACCGGCCGCGACGCGGCCGCGCTCGAGGAAGTGGCAAACGCGATCCGCAAATCCGGGCCTCGCGCCGGCGTCGCCGTGCTCGATCTGCGCGAGAAGGGCGCGGCGGAGAAGCTCATTGAACAGGTGCGCCGCGAATTCGGCGGGCTCGACATTCTGGTCAACAATGCCGGCGCCACCAAGCGCGGCGACTTTCTTACATTGACCGACGCGGATTTCGAGGACGGTTACGCGCTCAAATTCTTCGCCCATGTGCGGCTAGCGCGCGCCGCCTGGCCGCTTCTGAAAGAGCGGAAGGGCTCGCTGGTTTCGATCGGCGGCACCGGCGGGCGCAAGCCGACCGCGGAATTCACCATCGGCAGTTCGGTTAACGCCGCGGTCGCCGCCTTCAGCAAATGCCTTGCCGACCGCGGCAAGGAGGAGGGCGTGCAGGTCAACTGCATCCATCCGAGCATGGTCGAGACCGACCGGCTGTGGCGGCGCATCAAGGCCGAGATGGAGCGCACCGGCTGGCCGGAAGACAAGGCGCGCAAGGAAATGTGCCGCGGCTTCGGCATCACGCGCTTCGGCACCGTCGAGGACGTCGCCGATCTCATTACGTTTTTAGTGTCGGCGCGGGCGACCTGGATGCACGGCGCCACCATAGATCTCGACGGCGGCGAGATCCCGACGCTGTGACGAACATCCTCCTCACCCCGGCCCGCATCGGGCCGGCCGAGATCAAGAACCGCATCGTCATGCCGCCGATGACGACGCGCACGTCGGATGCCGAAGGTTTTGTCACCGACGACAGCGTCGCCTATTACATGGCGCGGGTGCGCGGCGGCACCGGCTTGATCACCGTGGAAATGGCGTCGCCGGAAAAATGCGGCCGCCACCGCCGCCATGAGGTCGGCATCTATGACGACCGCTTCATTCCCGGACTGGCGCGGCTCACAGGCGAAACCCACGGCGGCGGCGCCAAGGCCTCGATCCAGCTCGGCCACGGCGGCGGCCATACCCGCATCGACATCTGCGGTGAGGTGCCGATTGCGCCGTCGGCCATTCCGCATCCGGTTTACGAGACGACATTCGAGACCATCATTCCGCAGGAGATGAGCAAAGAGCGGATCGCGGAAACGACGGCCGCCTATGTCGCCGCCGCGCGGCGCGCGCAACAAGCCGGCTTCGATTGCGTCGAGATTCACGCCGCGCACGGCTATCTGATTTCGCAATTTCACGCGCCGTTCGAAAACCGCCGCAGCGACGAATACGGCGGCAGCCTCGAAAACCGCGCCCGCTTCGGGCTCGACGTGCTGCGCGCGGTGAAAGCGGCGGTGCCCGGGCTCGGCGTGATTTATCGGCTGTCGGTCGAAGATTTTTTTCCCGGCGGACTGCCTTACAGCGAAGGCCGCCAGATCGCGATCTGGGCCGCCGCGGCCGGCGCCGACGCGCTGCATGTCACCGCCGGGCATTATCGCTCGCTGCCCTCGGCGCAAGTGGTGCTGCCGCCGATGAGCTTGCCGGACGCGACCTTCCTCGATTTCGCCGCCGACGTGAAACAGCACGTTGGCGTGCCGGTGATCGCTGTCGGCCGGCTGGGCGATCCGGCGACGGCGGAGGCTGCGGTCGCGACCGGCAAGACCGACTTTGTCGCGCTCGGCCGCACGCTGGTCGCCGATCCGCAATGGGTGGAAAAAGTAAGTCGCGGCGAGCCGATCCGGCGCTGTCTCGCCTGCAACACCTGCATCAACGAAATGCGCGGTGGCGCGCGCATCGGCTGCGTGGTCAACGGCGCGGCCGGCCGCGAGACCTTGTTCGCCGATGCGCAGCCGCCGCGCGGCGAACGCATCGCTGTGGTCGGCGCCGGTCCGGCGGGACTCACTTATGCGGCGCTGGTGGCCGAAGGCAACACGGTGACGGTGTTCGAAAAGCGCACGCGGACCGGCGGCAGCTTCCGCTACGCCGGCAAGGCGCCGCTTTACCAAGAAGTCGAGGCCAGCGAGACGAGTTTTGAACGCTACATCGCCGATATGACCGCCGCCTGTGTATTGAAAGGCGTGGTGTTTCGACTCGCCACCGACGTCAATGCGCTGCCCGGATTGCTGGCGCCGTTCGATCGCATTGTCGTCGCAAGCGGTGCGACGTACCGATTTGGCCTCGGCCTCTTCGCCGATTGGCTGCTCGACCACGATCTGGCGCGCGCGCCGGGCTTGGCGCGGCTGTTCTCCTGGCCGGCATTGCGCGACTGGTTTTATTACCGTGCCCGCCGCGCCAGCGGTGAGCGCTTCCGGCATTTGGCGGCGCCGAGTCAAAAACTCGTGGTCATCGGCGACGCGGTCGAGGCCGGCAAAAGCAAGCCGGCGATCGGCAGCGCCTTCGAAGCGGCGTTGCTCGGAAAGTAGGCCGACATCGCGGACAAATGGCCGCATGCCGGCATCGCTTTGTCGCCATTATGAGGCCGCAACGCTGCCCATGGGTCATATGGCGGCCGCGGAACGAAGCGATGGACAGCCGGCAGCGGAAGAACTTGCGGGTCATCGCGCCGTGTCTCGGCGTGATTGCCATCATGCTCGGATTGGTCGCCTATTCGCCGCAGCTGTACCGGCTGTTCTGCGGCGCGACCGGCCTCGGCGGCACGACGCAGCGCGTCAACGAGGACGCCGCGGCCGTTGCCAGGCGCATGGTGACGGTGCAGTTCGACAGCAATGTCGAGCCCGGCCTGCCGTGGCGCTTCACGCCGGAGCAGCGCGCGGTGAAGGTGCATCTCGGCGAGCAGAAGCTCGTCTATTTCTCCGCCGAGAACGTAAGCGATCAGCCAATCGTCGGCCATGCCACGTTCAACGTCACGCCGCTGCAGACCGGCATCTATTTCAACAAGATCCAATGCTTCTGCTTCACCGAGGAGCGACTCGATCCGCATCAGAAAGTCGACATGCCGGTAGTGTTCTACGTCGATCCGAAGTTCGGCAAGGATTCCGAGCTGCGCGATATCGATACCATCACGCTTGCTTATACCTTCTTCCGCTCGGCCAATCCCGCCAATGCCCGGGATCTGTCGCGCTTTCTTCCCGGCGCGCCGCCCGACCAGGCGAATGGCGAGAAACTGTTCGCCGAGCGATGCACCGCCTGCCACGCGCTTGACGCCAACAAATTCGGTCCGATGCTCGGCGGCGTCGTCGGCCGCAAGGCCGGCGCAGTCGCGGGCTACCGCTATTCGCCGGCGCTCAAGAGCGCGAGCCTCGTCTGGTCGGCAGAGAGCCTCGATCAGTGGCTCACCGATCCGCAGCAATTCGTTCCCGGCGCGAGAATGCCGGTGCGCGTACTCGAAAGGACGTCGCGCCGCGATATTATTGCTTATCTGCAGAAAGAGAGCGGCGACCGGCCCAAAGCGACGGCAGCCGACGCGTCAAAACCGGTGCGACTCGAGTGATTTGGCGCCGTAGGCGCTATGCAGCACGCGCGAGAACGTCAGCCCCTGGACCACGACGGTGAAAACCACGACGGCATAGGTGAAGACGAGCAACTGCGTTCGCCACGGCGAGTCGGGCAGTATCAAAGCCAGCGCGATCGAAATGCCGCCGCGCAATCCGGCCCAGGTCAAGATCATCGTGGCGCGCCACTTTTCGTGAATCCTGTCGCCGGTCAGCGCCACCGGCACGGCAACGCCGACCAGACGCGAGACGATGGCGAGCGGGATGGCGAACACGATCGGCACGAGCTCGATCGGCGTCACGATCAGGCCGAGGATTTGCAGGCCCATCAGCAGGAACAGCATGGTGTTCAAAATCTGATTGAGCGGCGACCAGAAGCCGATCAGCACCGAGCGCGTACCGGGGGTCATGCCGAAGCGCGGCGACGGCGAGCCGAGGCAGAGCCCGGCCGCGACCACGGCGATCGGGCCCGACAGATCGGCGAGGACCGCGAGCCGGTAGCAGCCCAGCACCAGCGCCAGCGAAATGAGGAGCTGCAGGCCGTCGTCGTTGATCCGTCGCAACAGCAGCGCCGCGAGCCAGCCGGCGATGATCCCGAGCAGCGCGCCGCCGGCGATCTCGCGGGCGAGCGCGATCAGCACATGGCCGTGGCCGATGTGAATGGTGCCGCCCTGCGTCACCCCGAGCGCCAGCAGGAACAGCACGACGCCGGCGCCGTCATTGAACAGGCTTTCGCCGACGATCGACGCGCGCAGGCTTGCGGGGAGGCCGGCGCGGCGCAACAGGCTTTCGACCACCACCGCGTCGGTCGGGGCGAGGATCGCGCCGAGCACGAAGCACCACGCCAGCGGCACGGCGGCGCCAAGGCCTAAGAGCGCCCACATGCCGTAGCCGAAAACGACCGTGGACAGGATCACGCTAACGGTGGCGAGCAGCAGAATGACGAAGCGGCGGCGGTTCAATTCGGCGACGTCGACGTGGAGGCTGCCGGCGAACAGCAGCAGCGCCAGCGCGCCGTCGAGAAAAAGATGCGGCAGGTCGGCCGCGCCGAGCGTGCCGCGAAACCACTGCATGACGTGCAGATGCAGCGCGTGATCGCCGCCAACGATCAGGAGCGACACCACCAGCGAGCCGAGCAGCATGCCGATCGCCGGCGGCAACCTGGCCCAGATGTGGTTGACGCAGCCGATCAGCACCGCCAGCGCCAGCACCATGGCGAAAAGATCAACCGGCCCCATTGCACGCGCCTCACGTGTAACGGACCAGCTATTGGCAGTTTTTCAGGTGTTGCGAAAGACGGTCGCGGCGCCGGCTATTTGAGCGCCGTCGAGAGGGTCGAGAACGTGGTCTTGAGCTTGGTGCCGATCCCGGTGATGACCGGGATGATCGCCAATGCGATCCCGGTCGCGATGAGGCCGTACTCGATCGCGGTCGCGGCGCTCTCGTCCTTGAGGAATTTGACGATCAGGTGCATGCGGGTACCTCGACAATACGCCCGATCATTAAGTTTGGAACCTTATTAGGTGATTAAAGACAACGATGAAACACCGGCTAAAGCCGCATGCTTGGCCGCTAAGCAAGCTTTTACCGTCATAGGACATACAAGGGCGCAACACGGTTGGGAGAGACCTCATGTTGCGCGCACCGAATATCGCTTTGTTTGTCATTTCCGGTTGCCTGGCGATGCTCGGCATCCTGGCGGCATTGCCGATCGCGCTGCCGATCCCCGGCCTGACCGGCAATTCGGCGTGGTACATTTTCGCGGCGTGGTTCCTGCTGGCGGCGGGCAGCGCGCTGCCGCCGGTCTCGCAGGACGGCCGGGACTAGCGGGTTTTGCGCGTCGATCGCCGGCCCGCGGCGATTGCGCCGCGGACCTCGCACAGCAGAACGGTCAGGCCCGGCCGGCGAATTTGCGCGCGGCGTCGAGGTGCCCGTAACTGCGTACCGGCGCGCACATCAGAAAGCGGTAACCTTCTTTGACGATACGCTCGGCGTTGTGCGCCTCGACATGGGGGTGGCCGACGACGACGCCCGCCTCCTTGCAGGTGTTGACGATCTGCGCCATCGCCTCCAGCACCACCTTGTGCTCGTATTGGCGCGGATAGCCGAGCTCCTGGGACAGGTCGCCTTCGCCGATCAGGATGGCGCCGATGCCGGGCACGTTTTTCAGGATGTCCCTGAGGTTCTTGATGCCCTCGACATCCTCGATCATCAGGATGACGAAAATCTCGCCCTTGGGATTGAGCGGCCAGACGTCGGCGCGCTCGTAATATTCCTGCTGGGTGACGCCCCAATAGCGCACCGCCTGCGTCGGGCCGTCGCCGCGGATGCCGGCCGGCTCGTAGAGCGGCTTGTCCTTGAGCCGCGGATAGCGGCAGGCGGCGACCGCGTTATAGGCCTGCTCGACATTGCTGATATGCGGCCAGATGATTCCATAGGCGCCGAGATCGAGCACCTGCTTGGCGTGGAACTGCGCCTTCTCGCCGCCGTTCGGCGGAATGCGCACATGCGGGGTCACCGCCGGCGCCACCGAGCCCGACTTCGCGATCTGGCCGCGGTTGAGCATGTATTGCAGGCAATCGCGGAAGGCGCGGATGTCGTAGGCGTTGTGCTCCATTTCGTAGAACACGCCGTCATATTTCGCGGTCGCGAGCGCGATCGCCGACTCGACGTCGGCCGGCGAAAAAGTCACCAGCGCGTGTTGGCCCTTTTCCAGCGCGCCGATGACGCCGTTGAGCCGCGGTAGTTCAGCCATCCTTGGTCTCCCTGATTGCGGCCGGCATCCTAGCGGCATGATCCCGAAAAGTGGATACCGGTTTTCGAAAGAAGATCATGCGCAAATAAAGCCGCCAACCGGTCGGGGTTTGACAATGCCGCCGTGCGCCGTAGCATCGGGCTTCTCCCCACCCAACCCCCCCTGCATGGCGCTGACTCATGATCATCGATTGCCACGGCCACTACACCACCGAGCCCAAGGACCTGCACCGCTTCCGTAAAGAACAGACCGCGGCCGCCAATGCCAAGGACAAGACGGCGATGCCGTCGCGCGCGTCTTTGAAAATGTCCGACGACGAAATCCGTGAATCGATCGAGCAGAACCAGCTCAAGCTGCAGCGCGAGCGCGGCACCGATCTCACCATCTTCTCGCCGCGCGCCTCCGGCATGGGCCATCACGTCGGCGACGAGACCGTCTCTCTCGAATGGTCGCAGATCTGCAACGATCTGATCGCGCGCGTCGTGTCGCTGTTTCCAAAGAATTTCATCGGCGTGTGCCAGTTGCCGCAGTCGCCGGGCGCGAACCCGGCGCACTCCGCCGCCGAGCTCGAGCGCTGCGTGAACATGGGCTTTATCGGCTGCAACCTCAATCCGGACCCGTCGGGCGGCTATTTCAATGCGCCGCCGATGACCGACAAATCCTGGTTTCCGCTCTACGAGAAGATGATCGAGCTCGACGTGCCCTGCATGATCCACGTCTCCGGCTGCTGCAATCCGGCCATGCACACCACCGGCTCGTATTATCTCAACGCCGACACCATGGTGTTCATGCAGGTGATCCTGTCCGACCTGTTCAAAACATTTCCCAAGCTGAAATTCATCATTCCGCACGGCGGCGGCGCGGTGCCGTTCCATTGGGGCCGCTTCCGCGGCATCGCGCTCAACAACGGCAAGCCGGAGCTTAACGAGATCATGGGCGACAACATCTTCTTCGACACCTGCGTCTATCACCAGCCGGGCATCGATCTGCTCACCAAGGTGGTACCGATCGACAATATCTTGTTCGCCTCGGAGATGGTCGGCGCGGTCAAGGGCAACGATCCGAAGACCGGCTTCGGCTTCGACGACACCAAGCGCTACGTCGACAAGACGCCGATCAGCGACGCCGACCGGAAGAAGATTTTCGAGGGCAATGCGCGCAAGGTCTACGGCCGGCTCAACAAGGCCGCCGCCGCGAAGCTGTCGGCCTAAGGCACGATTGGGTTGGCGAAGATCGCGAAACGGAGGCAATCGCCTCGAGTACAGCCTGTTGCACGAGATCACACCGGAACAGGCGCGATCAGCCCGCTTTGCGCGCCAAGCCGTGCGCCGAACGACCGATCCAGTTGCCCAGCGCCCGCACCGCGCTCGGGGTGGTCTTGCCGTAGTCGAGCGCGATCACGTGCTCGACCGGCGCCGCGGGAACGCTGCGGCTGCGCTT
>JASHOX010000240.1 GCA_030038415.1 Xanthobacteraceae bacterium
TCGGCGCCATCATCGGGCCGCTCACCGGCACGCTGCTGGTCGGCGCTTTCCCCATCCAGCATCTTTACCTGTTCGCGGCGATCCCCTTTGCGCTTGGCGCGGTGGTGACCTTCATCATCTACGTGCTCAACACGGCGCGGCTTAAGGCGCGGCCGGAACTGGCGATGGCGCAGTAGACGAGCGTTGTTCCCAGCGCACGAAGAACCCTGGGGTAGAGATAGTGCCCGGCGCACCGGAAGTTCCTGTTTCGACGCTGCTGGACGAGTGCGGTCTCAGTCCCTTCCATATCAAGCTGATCGTCTGGTCTGTCCTGATTGCGCTCATCGACGGCTATGACCTCGCCGTCACCGCCTACGTGGCGCCGCACCTGGTGACCGACTGGGGAGTGCCCAGGGGTTCGCTCGGCCCGGTGCTCAGCGCCAGCGGCTTCGGCGTCCTGTTCGGCTCGCAGATTTTCGGCTGGGTCGGCGACCGTTACGGCCGCAAGACCGCGCTCATTTTGTCGAACCTGTTGTTCGGCGTGCTCACCTATGCGGCCGCCTATTCCACCGACCTCACCCAACTGTCCTGGCTGCGTTTCTTCGCCGGGCTCGGCATCGGCGGCGTTATTCCGAACCTCGTGGCGATCAACGCCGAGTCGGCGCCGCGCCATTTGCGCGCCACCTTGGCGATCATCGCCGTCGGCTTGGTTCCGCTCGGCGGCGCGATGGCCGGATTTGTCGGCGCCGCGCTGGTGCCGCAACAGGGCTGGCAGATCCTGTTCGAAATCGGCGGCATCGCCCCGGTGATACTGGCGCTCGCCGGCATCGTCAGCCTGCCGGAATCGATCAAATACATGACGCTGCACGAAAGCCAGCGCGCCAAGATGCTGGCGCTGCTCACCGCCATTCGACCCGACTTCAAGGCGCCGGCCAATGCGCAGTTCGTGATCGAGGACGAGCGGCAGGCGCCGAGCTCGAATCCGATCTACCTGTTCGGCAACGGGCTCGCTTTGATCACGCCACTGACTTGGCTGATGTTCGCGCTTAATTTGATGGGTTACTTCTTTCTCATCAGCTGGACGCCGACGCTGATGGGCGCCGCCCACGTGCCGCCCGCCACCGCGGCGCTGGCCGGCGCGGCCCTGCAGGTCGGCGGCACCGTCGGCGCATTGGTGCTGTGCTGGTGGCTGCAGCGCCATCGCTTCCTCGCCATCGCCATCATGTTCGCGATCGCGGTTCCGATCGTCGCGTCGATCGGCTACGCCGGCTTGAGCTCGACCGCCGCGCTGTTGACGGCGACGTTCTTCGCCGGCGCGATCGTGCTCGGCATTCAGTCCGGCATCAACGTCGTCGGCGCGCTGATCTATCCGACCATGCTGCGCGCCAACGGCTCCGGCTGGCAGCTCGGCATCGGCCGGCTCGGCGCCATCGTCGGCCCGCTCTTGGGCGCGCTGTTCGTCGGCCTACCGGTCGAGCAGCTCTATGTCTGGTCGGCGCTGCCGTTCGCCGCCGGCGCGGTGGTCACGTTCCTCATCTACGCGCTGAACAAAGCGCGGCTCGCGGCGCATCCGGAACTGGCCAAGGCGCATTAGCGGTCATTGCGGGGCCGCGCCCGGCGCGGCGCCCGGAATGACAAATCAAAACGGCTCGAATCCCCGCAGCGCCGGGATCACCCTCTCGCCGAACAGTTTTATCGAGCGCATCAGCGCGTCCTCCGGCAAGTCGGCGAAATTGAACTCGCCCATGAACACGTTGAAGACGCCCGCTTGCGCGGCGGCGCGAATTTTGGCGGCGACCGTCTCCGGCGAGCCGATGAAAACGAGATCGTTCTTGAACAAATAATCGCCGTCGAACAGGTGCTGCATGATCTCCGAAGCGCCGGGCTCGCCGCGGCCGACGAACATTTTGGCGTGCTCTTTGGCGCGCTCTTCGAAAGTCTCGCCCGGCTGTGGCGGCTTGAGAAAACCTTCGTAGGCGCGGCTCGCCCGAAACAGCGCGGTCTCGATCGCTTTGTCGTCGCTCTCGTCGACATAGACCACCGTGCAATAGGCGATGTTCGGTTTTTGTGTCCGCCCGGTCGCCCTCCAATCGCTGAGGAATTTGCGGTAACGCGGCGCCGCGTCGGCGCGCGGATAGACCAGGAAATAGCCGGGATTGATGGCGTTGTTGGCGCAGAATTCCAGCGTCTGCGGATCGCGGCTCATCATCCACAACGGCGGATGCGGGCGCTGGGCCGGCGAAACCGAAATTTGCGCCTTGTCGGTATGAAAATCCTGGCCGTGGAACGAGAACGGCTGCGCCGCGCCGAACGCGGCGCGCAGGTAATCGACGAATTCCAGCGTCGGCGATTTGCGTTGGCTGTAATCGAGCCCGAACGGCCGGAAGTAATCGGCATTGATGCCGGGCACGAGCCCGAGCTCCATGCGGCCGCCGAGCATCTGATCGACGATGGCAATCTCTTCGGCCAGCCGCAGCGGATGGTAGAGCGGCACGATATAGCCCATCGGCCCGATGCGCAGACGCTTGGTCCGCGCGCCGGCGCCAACCGCGTAAAGCGACGGCGACGACATCCAGCTTTCGTCGGGCCGGAAATGATGCTCGACGCAGAATGAATAATCGAAATCGAGCGCGTCGCAGGCCTCAAGCTCGCGCCACAATTGCTCATAGCGCTGATGCGGCGTCATCCCGGGCTTGGCCCAGATGTGCGAGAAGTGGGCGAATTTCATGGGGGCGCTTTGTAGAGGCTTGTGCGGGCGTCGGCCAGCCTTAGCGGCGAAACAATAAGCCTGGCCTGCCAGCCGTAGCTGCGAAGCAGCGAAGGCTGGTGCCCGTGGAGGGAATCGAACCCCCATGCCTTGCGGCGCACGATTTTGAGTCGTGTGCGTCTACCAGTTCCGCCACACGGGCATTCCGCGCATTCTATATAGTCGCGCGGGGCGCGCGTCCATCGCCGGCACCACCGGCCTTGCTTCCGCCTTCAGGATCGGCAAATTGCGCCCGGCGAACGCCCCAAAACGGCGCGGCGGAAAGGCTTAAGAACGAATGGCCAAAGAGAGTTGGATCGATCGGCTATCGGCCGAACCGGCCGCCGCCGCGGCGCTGGCGGTGTTTGTCATCGCCGCCGCGACGCTCGCCGGCGCCTGGTATTTCCAGCTCGTGGTCGGGCTGCCGCCCTGCCCGCTCTGTCTCGAAGAGCGCATCCCCTATCACATCGTCATCCCACTGTCGCTGTTGCTCGCCATCGCGGCGCTGGTGCGCGCGCCGGCGAAGCTCGTCATGGTCGGCTTCGCCGTCATCGCCATTGCGGCTTTAGGCAATGCCGGGCTCGGCGGCTATCACGCCGGCGTCGAGTGGCATTGGTGGGCCGGCCCGACCGATTGCACCGGCCCGCTGACCGATCTGCGCGCCGGCGGCTCGCTGCTCAATCAGTTGCAATCGATCCATGTCGTGCGTTGCGACGAGGCGGCGTGGCGCCTATTCGGCATTTCGCTCGCCGGCTACAACACGCTGATCTCGCTCCTTCTGGCGGCGATCGCAACCGTCGGCATGTTCGCGCGCAGGCCGGCCTGATCCCGCGACGCGTCGCGAAAGACCCTATTCGACACCACTGCATTGGACTAAGGTTCGGTCGCAGTGCTGACATGGCGAGGGGGTAACCCGTTCTCGTGTAACGCATGGAGGACGTCATGGGCTTGTTCGATAGTCTAAAGGGCGCACTTGAATCCGAAGCATTACCGGTCGCGATCAATACCGTGCTCGCGCAAACGCAATACCACGACCTGCCTGGACTGGTGGCGGCTCTCGAGAAAGGCGGGCTCGGCCCTCAGGTGCAGTCATGGCTGGGCCAGGGGAGCAATATGCCGATCACTGAGGATCAATTGAAAGCGGTCCTCGGCAATGCCCAGGTCCAGGAATTCGCCCGCCATCTCGGACTGCCGGTCGACCAGACGCTGTCAATGCTGGCGAAATATCTGCCGGAGATCGTCGACAAGGCATCGCCGAACGGGGTCCTCAAGTCCGCTGCCTGATATGATCGACGCCGCCGCCTAAACCCGCGGCAGCGAGAATAAACGTCTAGCTTTATTTTTGTCTCAGCATGGAAGGAAATGCCGCCATGAAGACAGTCTTGTTGATTGCATCCGGAATAGCTCTCGCCGCGCTTGTCAATGCGGCAACGCCGCGTCCCGCGCACGCGTTGACGATGGCGGAGTGCAGCGCCAAATACAAAGCCGCCAAGGCGGGCGGTACTCTCAACGGCATGAAATGGAATGACTTCCGCAAGGCGCAATGCGGCGCGGAAGCCACCGCGCCGACAGCGGCGCCCGCAGCGCCTGCGCCCGCTCCTACTGCCGCCGCACCGGCCCCCGCGGCTCCGGCTGCAAGCGCCGCTGCGCCCAGCGCAAAACCGGTGTCCGCCGGACGCCAGGCGATGATCGCGCGCGAGCGCGCCTGCGGCGCCGACTGGAAAGCGGCAAAAGCCGCCGGGAAAATTCCTGCCGGTCAGAAATGGCCGCAATATTGGAGCGAGTGCAACAAGCGCAAAAAGGCCGAAGGAATGTAAAAGGCGTATTGCAAAACCCGGACGGATGCGGGAACTTTTCGTTCGTCCGCGCAGCCAGTCGATGGAGATCACCATGAAAACGCTTGCAGTTATTGTCGCGTCTCTTTGTCTCGCCAGCGCCGCGATGGCGCAGAACGCCCCGGCACCGGCCCCTGCCGCGCCGGCTGCGCCCGCCCCGGCGGCGCCCGCGGCCGCACCGATGGCCCCGATGGCTATGCCGGCTGCCGGAGCGGGTCCGGCCGACACCGCGGGCGCGACGTGTCAATCGCAAGTGGCCGCCAAAAAGCTCAAGGGCGCCGCGCTTAAAAGTTCGGCGACTAAGTGTTGCAAGGACGCCGCCACGGCGGCGAAGCTGAAGGGTGCCGCAGCGACGAGCTTCACCAAGAAGTGCGTTGCCGACGCGACCAAGGCTTAAATCAATCCCAGCGTTCTCGGACGCTTCTGAGGTGCTAACGGCGGGCATGCGCGCACCCACGGGCTTGACCCCGCGGGCGGCCCGACGCTACACCCGTGGCTCAAGCGTGAGCGCAGTTGCCCACGCTTTCATGCGCCATCGCAACGATCCGGGCGGTTAGCTCAGCGGAAGAGCACTTCCTTGACATGGAAGGGGTCAGAGGTTCGATCCCTCTACCGCCCACCAGCCTGCGCTCGCGAGGGCGGAGCAGGCCCTCCCGCCGTGGCCTTAACGAAGGCGGACGGTGTGAGTGCGAGCGCCGACTGGCAAGCCAGCTCTTCATTTCAATAGACCGCCCGGCCGCCGGAAATATCGAATACGGCGCCGGTCGAGAACGAGCACTCCTCCGAGGCAAGCCACGCCACCATAGCCGCGATCTCCTCGACCGTGACGAAGCGGTTCATCGGGATTTTCGCCAGCATGTAGTCGATCTGCGCCTGCGTCATCTGATCGAACAGGTCGGTCTTCGCCGCCGCCGGCGTGAGGCAATTCACCAGCACGCCGGTCGTCGCCAATTCCTTGCCGAGCGACTTGGTCAGCCCGATCAGCCCGGCTTTCGACGCGGAGTAATGCGAGGCATTGGGATTGCCTTCCTTGCCGGCGATCGAGGCGATGTTGACGATGCGGCCGTAACCCGCGGCGATCATGTGCGGCACCACCGCGCGGCTGACGAGATACGGGCCGATCAGATTGACCTCGACCACGCGGCGCCACACCTCGGGCGCAAGCTGCCACAGCGGCGCATTGCCGCCGGTAATACCGGCATTGTTGACGAGAATGTCGATCCTGCCGGCCTCGTGGACCAGCGCGTCGACAGCGTCGGCGATGGAGGATTCATCGGTGACATCGACGACGGCGGCATGGATGCGATCGCTTGGCTTGAGCGCCGCGACGGCTTTGTCCAGCGCGGGCGCGTCGATATCCCATAAAGCCACCGCCGCGCCCGAGGCGAGAAACCTCCGCGCCGTCGCATGGCCGATGCCGCGCGCCGCGCCAGTGACGATGGCGGTCCGGTCCTTGAGATCGATGGCGTTCATATGGTCTCGCGCATGATCCGGCCCGGATGGCGGTGTCCACTTTCTGGAAATGCTTCGGGCCTGAGGGATTGACATTGTGCCGGCGGGATCGAGACCGCGGCGGTGAAGCGGTGGCCACGTCTTTTGCCATACTGCGAGGCCTACCCCCTTCACCTTAGAGCATGATCTGGGTGGTGGGAATCGGTTTTGCCGTCTTCGCGAAGCCAATTTCGGCTTGCCAGGAAAGGTCTAGCCGGCTCGGTGGAATAAAGGATCGTCGCGACGAAGCTGCGACTCGAACAGCAATCCGACGCGGTCTGCACTGCGATTGACGATCTTGGCCGCGAGCCGGCGTCCGTCATCCATCACGACCGTGAGGCTCTGATTTTCGGGTAACGGATGACGGCAAATTATACCAAGGCCGCTTGGCGCGATGTCCTTCAATTCAGCCGTTACCGATTTGTCGGCGGCAAGGATCGTGCAGCGGCCGTCGATTTTCAAGCGCGGCGAACGTCGCATCTGCTTCAGGGTGGGAAGCATAAGCTCGCCGTCCTCATCGATTCGCTTGGCGCCACCGGCCGATGCCTCGTCGAGGAACCGGCAAAGCGTTTGCGCGTCTTCGACCAGAAGGCCGCCGACATGCGCTATCGGTCCCGAGTTAAATTCCGCGAGGATCGATTTTGCCTCGCGGGCAAAACCCCGCCATGTCTCGCCGGCGCCGGTGAGCTGTCGGCGCTCCGATTCGGAATAGGAGCCGGTGTTTTCCAGCAGCCGTGCAAGGCGCGGTTTGCCTGCCGCCATGTCCCCGTAAAGCTTCGAAGTTCTGGCGGAGAGTTCCTCGCTGAGCCCGATTTGGGGACCATAGCGCAGCGCCAGCCTCATGATCTTGCTGTTGTCGTGGAGAAGGTGGCGCCACGGTCGCAGCGTCCGCTGCGCTGGGTTGCGAACGCAAGCCGTTAACGCGGTGGCGAGGATTCCGATATGCAGGACGTTCCACAACAGGTCGTAGATGATGGTCTCGAGCAAAAACTCCTTATTGAACTCACCAGCCTGGCTGCCGCCGCTGTGATCTTCCGGTGCCGGCTCATCCGGCATCGGCTGCTGTTGCGATTTGACGGTTTCAGCGTGCGCGCTCACTGGCATGAAGAAGCCCTTTCATCAGCTCAGGCGGCTTCGCGGGACGTCGCGTCGCGGTTACCGTCGCCTAAAGCCGTATTGCCGAGAACGAATGTGCCGATCATGTCGTTCAGCCGCGCGCTCTCGTCGGCCAGCGACTGGCATGCCGCCTTGGCCTGATCGGCCATCGAGGCGTTCTGCTGCGTGGCGATGTCCATTTCGCCCATCGCCGTATTCACTTCCTTGAGCGTGCCGGATTGCTCGACGGCCTGACCGGCG
>JASHOX010000241.1 GCA_030038415.1 Xanthobacteraceae bacterium
CGCCGATATCAAAGTAGTACGGCCGAGCCTTCGCGGTCTGCATCCATTGCGCGCCGGTCGCGGCGTAATAGGTGATCGGGAACATCACGTTCTTGATCACATCTTCGTTCTGGAGCAGGTGGTAGAGCGACCAGACATAAGAGTCTGGCGCATCGAGATTGAGCCGCGATGCCGGCTTCGGCTTCGCCAGCGACATAACCCGCTCGATCTCCTGCGCATGCCGAGCGGCAAGCCGCGCCGGATCGCGATCCACTGTCCGCAGCAGGATTGCGGGATTGGATGCGTCGGCATCCGTGATCGTGTAGGCCGCATTGGCGAGCGCGTCGGGAAATTCATCCTCGATCAGATTGATGACGGCTGACTTGATCTTCGCATAGTTCGCGAAAAACACGGGATCGCGGGTGCCGCTGGGAACGATGGCGCCATAGAGGCCGTCCTCGCGCTTAAAGCTCACCAGATTGGGCGAGAGCGGATAGGCGATATTGCCGGCGGTAGCCTTGCGGCCTGGATAGCCGTAGTGGATGAGATAGTGGGTGAGCAGACTAGCCAGCAGGACTGCTGCATCCTTCGTCTTCGCCTTGGTCTCGATGATGATGCCGAGCTCGCGCTGCCCGTCGCCCACCGGGATATTCTGCACTCCGTTGCGGCCGTAGACCAGCACATCGGCCGGAATCTTGGGCAAATCCTGCGGATCGATATAAATCAGCGACACCTTGCGGCCGCCGAGTCGGCGCGCTCCTTCAAGCTTGATGCTCCACGGCCAAGGCTTCCCGGCTCGCACGAAGTGGCTGTTGCGAATACCGGCGACACGTGAGTCCTTGGCGAAGAACTGCGTCTTCTCCATGGCCAATATGCCTTCCGGGTAGAACTGCAGCTGTGGATGGCTCTCCTCGTAGAGCGAATGCGCGGCGATGGAATAGGCAGTGCAGCGCCGGTTCGGATTGGGCGCAACAAAAAGCGCCGTGCCGTCGTCATAGACTTCCGCCACCAGGCAGTCGGAAGGCGATCCCGGATCGCAGGCCAGTGCCCCGCATTCGAGGACATGACCGACATGATAGGCGAGACCAGCGTCGATACCGCGGCGGATCATGTCGGACGCGAACAGCGCGACATCGCACGAGCGGCCGGCGAGGATGTATTGCGCGCCGCTTTGCAGCGCGGAGATTAGCGGATGAATGCCCATCTGACCGACGATGATGCTCTCGCGCAACCCCTCCTCGCTCAGTTCCGGCCCGACTCCGGTGGGCCGCAAAGCGCCCTTGCGGAATTCCTCGATCGCGATTTCCGGATCGAGTTCGGCATTGATCATGGCAACCTTGGCGTTCCTCACGTCAAGCTCGTCAAAGACCTCTTTGGCGACATTGAGCATCCAGTCGAGATTGCGGTTGCCGCCCGCCATGCCGCTGGAACCGAGGATGACCGGGCAGCCCAGCTTCTTGCCGGCTTCGACCATGTAGCGATAGTCCGCCTTTACGGCCTCGCGTTCGAAATATTCGCTGCCGGTACCCAGATAGTACGGGCCAGCGTCCATGGAGCCGGCGTCAGAAATGATGGCGTCGACGCGCCCTTTGAGTGCTTCGGCCAGGGATTCTTTGGGATAGCCGTAGCCGAGCGCGCCACAGGCGGAAACCACACGGTAAATAAGCTTGGCCATTGGAGTGCTCCTTCATGGTTTCGGGCACGCCACAACGGCTCGCCCCGAAGAATGGGACGCAATAATCATCACACGATGGCAGAGAACAAATATTACTTCGATATGGGCCTATCGGCGGCCGATATAGCTCCGGCGATCCATTCGACGCCCGGTGTCGGGGAGGCCCTATGCAGGTAATTACCGACAAATTGAGCGAGTACGTTACGGACTTCCTCGCCGGCCCTGGTCAAAGGATAGTCGCTTGATGAGATGATCGATGCCGTGAGATACAGCGGTGGCTCAATGAGTACAGGCTTGGCCAACCCTTCTAAGGAAACGTGGTCGAGGCTCCCCTTCGGTATAATCGTGTCGCCGATTCCCGTTCGCACCGCAGACAAAATGCTGGACAGCACGTCCGCCTCGGCAGCGATGTTGGGCGCAATGCCCTCGGCGGCAAACGCGCGGTCGAGCAGCACACGAGTCACGTTCGGCGCACCCGGGAGAATGAGCGGCAACTTGCCGATTTCCCTCAGCGAGATGGACGCAGCCTTGCCGGCAAGCGGGGTACGGAGGACGAGATAAAGCCTCTGCCGGAACAATGGGACGCGAGCGAACTTGGCGACAAGCTCGTCTTCGAAAACCAACGCAAGATCGAGCGTGTTCGCGTCTATTCTTGCTTTGAGCGATTCACTGTCGGCGACTGCAAACTTCAGCGTTACTTTCGGCAGCGCCGTCTTGCACGAGTCGATAAAGAGCCCAGCCAGCGCGGCAGCAAGTGTCGAGGCCATGCCCAATCGGACCGAGCCCTCGATCTCGCCGCCACTCGAACGCACGATTCCTGGCAGCTGCTCCATCTGCCGTAGGATCGATGATGCCTCCCGATAGAGGACTTCGCCGGCAGCGGTAGGCCGTACGCCTCGCGCGCTGCGGTGCAGAAGACTTAATCCGAGCTGTTCTTCGAGTTCGGCGATTTGTTGGCTGAGCGCCGGCTGCGCAACGTGAATGGTCGCTGCGGCGCGCGAAAAGCTGCCCGCCTCGACAATTTTAACGAAATAGCGCAGGTGACGAAGCTGCATGTTCGTACGCTTGCCATATGGCGACTGCGCAATGATCTAATCAAATCGCAGCCTGACCGCAGCCTTTTGTCAATGCGGCGCTAAGGATGGGGCCGCTGTCGCGTATTGGGCACTTCTCGGACATCGCTGTGCGCTGCGACGGAGTCGGGTACGGTCGACGTCTCATTTGGACCCACAACGGGCCTTCAGATCACTTCCGAAGCGGATGCAATGGCACATTCTGGGCCGCCTTGGTCATTTAAACCGTCTGCTCAGCCATTCGAGCACGATGTTCGCGACAGCGTCGCTATTATCGTCCGCCATCAGAGCGTGGCTGTTGCCGCGAATACCAGTCGCCGGCAGTTCGAGCCATGTTACGTCGCATCCCGCAATAGTAAGCGCATCGCGCCAGCGTTCCACCGCCGGTCGAGAGTGCGCCCAAAAACTGTGCCGATCCAGAAAGTCTCCCCAGACAAACAGGTGCGGCACCTCGGCAAGCACGCCAGGTTCGCAACGCGCCGGATCGGGTGCGCCCGACGGCTCAAGCGACACAACAGCCCTTGCGCGGTCGGGCATCGTCGCTGCGGCTGTGAGGCCAAAGTTGCCGGCCTGGCTGTGCGTAATTACGATTGCCCGATCGGTCATGCGGGCGAGCAACGCGTTGTACGCGGCTTGCGTCAGTGCGTCGTTGCATCCCCAACGGGGTACGCATTGGCAAAGAAAATCATCGAAGTGCTCTGTTGGAAAGCGCAGCCCGGGATGTGTTCGTCTTTTTGCCCGATCTGCGTGCCACGAACCCGCCGGGCCGAACCGGAACGTCTCCTCCCACAGTTCCCTGGCAGTCCGGAAGTAAGGCTCTTCAGGATATACATTCGGGAACGGCGCCCATGAAGCACGACCGCGTTCCACGGCATCGGATACGTATGTATCAAAGCCGGCGCGCAAAAAAAACATCTGCCAGCCGGGGCGACCGTCGGGTGTGGTCTCCCAATTCACGCCAGTCATGCCGCCGCCGTGCCAGAGCAAGAGAGGCCTCCTGCGATTCGGATTGCTGAGGCGAATGTATTGGACGTACATCTGACCGACCATTATTTCTCCGTTGGGGTCGATCTCATGGAGGGGTCCGCCCGGCGTGCTGACGCGTTGACGCTTCGGAAGCCCCATCAGCCGTAGCATCCGGCCGCCGACATAGAAACTGCCGATGTCTTGAATCGAAAGATCTGGCATCTTCGGGACTACGTATTTTTCGTGTCTCAGTTTAGCTGGAGCACTATCGAGCGCAACTCTGCGCAAGACGCGAAATAGCAAACGACGCTACCTGTCATTACAAAACGGCGAATTCCTCTATCATCCCTGGAGGCTTCGGGACACCCTCTCCAAAGCTGGTAGCACAGCACAGCTCGCATGTTGTTGTTGCCTGGATTAAGGTGATCATATGAACAGAGAATTTCTGAAACCATAACAGGGAAAGAATACTTTAGAATAGGGAATTTCGACCACCCTGCCCTGCCAGGCAGTAAGCGTGAACATGATACGCACGATGTTACCCTAAAGGCGTGTAGGAGCGGCCAGCAATCCGGCGTAGCGTGCCTCCAGAAGAGTTTTCGCGGCCAAAGTTACCAAGGCGAGAAGGGTCGATAGCGATGCCATGGCGAAAGCTGCTGCGAAATTAAAACCAATATAGAGCAATTCGATCCGGCCCACAGATCATACGTCTCCGCGACACTGCCCACCATGACCGTCATCTGCCACAGCACCCGCGTTTGTGGCATAGGCGATAAAAACACCACCCCCAGGCTTTGCTTCGTTAAAAGCTCGAAGCCAACGCCGGCGCTAATCCAATTGGCGGGATGCCTCTGCCAGCGATAATGTTCTTGAGCAGTACCGGATTGTCTCGGCATGACCGCCAGAGCATCATTCCATTGAGCAAACGCCGCGCTGACAACAACCCCTCCACATCATCAAGGCTCAGTGTTATTGTTTGTGGCGTAAATTTAGTTAAACCGCAACAGGATCAATCCAATGGCGAAGAAAAATACGGATAGCGTCTACCGGATTGTTGACGTAGTTGGCGTAAGCGAAAAATCTTGGGAGGATGCAGGTCGGCGCGCGGTGGAAATCGCTGCTGGCTCACTGCGTGACCTTCGTGTGGCTGAAGTCATGAAGATGGATATGAAAGTGGAAGACGGAAAGGTCACGGCATTTCGCACGCGCGTAGCGCTCTCGTTCAAGTACGAAAGCTAATCGGGTGTCAAAGGACTTGGTTTCGAGTCAACCCGAGCGCATTAGGCGTTGGCCATCGCATTCGTAGGTCGGTCTCACTGTCCCGCGCAGCGGGGTGCTCAGTGGCTCGGCGCGGCGGCACCTTGGGCAGCCTGAAGAGGACGAGCTGTACGCAGAGCTCGATCGCCGTAACGCAGTCGTATTCGTTCATCCGCTGCGAAACCAAGCGAAGAACATGCCGGCCTATAACTACCCGTCCGGTATGACCGAGCTTGTGCTGGATACGACACGCGCAGTCCATAATCTCTTGTGGAATGGCACGTTCGGGAAGCATCCGAACATCCGCTGGATCATGCCGCATGGTGGCGGAACCGTCCCGTTCCTGATGTATCGGATGAGCGCGATGAATTATCGTCCCCGCGTTGCAGAAAAACTGGAAGGGGGCACCGTCGCCAATACTCTGCGACGCCTTTACTACGATGTGGCAGAGATCTGCGCTCCCGGGTCGCTGAAATGCCTCATGGAAATAGCGGAGCCTTCGCACATCCTATTCGGCAGCGACTTTCCGTTTTCAAGACACATTGCACCGGGGAAAGATGTCGAGTCCGCGATCTCAGCCTTCGAGGCGTTCGGAGATTGGGATGCGTCTACGCGGCGAGGTATTGAGAGCAAGAACGCTCTCGGACTCTTTCCTCGATTGGCGAAGCGTCTGAGCCATCTGTCGGCGGGCGAAAATAGCCGCGAATAATTCCGGTCACTATGCGAACTAGAACTTGCCAAGAAATTGCTGTTTCTTATTTGGTTTGGGCCAATCGGGCCCGAACGGATTGCCATTAGCATGCTAAGGTATATTGTGGTATACTTGATAACTCAAAAGAATAAGGGAGTAACGGCGCCATGATTCAGGAGCGAACGTCAGCGACGCCAGGGCCAGCGGCAATCACGCGAAGGAAGTTCGTTCTACTTTCACAAGCCGCAGCGATTTACGGCTTCTCCGGAGCGAGCGCGCGAGCTGAAGATTTTCCGTCACGGTCTATAACACTGATTTGTCCGTTTACTCCCGGCGGCAGCGTCGATCTCATTTCCCGGCTTGCCGCCTCGAAGATGTCCGAAATCCTGGGCAAGCCGGTAGTCGTGATGAACGTTCCCGGCGCCTCCGGCTCAATCGCCACCATGCGTTTGGTCAACGCGGCACCGGACGGGTATACGCTCGAAATGGGCACCCCACGCGAGATCAGTACGGCCGCGCTGGTCAACCCCAATATCACCTATGACGTCCAGCGCGATTTCACCTATGTCGCGCTCGGCGGCCGATCACCGATCGTGGTGGCCGGCGGCCCCACTCTCAAGGATACGAAGACGTTTGCCGATCTTGTGGCTGAGGCCCACAAGCGGCCCCAAGGCTTGACCTACGCGACCTCCGGCGTCGGCTCGCCACAAAACTTCCTCGGCGAACTGATCAAGCAGCGTTATGGCATCAATCTCGTGCACGTACCGTTTTCCGGCGGCACCGGCGGCTTGCTCGAGGTTATCGGTGGCAACGTGGATATAACGATCATCACGCTGTCCAGCGCCCTGCAATACATCAGATCAGGCAAGCTCGTCGCCTACGGCATCGCCGAACCTCACCGCACTCCCCTTGCGCCCGACATCCCGATGCTTGCCGAGAATAAGGATCTTGCCGACGTCGACATAGGTATCTGGTACGGCCTTCTCGCTTCCGCGAAGCTCCCTGCGCCAGTCACTGCGCGCCTCAACCAGTCTTTTCACGATGCGCTCAAGGACCCTGCAGCGCAGGACAAGCTCCATCAACATGCCACCACGGTCGTCACTGAAGGTACATCTGACAATTTCGAGGCCTATGTCCGGCGCGATATCACGATGTACCGCAGCATCGTGCAAGAAACCCACATGCAGATCGCCAAGCCGTCGGCCAGCAAGGCTAGCGGACAGTAGCAGCGGACTGTCAAATACGGCCTAGCTGCGCAATCACCGCATCGGTGAAGGCTTTTGTGCCGAGCGAACCGCCCATATCGCGGATGCGGGTCTTGGGCGATGCGATGGCGGTGTCGAGCGCCCGCGTGATCGCGGCGGCGGCCTTGCCGTATTTCCCTCGATGGCGCTAGCCGAGCCAATAAAGCAGCATGGCCGCCGAACCGATCAGCGAAGACGGGTTTGCCACATCTTGGCCCGCGATGTCGGGCGCGGAGCCGTGCTGCGCCTGCGCCAGGGCGTGCCCATCGCCGGCGTTCAGCGAAGCCGCCAGTCCCAGACTGCCGGACAATTCCGATGCCTGGTCGGAGAGAATATCACCGAACATGTTGGTGGTGACGATGACGTCGAACTGGCTCGCATCACGCACCAGTAGTGCGGCCATCGCATCGATGATCTTTTCCTCATACTCAATTTCCGAGTATTTCCCCGCAACCTGGCGCGCGCACTCGAGGAATGGTCCATCCGAAACGCGCAGTACGTTCGCCTTGTGGACGGCGGTGATCTTGCGCCGGCCCTCGCGGCGTGCCAGCGCAAAGGCCGCGTCCACGACACGCGTCGACCCGGTGCGGGTGATTTTACGCATCGACAACGCGATGTCCGGCGTCGGCATAAATTCGCCGGGGCCGACGAACATGGAGCGGTCAGAATAAAACCCTTCGGTATTTTCCCGGACGATGACAAGATCCAGGGCCTTACCGCAGGGTGGAGCAAAGCCCGGGGCGGGTCCGGGCCGGACGGATGTTGGCATAGAGGTCGAGGCCCCTGCGCAGCGCGCCCGACGGATTGATCCCGCCTTGAGCCACCGGCAGATAATCGTTGTGCGATACCGGACGGAGGATGATGCTATCCGCCTCCCGCGCGGCCTCAAGCGTTTGCGGTGGAAATGTTGTGCCGAATGATTTGAGCGAGCCGAGGCCGATCAGCAAATTTTCGAATCTCAGATCAAGATCGAAGGCCTTGCTAACCGCGTCCAGCACGCGCAGCGTCGCCGCCGTGATCTCCGGACCGATGCCGTCGCCCTCAAGAACAAGAATATCCATCGAATCCTCCCTCCTCGCGCCATTCGCCGATCTTGCATAACATGGTATACTATCGTATACGATTGTCGAACTCGATTATGGGAGAGAGGTTTCCATGCCCGACACGCTGACCGTGCTCATGCCTACCGGCGCCCAACAGACCGGCGCAATCGCGACGGCGCCGCGCCCGGAATCGCTTAAAGGTCTGCGCGTGGCGCTGCTCGACAACGGCAAGGAATTCTCCGACGTCGTCCTTGACGGTTTGGCCCAAACGCTCAAACGCGACTTTGCGGTGACCGACATCAAGTTTTGGCGAAAAGGATTTCCTGCAAAGGGGGCGCCGTTCATTGCAGAAATGGCAGCCGAATCTGACGTCGCGATCTCTGGCGTCGGCCACTGCGGCTCGTCGTCGCCGTGGAGCGTCATCGATGCGGTAAACCTGGAAAAGGCCGGCGTGCCGACTGTGGCGCTGATCAGTCGGTCGTTCTGTCCACTGGGCCAGATCGTCGGGCGCGGAGTTGGACATACCGGTCTGCCGATCGTGATGCTTCCGCATCCGATCGGCGAAAGCGACGAGACGCGCATCGCGCAGAAGGGTAGCGACGCCGCGGCGGAATGCGTGCGGCTTCTCACCACCCGGGCGGATAGCATCAACGCCGAATATGCCGCGAAGACTTTCCCGCTGCCGGAACACGCGGTTCCTCGAACCTGAGCCGCAAAGCCCCCACGTTGTCACCGGGAATAGGGAAAAAGCAATGTTGGACCGCACCAAATCTCCAACGAACGACACCAAGGATCTGCCGAGCTCGCTTGAGGCCGTGAACGACTATTTCTACGAGCAAGGTTTCACCGACGGGCTGCCAATCATTCCGCCGACGCCGGATCGCGTCGATCTGATGCTGACCGGCATGAGCTGGCGCGATCCCGACGCCATCGTCGGCGTGGTGCCGCCGGCCATGGGAGTGGCGACGTTGCGCGCCATCGCGACCAATGCGGTGATGGCCGGCTGCATCCCCGCCTATCTGCCGGTTGTGGTCGCGGCGCTGGAAGCGGTGCTAGAAAAGCAGTACGGCCTGGCGCACCGGCAGACGACAACGCACGCCGGGGCACCGCTCCTCATCGTCAACGGACCGATCATCAAGGACATCGGCCTCAACTACGGCAATGGCGTGTTCGGCCCGGGCTGGCGCGCCAACGCGACGATCGGGCGCGCGCTGCGTTTCACCGTCGCCAATATCGGGGGCGCCGTGCCCGCGCAGACCGATTTCTGCCAGCACGCCCATCCCGGTAAATACACCTACTGCATCGCCGAGCATCAGGCCGCCAATCCATGGGAGCCGTTACACGTCGAGCGTGGCTTCAAGCCGGAGGACAGTGTCGTCACGGTCATCAATGCCGAAGCGCCGCACAGCATGACCGAGAACGTGCAGACCGACCCATTCGAGATTATGCGAACCTTCGCTGATACCATGGCGACCTTCGGCGGCAATAATCTTTATTCGCAGGGCAATCCCGTGGTCGTGCTCGGTCCCGAGCACGCGCAGCACATCGCCGCGGCTGGATGGCACAAGAAAGATATTCAGATGGCGCTGTTCCAGATGGCGCGAAAGCCGTGGGGCATCGCCAAGGATCACGGCAAATCGAAAGGGCCGTTTTTCCCCAAATGGGTGAACAAGAACGACCCCAATGCGCTGGTTCCGATTGTCAATGAGCCCAAGGATTTGCTCGTGATTGTCGCCGGTGGTGCTGGCGGCAAATCGATGTGGTGCCCGACGGCAGGTGCGCAAAGCCTTGCCGTCAGCAAAATCATCGAGCGGGGGCCATGAGCAGCTCAAGCCGGGCGGGAGCGCAGCCGGCGAGCGTGACGAGGGCACTAGCGGACTTCGCCGCGCAATTGCGCGGCGTCGATCTGCCGGACGCCATCGCTGGCATGCTCGGAGATCTCTTTCTCGATTATCTCCGTGTCGCCTCGATCGGCGCTGACATGCCGTGGAGCGGCTGGTCGCGCGATTATTTGACTTCGCTCAAGCGTCAAGGTCCTGCGTCGGTCCTGTTTGGCGGCGGAACTCTCGATCCGGTGAGCGCGAGCTTCCTCAACACCGTGTATGCCGGAAGCATCGATGCCGACGATACCCATGTCGGCTCCATGTTGCATCCCGGCGCAATCGTCTTTTCTGCGGCGCTCGGGGTATGCGCCGATGCGAGCGGCAGTGAATTTCTCGCCGCGGTAGCGGCCGGCTACGAATCTATGATCCGCATTGGCCTTTCGATTCAACCGACGCATTTTCTCCGCGGCTTTCAGAGCACGGCAACGTGCGGCGGTTTTGGCGCGGCCGTCGCCGCGTCACGCCTGCTCTTTGCCGGAGAGCGAGAATCCGAGCGGCGTATCGCCGAAAGCATCGGTCTCGTGGCGTCGTTCTCTGGCGGGCTGACGCAGTTCTATAAGTCGGGCTCCACGGTGAAGCGCATTCACGCCGCGCGTGCCGCCGAGAATGGCGTTGCCGCAGCGCTTCTGGCGGCCCAAGGTTTTTCCGGGCCAACCGATATCCTCGAGGGCTCGGATGGATTCGCCCGCGCCTACGCTGATGCCTTCGTACCCGAAATCATCACCGATGGACTTGGCCGCGACTACCTCATGAGCGGCGTGACGGTGAAAGGCCACGCCTGCAGCGCATGCGTGCAGGCGGCAGTCGAGGGCGTCGTTGCACTTTGTCGCGAACATCACGTCACCGCCGCCCATATCAGGGATTTCTATATCGGCATTCCTTCGGTCATTCTCGGCCGTCTGACTATCCCTCGGCCAATCGATGTCCAGGCGGCGCAGATGAGTTTGCCGCACAGTGCAGCACTCGCCGCGGTGCTTGCGCCAACGGCTGGCGAAGGTTTTGCGCTTAGCGTCAGCGACTACGAGGACAGCCTGAACGACCCTGCTGTTAAAGACGTTGAGAGCCGCATTCGATGCAAAGTTGATCCGCAGGTCGAGAAGGTGACGACCGCCGAATCGGTACCAGCGCGTATCGTGCTAACGACCATTTCCGGCGCGACTCATGAAATTTTTGTGCCGGCGCCGAAAGGTAGCCCATCGCGGCCTTTTACTCATGTGGATCATACAGTCCGATTCCATCGTGAGTTACAGCGCAGATGGCCGCAGACCCGCCGTGATGAGATCGTTGATCTCGCAAGCCATCTTAACTCCTTGACCGGTATGCAGCAGTTCGTCGCGTTACTCGGCTGACTAACTACACGCTGTGGAACTCGACCATCCGTTGTAATAGTGTAAATCTCATTCCACTGTGATGCCGGACAGGAAGTCAGAAAGCTAAATATGGCGATTCGTCCCCCATCACGTCCGGGCCGCAGGAAACAAGCGCCGGAAGTTCCCGCAGGCAATTTAAGGTCGTTAATTTCTCGCTATACGAATGCTGGTACTGCCGCGGAAATGGCGTACGCCGTCTTGCGCGAAGCGATTCTGAGCAATCTTTTGGCGCCGGGCGCCAGGCTGCGTGCCGACGAATTGGC
>JASHOX010000242.1 GCA_030038415.1 Xanthobacteraceae bacterium
CGGGGATACGCGTCTGGTATGTCCCCGCTGATGCGGCCGCCGACGCCGCGCTTGATCGGGCCTGGCACCAGCTGACCCGCGGTCAAAAAGGCCAGCCGCAGGGGCTGGCGCTCAAGGGACGCACCGTGCGCGTTCCACGTGCCGCAGTGGGCGTCGCGCGGTTTTCGTTTGCCGATCTTTGCGAGGAGCCGCTCGCCGCCGCCGACTATCTGCGGATTGCGCACGAATATCACACCATCATCCTCGATCATGTGCCGGTGATGACTTACGACAACCGTAATGCCGCCAAGCGTTTCATCATTCTGATCGATACGCTCTACGACCACAACGTGAAGCTGGTCGCATCGGCGGATGCCGAGCCCGATGCGCTTTATCGCGCCGATGAGGGCTTTGAGGCGGCCGAATTCAAACGCACCGCGTCGCGCCTGATCGAGATGCGCTCGCAAGGCTATCTGGCGCGGCCACACGGCGCGGCGTACGCAAAGACCACCGGCGCGTCGACAGGGATCGTGGAAACCTGACCGCCGCGACTTGCAACGAACACGATGCCGGGCGGCGCTTTCCACCGCCGCGCAGTCGCGCCGCGGTCCGGGCTCCTCCCGACTTGAACGCGTCATCCGAAACGGCTAATGACCCCGCAGCCGGGCGTTCTTCACTAATTAAGGACAATCGTGAGATGGCGCGAAGCAAGATCGCATTGATAGGCTCGGGTCAGATCGGCGGCACGCTGGCGCTTCTCATCGGGTTGAAGGAACTCGGCGATGTCGTCATGTTCGACGTCGCCGAAGGTATCCCGCAGGGCAAGGCGCTCGACCTCGTCGAGGCCTCGCCGGTCGAGGGTTTCGACGCCCGCTTTGCCGGCACCAATTCCTACGAGGCGATCGAGGGCGCTGCGGTCTGCATCGTCACCGCCGGCGTGCCGCGCAAGCCGGGCATGAGCCGTGACGATCTGCTCGGCATCAACCTCAAGGTGATGGAGCAGGTCGGCGCCGGCATCAAGAAATACGCACCGAACGCGTTTATCATTTGCATCACCAATCCGCTCGACGCCATGGTCTGGGCGCTGCAGAAATGCTGCGGCCTGCCGAAAAACATGGTGGTCGGCATGGCCGGCGTGCTCGATTCGGCGCGCTTTCGTTATTTCCTGGCCGACGAATTCAACGTCTCCGTGGAAGACGTTACCGCCTTCGTGCTGGGCGGCCACGGCGACAGCATGGTGCCGCTGGTTCGCTATTCGGCTGTCGCCGGCATTCCGCTGCCCGACCTCGTCAAGATGGGCTGGACCACGCAGGCTCGGATCGATGAAATCGTCGACCGCACCCGCAACGGCGGCGGCGAGATCGTGAGCCTGCTCAAGACCGGCTCCGCCTTCTACGCGCCGGCGGCTTCGGCGATCGCCATGGCGGAAAGCTATCTGCGCGACAAGAAACGCGTGCTGCCGGTAGCGGCCCATCTTAACGGCGAATACGACGTGAAAGACCTCTATGTCGGCGTGCCGACGGTGATCGGCGCAAAAGGCGTCGAGCGCATCGTCGAGATCGAGCTCAATGGCGCCGAGCGCGCGATGTTCGAGAAATCGGCGCAAGCGGTGCAAAGCCTGGTCGAGGCCTGCAAGAAGATCGCCCCCGATCTGGGGAAGTGAAGTAACCCGTTACCCTGAGCTGGCCGCGCAGCGGCTCTCGAAGGGCGACGGCCCCGGTGCCTCGGCCGGCATCCTTCGAGGCCCGCCACACTCGCACCTCAGGATGACGGACCACTTTCCATGAACATCCACGAATATCAGGCCAAAGCAGTGTTGCGCGAATACGGCGTGCCGGTGCCGCGCGGCATTCCAGCATTCAGCGTCGGCGAAGCCGAAAAAGCAGCCAACGAGCTCGGCGGGCCGGTTTGGGTGGTGAAGGCGCAAATTCATGCCGGCGGCCGCGGCAAAGCCGGCGGCGTTAAAGTCGTCAAATCGATCGATGACGTGAAGAAGGAAGCCGCGCGGCTTCTTGGTTCGACGCTCATCACGCACCAGACCGGGCCGCACGGCAAACAGGTGCACCGCCTTTATGTCGAAGAAGGCTCGGCGATCGACAAGGAATTCTATCTGTCGATGCTGATCGACCGCGCGAGCTCGCGGGTGGCCGTCGTGGTGTCGACCGAGGGCGGCATGGACATCGAGGAAGTGGCGCAGAGCACGCCGGATAAAATCGTGACCATTTCGATCGATCCGGTTGCCGGAATTTGCCCGCACCACGTCCGCACCGTCGCCCATGCGCTGCATCTGGATGCCGATCTGGCGAAGCAGCTCAGCCCGCTCCTGAGCAACCTCTATCGGGCCTTCATCGACACCGACATGAGCCTGCTCGAGATCAATCCGCTCGTCGTCACCAAGGGCAAGAAGCTCATCTGCCTCGACGCCAAAACCGACTTCGACAACAACGCGCTGTTCCTGCATCCAAAGATCGCGGCATTGCGCGACGAGACCGAAGAGGACGCCAAGGAGATCGAAGCGTCGAAATTCGATCTCAACTATATCGCGCTCGACGGTTCGATCGGTTGTATGGTCAATGGCGCCGGGCTTGCCATGGCGACCATGGACATCATCAAGCTCTACGGCATGGCGCCGGCGAACTTCCTCGACGTCGGCGGCAGCGCCACCAAGGACCGCGTCTCGGCGGCATTCAAAATCATCACCTCGGATCCCAACGTGAAGGGGATTCTGGTGAACATCTTCGGCGGCATCATGAAGTGCGACGTCATCGCCGAAGGGGTGGTCGCCGCGGTGAAGGAAGTGGGCCTGAAAGTGCCGCTGGTGGTCCGGCTCGAAGGCACCAATGTCGATCTCGGCAAGAAGATCATCGCCGACTCGAAGCTCAACGTGACGTCGGCCGACGATCTCGACGACGCCGCGCAGAAGATCGTCAAGGCAGTCAGGGAGGCCGCGTGACATGGGCGCGGCGGTCAATCTGCAGCAGAAACTCGGCACGTTTGCCGATCGCTTTTCGCCGCGTACGGTGGCGACCTACAACGGTCACGACGTAATGGTCGCCAAGCTCGACGGCGAGTTCATTTGGCACAAGCACGACAACACCGACGATTTCTTCCTGGTGCTCAAGGGAGAACTAGACATCGAGCTGCGGGATAGAACTGTCACCTTGCAGCCCGGCGAACTGTTCATCGTGCCGAGGAACGTGGAGCACCGGCCGGTCGCCCGCAAAGGTGAGGTCCACATCTTGCTGATCGAGTCGACCGGAACGCCGAATACGGGCGATGCGGCTACCGCCGCGCCGAGAAAGCTGGTGTGAGATGTCCATCCTGATCGACAAGAACACCAAGGTTATCTGCCAGGGCTTCACCGGCAAGAATGGCACGTTCCATTCCGAGCAGGCGCTCGCCTACGGCACCAAAATGGTCGGCGGCGTTTCGCCCGGCAAAGGCGGCTCGACCCATCTCGGCCTGCCCGTGTTCGACACCGTCGCCGAAGCGAAAGAAAAAACCGGCGCCGATGCCAGCGTCATCTATGTGCCGCCGCCCGGCGCCGCCGACGCCATCGCCGAAGCGATCGACGCGGAGATCCCGCTTATCGTCTGCATCACCGAAGGCATTCCGGTGAGCCACATGGTGAAAGTGAAGCGCTCGCTATGCGGCTCGAAGTCGCGCCTGATCGGGCCGAACTGCCCGGGCGTCATGACCGCAGGCGAATGCAAGATCGGCATCATGCCCGGCAATATCTTCAAGCGCGGCAAGGTCGGCATCGTGTCGCGCTCCGGCACTCTGACTTACGAGGCGGTATTCCAGACCACGCAGGAGGGTCTCGGCCAGACCACCGCGGTTGGCATCGGCGGCGACCCGGTCAAGGGCACCGATTTCATCGAAGTGCTGGAAATGTTCTTGGCTGACAAGGCGACCGAAGCTTTGGTCATGATCGGCGAGATCGGCGGCTCCTCGGAAGAGGGTGCCGCGCAATTCATCAAGGATGAAGCCAAGCGCGGCCGCAAAAAGCCGATGGTCGGGTTCATCGCCGGACGCACGGCTCCGCCGGGACGGCGCATGGGACATGCCGGCGCCATCATCGCCGGCGGCAAGGGCGGCGCGGAATCCAAGATCGCCGCCATGGAAGCGGCCGGCATCAAGGTCTCGCCATCGCCGGCGCGGCTCGGGCATACGCTTGCGGAAATATTGAAGTCCTGATTCACTTTTTACGTCTTTTGCCTGCCGCATCGAGCCATTAAATAGGGTAAACAGAGCTTCCCAGCGCCGGGCCGGGACCGATTCGCGTCTTCTTCATGCGCGATCGGTTTCTACGTATTGCGCCACGCTTACCGTTCCCTAGCTCGGAACTTGCCAAGGACCGCCCCATGTCTCGCCAGGACGCGAACGCCGCTTTCGCACTCACTTCGTTTCTCTATGGCGGCAATGCCGCCTATATCGACGACCTTTACGCGCGCTACGAGACCGATCCGAAATCCGTCGATGCGGAATGGCAGGCGTTTTTCCAGAGCTTGAAGGACGACGCCCGCGACGTCGAAAAGAACGCGCAAGGGCCGTCCTGGGCACGGCCGGACTGGCCGCCACTGCCGCGCAACGATCTCATTGCTGCGCTCGATGGCGGTTGGCTGGAAGCGGGCCAGGGGCTCGGCGGCAAGGTCAAGGCGCAGGCGCAGGCCCGAGGCGTCGAATTGTCCTCAGCCGATGTCGAACGCGCCACCCGCGACTCGATCCGCGCGCTGATGCTCATTCGCGCCTATCGCGCCCGCGGTCACTTTCACGCCAACCTCGATCCGCTCGGCCTCGAAGCGCCGAAGAACGAGGAAGAGCTCGATCCGCGCACCTACGGCTTTAGCGACGCCGATCTCGACCGCCCAATATTCCTCGACAAGGTACTGGGACTGGAATTCGGCACAGTGCGCCAGATCGTCGGTATCCTGCGCCGCACTTATTGCCAAACGCTCGGCGTCGAATTTCTGCACATCTCCAACGGCGCGCAGAAAGGCTGGATCCAGGAGCGCATCGAGGGCCCGGACAAGGAGATCAGTTTCACCCGCGAAGGCAAGCGCGCCATCCTCAACAAGCTGGTCGAAGCCGAGGGTTTTGAAAAATTCTGCGACCTGAAATTCACCGGCACCAAACGCTTCGGTCTCGACGGCGGCGAATCGATGATCCCGGCACTGGAGCAGATCATCAAGCGCGGCGGCGCGCTCGGCGTGCGCGAGATCGTCATCGGCATGCCGCATCGCGGCCGGCTCAACGTGCTGGCCCAAGTCATGAGCAAGCCGCACCGCGCCATCTTCCACGAATTCAAGGGCGGCTCATCGACGCCGGACGCGGTCGAAGGCTCGGGCGACGTGAAATATCACCTCGGCGCTTCGTCGGACCGCGAATTCGACCACAACACGGTGCATCTGTCGCTCACCGCCAACCCGTCGCATCTCGAAATCGTCGATCCGGTGGTTCTCGGTAAGGTACGCGCCAAGCAGGACCAGCACGGCGCCACATCGGAAGACCGCACCATGGTGATGCCGCTGCTCATCCACGGCGATGCGTCGTTTGCCGGGCAGGGCGTGGTCGCCGAATGTTTCGGGTTGTCGGGTCTGCGCGGCCACCGCACTGGAGGCTCGGTACATTTCATCGTCAACAATCAGATCGGGTTCACCACTAATCCGCGTTACTCACGATCGTCGCCGTACCCATCCGACGTCGCCAAAATGATCGAGGCACCGATTTTTCACGTCAACGGCGACGATCCCGAAGCCGTTGTATTCGCCGCCAAGATCGCGACCGAATTCCGGCAAAAATTCCAGAAGCCGGTCGTCATCGACATGTTCTGCTACCGCCGCCACGGCCATAACGAGGGCGACGAGCCATCGTTCACGCAGCCCTTGATGTACAAGGCGATCGCCGCGCATCCGACCACGCTTGAAATCTACGGCAAGAAGCTCGCCGCCGAGGGCGTCGTCGGCGCGGGCGAAGTCGAAAAGATGATCGCGGATTGGCGCGCCCGGCTCGACGCCGAACTCGAAGCCGCGCAAGGCTACCGCGCCAACAAGGCCGATTGGCTCGACGGCCGCTGGTCCGGCTTCAAGACCGCCGAGAGCGCCGATGACCCGCGCCGCGGCCACACCGGCGTCGATCTCGTCAAGTTGAAGGAGATCGGCCAGAAGATCACCACCGTGCCGGCGGGCTTTCATCTTCATCGCACGCTCAACCGCTTTATCGACAGCCGGCGTAAAGCGATCGAGACCGGGACTGGCATCGACTGGGCGACCGCCGAGGCGCTGGCGTTCTGCTCGCTCCTTCTCGACGGCCACAAGGTGCGGCTGTCCGGTCAGGATTCCGAGCGCGGCACCTTCTCGCAGCGTCATTCGGTGCTGATCGACCAGGAGACCGAGAACCGCTACACGCCGTTTAACAATCTCGCCGATGGCCAGGCCCGCTTCGAAGTCATCAACTCGATGCTGTCGGAAGAGGCCGTGCTCGGCTTCGAATATGGCTATTCGCTGGCCGAGCCCAATGCGCTGACGCTGTGGGAGGCCCAGTTCGGCGACTTCGCCAACGGTGCACAGGTCATCTTCGACCAGTTCATTTCGTCCGGCGAACGCAAATGGCTGCGCATGTCGGGTCTGGTCTGCCTGTTGCCGCATGGCTACGAAGGGCAGGGACCGGAGCATTCCTCGGCGCGGCTGGAGCGGTTTCTGTCGATGTGCGCAGAGGACAATATGCAGGTGGCCAACTGCACCACGCCAGCGAACTATTTTCACATACTGCGCCGGCAGCTCAATCGCGACTTCCGCAAGCCGCTGATCCTGATGACGCCGAAATCGCTCCTTCGCCACAAGCGCGCGGTGTCGCGGCTCGACGAGATGGGGCCGGATACCTCGTTCCACCGGCTGTTGTGGGACGACGCGCAAATGCTGCCGGGCGAGAAGATCAAACTCGTCGGCGACGATAAGATCCGCCGTGTCGTGGTCTGTTCGGGCAAGGTCTATTACGATCTTTACGAGGAGCGCGAGAAGCGCGGCATCGACGACATCTAT
Organism: Xanthobacteraceae bacterium; assembly: GCA_030038415.1. Taxonomy (GTDB): domain Bacteria; phylum Pseudomonadota; class Alphaproteobacteria; order Rhizobiales; family Xanthobacteraceae; genus BOG-931. Next base: position 7,020 of record JASHOX010000242.1, read on the forward strand.
CTCCTGCGCATCGAGCAGCTCTATCCGTTTCCGACCAAGGCGCTGATGACCGAATTGTCGCGGTTCAAACTGGCGGAGATCGTGTGGTGCCAGGAAGAGCCGCGCAACATGGGCGGCTGGGTGTTCGTCGATATTTTCCTGGAATGGGTGCTCAACCAGATCGGCGCCAAGCATCGGCGCGCCCGCTATGCCGGGCGGCCGGCTGCGGCATCGACCGCGGTCGGGCAGATGTCGCTGCATCTCGCGCAGCTCAAGCATTTCTTGGACGAGGCGCTGGCCTAGCGGAGGACGGACGGCAGACGACGGACGAAAGATCGGGGCCTTTTCGTATCCGTCCTGTGTCCTCCGTCGTCCAGCCAGGGCGAATAAGGAATTGAAACCATGACCGAGATACGCGTGCCGACGCTTGGGGAATCGGTAACCGAGGCGACCATCGGCAAATGGTTCAAGCATCCGGGTGACGCGGTCGCGGTCGACGAGCCGCTGGTCGAGCTTGAGACCGACAAGGTGACGATCGAAGTGCCGGCGCCGGCCGCCGGCGTGCTCAGCGAGATCGCCGCCAAGGATGGCGAGACCGTCGCGGTCGGCGCCGTGCTCGGTCAGATCAAAGACGGTGCCGGTGCCGCCAAAGCCGCAACTGCGGCGCCGTTGGCGGCAAAACCGGCCATAGCGCAACCGCCCGCAGCGAAATCCGCTGCCGCTCCTGCTGCCGCCGCCAAGCCGGCTGCAGGCGCTTCGGATCTACCGCTTGCGCCATCGGTGCGAAAACTCTCCGCCGAATCCGGGCTTGATGCAGCCGCGGTGCCCGGCACCGGCAAGGACGGCCGGGTCACCAAAGGCGACATGCTGGCCGCGATCGAACGCGCCGCGGCGCAACCGACACCGGTGGCGGCGACCGCCGCCGCCGTGCAAGTGCGCGCGCCGACGCCGGCCGACGATGCCGCGCGCGAGGAGCGCGTGCGTATGACGCGGCTGCGCCAGACCATCGCGCGGCGGCTGAAGGAGGCGCAGAACACCGCCGCCATGCTGACGACCTTCAACGAGGTCGACATGGGCCACGTGATGGCGCTGCGCGCGCAATATCGCGATCTATTCGAGAAGAAGCACGGCGTTAAGCTCGGCTTCATGGGTTTCTTCGTGAAGGCCTGCGTGCAGGCGCTCAAAGATATCCCCGCGGTGAACGCCGAGATCGACGGCACCGATATCATCTACAAGAACTACTACCACATCGGCATCGCGGTCGGCACCGAGCGCGGCCTGGTGGTGCCGGTGGTGCGCGATTGCGACCAGAAATCGCTCGCCGAAATCGAAAAGACCATCGCCGATTTCGGCCGCCGCGCCCGCGACGGCACGCTCAAGATCGAGGAAATGCAGGGCGGCACCTTCTCGGTCACCAATGGCGGCATCTACGGCTCGCTGATGTCGACGCCGATTCTCAACGCGCCGCAATCCGGCATCCTCGGCATGCATAAGATCCAGGACCGGCCGATGGTGGTCGGCGGCAAGGTCGAGGCGCGGCCGATGATGTATCTGGCGTTGAGCTACGACCACCGCATCGTCGACGGCCGCGAAGCGGTGACGTTTTTGGTGCGGGTGAGGGAATTGCTGGAAGAGCCGTCCCGGCTGGTGCTGGATCTGTAAGTCATGGCGTATGACCTCATCGTCATCGGCAGCGGTCCTGGCGGCTACGTTTGCGCCATCCGCGCGGCCCAGCTTGGGCTGAAAACCGCGGTTGTGGAAAAGAACGCGACCTTCGGCGGCACCTGCCTCAATGTCGGCTGCATTCCATCGAAGGCGATGCTGCACGCCTCGGAGCTTTACGAAGAGGCCGCGGACAGCTTTGGCAAAATGGGCATCAAAGTCGGCAAGCCGGCTATCGATCTGCCGGCGCTGCACAAATATCGGTTGCAAAATGTCGACGCCAACGTCAAAGGCGTCGCGTTCTTGTTCAAGAAGAACAAGATCGAGACTTTCCAAGGGCTCGGCCGCATCGCCGCGCCGGGCAAGGTGGAAGTGAAGGGCGCCGACGGCAAGGCGCAGGTACTCGAAACCAAAGCCATCGTCATTGCCACCGGCTCGGACGTCGCGCGATTAAACGGTATCGATATCGACGAGAAGCGGATCGTGTCGTCGACCGGCGCCCTGCAATTGCCGGCGGTGCCGAAGCGGCTTCTGATCGTCGGCGCCGGCATTATTGGACTTGAGCTTGGCTCGGTGTGGCGCCGCCTCGGCGCCGAAGTGATGATCGTTGAATTCCTGGATCACATTTTGCCGGGCATCGACAGCGAAATCGCGAACCAGTTCCACCGCATGCTGCAAAAGCAGGGGCTCACGTTCAAGCTGTCGTCGAAGGTCGCTGCCGTCGACGCGACGGGCAAGACGCTCAAGGTGAAGGTCGAACCGGCTGCGGGCGGCGCACCGGAGACGCTCGAAGCCGAGGTGGTGCTCGTTGCCATTGGGCGCGTACCCTACACCGAAGGCCTCGGCCTCGAAGCGCTCGGCGTCAAGAAAGACAATCGCGGCCGGGTCGTCGTCGATCCGCATTACAAAACCAATGTCGACGGCATCTACGCCATCGGCGATGTCATCGCCGGGCCGATGCTCGCTCATAAGGGCGAGGAGGAGGGCGTCGCTGCAGCCGAAATCATCGCCGGGCAGGCCGGTCACGTGAACTACGACGTCATTCCGAACGTCGTCTATACCAGCCCGGAAATCGCCGCGGTCGGCAAGACCGAGCAAGAGCTGAAAGCCGCGGGCATCGCCTATAACGTCGGCAAATTTCCGTTCAGCGCCAACGCCCGTGCCCGTGCCAATCTGGCGACCGAAGGCTTTGTCAAAATTCTCGCCGACGCCAAGACCGATCGCGTTCTCGGTGTGCATATTCTCGGGCCAGACGCCGAAACCATGATCGCGGAAGCTGCCATCGCCATGGAATTCGGCGCCTCGGCCGAAGACATCGCCCGCACCTGTCACGCCCACCCGACGCTGGCCGAAGCGGTCAAAGAAGCGGCGCTCGCGGTCGACAAGCGCGCGATCAATATGTGACGTTTTTACAAGCTCGCGATGAACGGCACTGCGTGTGGGGCGTAGAGACCAAGCAAGGTGAGCACGATACCCACGGCGCCGAGCATCCCGCCGAACCAAACGAGCGAGACCATGCCGGTGATCACGGCGGCCGAGGCGAGCACGATACCGACCTGGAATGCGGCCGACGCAAGCTCGTAGTGATGGTATTTCGCCAGCGACAGGTCGCGCTCGTGTTCTGCGTCTTTGGCCTTCTCTTCCAATTCCTTGCGGCCGTTGCCGGCCTTCGGGTCCGATTCGTAGTGTTCGGCGGCCTGACGCCAAGTCTCGACCTGCTTGTCGATTGCCATCTTGGCAGCGGGATCGGTCAAGCCGGCCGCCAGCAGGCTGGTCTGGTCCGCAACCGCGGCGACCAAAGTCCGGCGAATATCCTTGGCCTGGTAGAAGGCCCAGAGATCGGAGGCCTCGATATTCTTGGTATTGGCCTCGTTCTGCGCGCCCTTGCCGAGTGTTTCCGAGAACGACAGGAACAGCGCCAGGATCGCGATGACCAGCGCGATGCGCTTGTTGAAGAATTCGGCGTGCTCGCCTTCTTCCGCCTTTTCGATGGCTTCCGAGATTTCCGACATGATGGCCCCTTTTTTCGGAAGGAGCCATCTTGCCCGTCATTGCGAGGAGCGCAAGCGACGAACGCTAAGCCCGCGGATGGGCGGCGCGGTAGGCTTGGATCAGCCGCTCGGCGTCGACGGCGGTGTAGATCTGCGTGGTCGACAGCGAGGCATGGCCGAGCAGTTCCTGGATCGAGCGCAGGTCGCCGCCGCGGGCAAGCAGATGCGTGGCGAAGGAATGGCGCAGCGCATGTGGCGTCGCCGTCTCGGGCAGGCCCAGCGCGCCGCGCAGCCGCGCCATTGCGAGCTGAATGAGCCGTGGCGACAGCGGCCGGCCTTTGGCGCCGACGAACAATGGACCGGCCTCGGGCAAGTCGAACGGGCAGAGCGCGATGTAATCGGCCATCAGCTTTTGCACCTGTGGGAGCAACGGCACCATGCGCTGTTTGCGCCCCTTGCCGATCACGGTGAGTACGTCACGCGCGCCGAAATCGGCGCGCTTTAGTCCCAGCGCTTCGGAAATGCGCAAACCGCAGCCGTAGAGCAAACCGAGCACCGCGGCGTCGCGGGCGTGAATCCACGGTTCGCGCCCGTCGCCCGCGGCGCTATCGGGATCGGCCATGCCTTTGGCGGCGTCGGCGGCGAGCGGCCGCGGCAGCGTCTTGCCGATTTTCGGCGTGCGCACCGCGGCGAGCGCGCCGATCTTGCCTTTGCCGTTCTTCTCCAGAAAACGCGCGAAGGCGCGCAAACCAGCGAGGCTGCGCATCAGCGAGCGGCTGCCGATGGCGTCGGCGCGCCGCGCCGCCAGAAAGGCCCGCACGTCGGCCGGCGTCAGCGCTGCCAATTCCTTCAGCGACGGCGCGCCGCCCAGATGCCCGGCGAGGAAGCCAAGGAATTGCAGCACGTCGCGGCGATAGGCTTCGAGCGTCTTCGGCGACATCCGCCGCTCGGCGCCGAGATAATGGAGCCAGGCCTCGATCTCGGCCGCGACTTTGGGGGCGACGTATTCGAGTGGTTTCTGATTTGGCATCATCGCTTTCGTTTCCCGGATGCGGTGCACCGCTGACCCGGGATCGTACCAGACCCGGCGTTCTTAACGGTCCCGAGTTTGCAGCGCACCACTACGTGCTGCGCTGCGCCCGGGATACGCATACACGCAATAGCACTTTGCCCTTTCCCCTTCCTAAACTGCCTGGAATCGGCAGAGAATCGCCTTATGGCTAAACGCGTCGTCGATGTGCTGGTCCCGGTCGCGCTGGATCACCCGTATTCCTACCGGGTGCCGGACAAGCTTGCGCTCGCGCCAGGCGACCTCGTCTCGGTGCCGCTCGGCGCGCGGGAGACCACCGCGGTGGTGTGGGCCGAGAACCCGAAGCCAAATCCGCGGCTCGACAACCGGCTCAAAGACGTCGAGGAAAAGCTCGACGTGCCGCCGCTTCGCCCCGAGCTGCGTAGCTTCGTCGATTGGGTGGCGAATTACACCGTGACCTCGCGCGGCATGGTGCTGCGCATGTGCCTGCGCATGGGCGAGCATCTCGGCCCGGAGCGCGAGCGTGTCGGCGTCAAACTGGCCGGCGCGGCGCCGCAGCGCATGACTTCAGCGCGGGCGCGCGTGCTCGAGCTTCTCGCCGACGGCATGGTGCGGGCCAAGAGCGAGGCAGCACGCGAGGCGGGCGTGTCTGCCGGCGTCATCGACGGCTTAATCGACGACGGCGCGCTGCAAACCGTCGTGCTGCCGCCCGAGCCGGTCGCGGAACGACCCGACCCGGTTTTCACCCAAAGCGAATTCACCCCCGCTCAGCAAGCCGCCGCCGGGGCGCTCAAGGCGACCGTCGCCATGGGCGGCTATGCGGTGACGCTGCTCGACGGCGTCACCGGCTCGGGCAAGACCGAGGTCTATTTCGAGGCGGTCGCCGATACGATTCGCAAAGGCCGGCAGAGCCTCATCTTGATGCCGGAGATCGCGCTCACCGCGCAATTCCTCGACCGTTTCGCCGCGCGCTTCGGCACCCGCCCGGCGGAATGGCATTCGGAATTGTCGCCGCGCAAGCGGGCGCGCACCTGGGCGGCCGTCGCCAAGGGCGAAGTCTCGGTCGTCGTCGGCGCGCGCTCGGCGCTGTTCCTGCCCTATGCCGATCTCGGCCTGATCGTGGTGGATGAAGAGCACGACCCCGCCTACAAGCAGGAGGACGGCGTCCACTACC
>JASHOX010000243.1 GCA_030038415.1 Xanthobacteraceae bacterium
CCCAACGGCGCCGGCAAGACCACGCTGATCAATCTGATGACCGGCATGCTGCGGCCCGACGCCGGCGCGATTTACCTCGGCGAAGACGAAATTACCGCGCTGCCGCCGGACGAGCGGGTGCGGCGCGGACTCGTGCGCACCTATCAGATCAATTCGCTGTTTCCGCATCTCACCGTGCTGGAATCGGTGACGCTGGTAGTGTGCGAGCGCCGCCGCGTGGCGCAAACCTGGTGGCGGCAGCTGCCGGCCTACAGCCATGAGATTGACGAGGCTTACGAGATTCTCGATGGCTTGACGCTGGCACGGGCCGCTCACCGCGTCACCCGCGAGCTGCCCTACGGCCAGCAGCGGCTCCTCGAAATCGCGCTGGCGTTGGCGACCAGGCCCAAAGTGCTGCTGCTCGACGAGCCGGCGGCCGGGGTGCCGCGCGAGGAAAGCAAGGATTTGTTCGCCGCCATCGCCGGCTTGTCGCGCGACATCACCGTCCTGTTCATCGAGCACGACATGGATCTCGTGTTTCGCTTCGCCTCGCGCGTCATTGTCATGGTCGGCGGCCGCGTGCTCATCGAAGGCACGCCGGCCGAGATTGCCTCCGATCCACGGGTGCGCGCGGTCTATCTTGGCAAGGCGCGGGATGACGGCGCCTGGCAGCGAAGCCTGTCGGGGCTCGCGCCGTGACCGAGCCGCTGTTGTCGCTCAACGACGTCCGTGCCGGCTATGGCCCCGCGGTGGTGCTCGACGGCGTATCGTTCGAGCTCCCCGAACGTGGCGGGCTTGCAGTGCTGGGACGGAACGGCGTCGGCAAGTCGACGCTCCTTCTCACCATCATGGGCTATACCCAGGTCGGTCGCGGCCGCATCCTCTGGCGCGGCGAGGACATCACCGCGCTGTCGCCGCATCGCCGCGCGCTCGCTGGCATCGGCTGGGTGGCGCAGGAACGCGAGATTTTTCCATCGCTGACGGTGGTGGAGAACCTCACCGTCGCGGCGCGCGCCGGGCGCTGGGATTTGCCCGCGGTGTACGATCTGTTTCCCCGCCTTGCCGAGCGCCGGCGCAATTTCGGCAATCAGCTTTCCGGCGGCGAGCAACAGATGCTGGCGATCGCGCGCGCGCTGATGACCAATCCGGCGCTGTTGTTGCTCGACGAGCCGCTCGAGGGCTTGGCGCCGATCGTCGTCGACGAGCTTGCGGCCGCGATCGCCCGCATGACCAGAGAAGGCACATGCGCCTTCGTTCTGGTCGAGCAGCATGTTGAAATCGCGCTGCCGCTGACGGAAGCCGTGCTCGTCCTCGAACGCGGCCAGATCGTGCATCGCGGCCCCTCGGCGGCGCTTCTCGCCGATCACGTAACGCTCGACCGGTTGATTGGCCTGGGGCTGACGGAGGGGTGATGTTTTTTCGCGCGTAGCGCGGTGGACAATTGCTCCGCCAACGATAACCTTGATCGGCGCCGGACGGCGACAGCCGATCCGAGGCGCGCATAAAAATCGAAAGCCGGAGGACGACGCCTATGAAAACGATCGTGCGATTTTTGCTGGCGGCGGCGATCGGACTGGGCATTCCGGTTTGCAGCCAGGCGCAAACCTATCCTGCGCGAGCGATCAGGATCATCGTGCCGTCGCCGCCGGGTGCCACGACAGACACGCTCGTTCGCATCGTAGCCCAGAAGCTGCAAGCGAAATGGGGCCAGCCCGTGATCGTCGACAACCGCCCCGGCGCCGGCGGCAATATCGGCGCCGAAGCGGCCGCCAAAGCCGCGCCGGATGGATACACACTCCTCTTCTCCTATCCGGCGCCGCTGGTCGTCAACGAGGCGCTTTACAAAGAACTCGACTACGATCCGGACAGCTTCGTCCCGATCTCGCTGGTGGCCACCGTGCCGCTGGTGCTGGCGGTGAGCCCCAAGGTGGAGGCGACCGGCGTCCATCAGCTGATCGCGTTTGCCAAAGCGCATCCGAATCAGCTGAATTTTGCTTCGCAGGGTTATGGCACCTCAGGCCATCTTGCCGGCGAGCTGTTCAATGCGATGGCCGGGATAAAGATCGTGCACGTCCCGTACAAGGGCAGCGCACCGGCGCTCACCGACCTTCTCGGCGGCCGCATCGACATGATGTTCATCGAGCTCTCGACGGTGCTTAGTCAGATCAAAGCAGGAAAGCTGCGTGCGCTCGCCGTCGGCGGCGCAAAGCGCAATCCGTCCCTGCCCGATGTCCCGGCGGTGGCCGAAGTGCTGCCGGGATACCAGGCGTCGACCTGGTTCGGCATGGTCGCGCCGGCGGCGACGCCGCCGCAGATCGCCGGCAAGCTGTCGTCAGCCGTCGCCGAGGCAATCCACGAACCGGACGTGACGAAGCGCTTCGACGACATGAGCCTCACCGTGGCCGCCGGCACGCCGAGCGAGTTCGCCGATTTTCTCCGCGACGAACGCCAAAGATGGGGCGGCGTGATCCGCGCGGCCGGGGTCAAGGCGCAATAGGCGAACTTGAAACGGCTCCGAGCCTCATGTCCGTTTTTGAAGGTGAACCCGGCACAATCCCGCAAGGGCGTAGCTTCCGCTGATGGACCCAAAGCGGCCATTACGCCGTAGGAAATTCCTCCGAAATGTCGAACTAGGGAAGTGCATCATCGCAGTTGGGGGCTAGCGACCGGTTTTGGTTGAATTTGTCTCGACCGGGTGAGACCCTAAATGTCCTTTGAGACGGCCCTGGGCATCCGGAATGTTTGAGCGCCTGCCTGTCCTGCTTCGTTCTGCGATCTACGCGCTTCGCGGCGGCTTTCTCATTCGG
>JASHOX010000244.1 GCA_030038415.1 Xanthobacteraceae bacterium
CGGTGATCGACGGTCGCGGTTGCGACTTCGGCCTCTCGCGCGCGAATTAGGCCGGCCGCCTCCGGACGGTTGGAAACGACGAGAACGATCGCGGCCGGATAATCCGGGGCCTTCGCGGCTTCGATCAGGGCCGTCATGTTCGAGCCGCGGCCGGAAATGAGGACTGCAACGCGCTTCTTTGCAGCGCGATTGTTGGCGACAGGGTTTTCGCCCATCCCTTCACCCGGCAAGGTCGAGCCGCCCGCGAAAATGGACCCGCGGCTCACCGCCGTCTTCGACTATTTCGCCGAGCCGCAGGACGGACTCGCCATTCTCCAAAAAGAGCGCGCTCGCTGAGTCGGCTTCGCTCACATCGAGCACGGCAATCATGCCGATGCCGCAATTGAACGTGCGCAGCATCTCGGCCTCGGCGACACTTCCGGCATTGGCGAGCCACTTGAACACCGGCAAGACCGGAACTCGCGCAAGGTCGAGGGAAACCGCGAGTCCCGGCGGCAGCACGCGCGGAATGTTTTCGGTAAATCCGCCGCCGGTGATGTGCGCCAGCGCCTTGACCGCTTTCGTCGTGCGGATGGCGGCGAGGCAGGACCGCACATAAAGCCGCGTCGGCGTCAGCAGCGCTTCACCCAGGCTGCGGGAGCGGTCGAACGGCGCCGGACTGTGCCAGCTCAATCCAGCATCGGCGGCGACACGGCGGACCAGCGAATAACCGTTGGAATGCACACCCGTCGAGGCAAGGCCAATCACGACGTCGCCGGGCACGATGTCGGCGCGCGGCAGCACGTCGTTACGTGCCACGGCGCCGACGGCAAAGCCGGCAAGGTCGTAATCGTTGCCGGCATAGACGCCGGGCATTTCCGCAGTCTCGCCGCCGATAAGCGCGCAGCCGGCTTCCCGGCATGCCGCCGCCACGCCCTTCACCACCGTCGCGCCGATCTGCGGATCGAGCTTGCCGCAAGCGAAATAATCCAGGAAAAACAATGGCTCGGCGCCTTGCACGACGAGGTCGTTGACCGACATGGCGACGAGGTCGATGCCGATGCTGTCGTGGCGCGAGGTTTCGACGGCGATTTTGACTTTGGTGCCGACGCCGTCGGTCGCGGCGACCAATATGGGGTCGACGAAACCGGCAGCCTTGAGATCGAACAGCCCGCCGAAGCCGCCGATTTCAGCGCCAGCCCCCGCGCGCGCCGTGGCGCGCACCAACGGCTTGATCAATTCCACCATGCGGTTGCCGGCATCGATATCGACGCCTGCGGCCGCGTAGCGTGCCTCATCCACGAATGCCACCAAGTCGGACAACCGAGCCTTCCCGCCGGGGAGGGCACTGACCGCGCCTCCTACGTCGGAATCGACGGGTGTGCAAGCGCACGCACGCCGCTATATTGCGCCGTTCGACGATGGTGCGCCGGGGCGCGGTTTGAGTATTCCAAATCTCATTACGCTGGGGCGGATTCTGCTGGTGCCGGTGGTGGTCTGGGTGATCACGTCGGGAGAGATGCGCATTGCCTTTATCCTGTTCCTGGCGGCCGGGATCAGCGATGCGGTTGACGGCTTCCTCGCCAAGAACTTTCACATGGCGAGCGAGCTCGGCAAATATCTCGATCCGCTGGCCGATAAGGCCATGATCGTGTCGATCTATGTTTCGCTCGGCATTGCCGGCGCGCTGCCGATCTTCCTCGTCATTCTCGTCGTGTCCCGCGACATCATGATCATCGGCGCCTTTCTGCTGGCCTGGCTGGTGGGCCGGCCGATGCCGGTACGGCCGCTTTTGGTCTCCAAATTCAATACCGTGGCGCAAATCCTGCTTGCCGCGCTGGTCCTGGGCGAACATGCCTTCGGTTTCGACGCCGTGATCGCGACCGACCTCACGATGGCCCTGGTCGTCGTCTTGACCTTGCTTTCGATCGCCTTCTATCTCGCGGAGTGGATCCGTCACATGAACTCGTTCGGCGCCGGACACTGATTGCTTCGAATGCCGCTTGAAGGGAGCGCAATGCACATCGAGCGCAACATCGTGTTCTGGAGCGCTGCGCTCGCCGTGTTCGTCGGCTTGTTGTGGCTGTTGAGCCCGATTCTACTGCCGTTCGTTCTCGGCATGGCAATCGCCTACCTGCTCGATCCCCTCAACAGAAGGTTGACCAAGCGCGGCATGAGCCGGACGCTCGCCTCGTTCATTATCCTGGCCGGCTTCGTGCTTGCCTTCGTGCTGCTGCTTCTCCTGATTACGCCGCCGCTGATGCGGCAGCTTTCTGCCTTCATCGACAATTCGCCGGCTTACGCACAGCGTTTGCAGGCTTTGGTGAGCGACCCGAACCATCCCTGGCTCAAGCGCCTCGTCGGCGACAATCTCGCCAGCGGCTCTGCTGGCGACATCATGAATCAGGCGATGGGATATGTGACCGGCGTGCTTGCGTCGCTGTGGGCGAAAGGCCAGGCGCTGATTTCGATCTTTTCGCTTTTGATCATCACTCCGGTTGTCGCATTTTATCTGGGCTGCGACTGGGATCGCATCGTAAACAGTGTCGATCAATTGATACCGCTGCAGCAGCGTGAAACGGTGCGCAGCCTGGCTCGTGAGATCGATGCCTCCATATCAGCCTATGTGCACGGTCAATCCGGGGTTTGCCTGATCCTAGGCTCCTATTATGCGGTCGGGTTGACCCTGGCGGGCTTGAACTTCGGCTTTCTTATTGGCGTAGTTTGCGGACTGATCAGTTTCATTCCTTATGTCGGCTCACTGACCGCGCTCGTTGTCTCGCTTTGCGTTGCCATCGCGCAGTTCTTCCCGGAATGGGGCCGCATCCTCATGGTTATCGGTATCGTGCTGGTCGGCCAGTTCCTCGAAGGCAATGTGCTCTCCCCGAAACTCGTCGGGCACAGCGTCGGCTTGCATCCGGTCTGGCTGATGTTCGCGTTGTTCGCCTTCAGCTATCTGTTCGGCTTCGTCGGGCTCTTGCTCGCCGTGCCGCTGGCGGCGGCGGCCGGCGTGCTGATCCGATTTGCGTTGCGGCGTTACCTCGCCAGCCCGCTCTATACCGGGAGCCGGCCATCGTAAGCGCGACGTCCCTTCCCCCGCGGCAGCTGGCGCTCGCGCTCGATCACGCCGAAAGCTTTGCGCGCGAGGATTTCCTGTCGGGGTCGTCCAATGAGAACGCACTGGCGTTAATCGACGCCTGGCCGGACTGGCCGGCGCATGCCATCGCGCTGGTCGGGCCGGAAGGGTCCGGCAAGACACATCTGGCAACCATCTGGGCGACAGCCGCGGGGGCACGCGTCGTTTCCGGCCGCACGCTTGGCGAAATCGACGTTCCCGCCGCGCTCGCGACCGGCGCGCTGGTGATCGAGGATGCGGCCGCGATCACCGACGAGCGGGCGCTGTTCCACCTGATCAATCTTGCCCGCGAGGAGGGCGCGTTCCTGCTTTTCACGGCGCGCAGCGCGCCGTCGCTTTGGCCGGCCGCGTTGCCGGACGTCGTGTCGCGGCTCCGCGCGCTGCCGGTGGTCGTGCTGCAAGCGCCGGACGATGTGCTGCTGCGCGGCGTTATCGTCAAGCTTGCCGCCGACCGCCAGTTGCAGCTCGACGACAACGTGGTGAGCTATATCTCGACGCATATCGAGCGTTCCTTTGCCGCAGCCCGCGCCGCGGTCATTGCGCTCGACCAGGAAGCCTTGCGTCAGGGCCGGCCGCCGAGCCGGGCGCTCGCCACCGAACTGTTTGGCGGCACGGTGTAGCGGTACCGCACCTGCGCGGCCGACGCCTCCATTTCGTTCATTTTCATCGCCACTGTTTGCCAAAGAACCGCTCTGGACTTGACGAAATGCCGCTTCGCCGCCTTATCTCAATAAGTTCCATTCATCGGATTATTACCAAAGGTGGCCAACATAGCGCTTGAGGAGCACGCAACTGCCATGGCCGATCGCGGCCAAGCCACTGCCGTTGCACGAGAATCCGGAACCGTGCGGCGACTGGACGAGCCGCTGCGGTCGCCGGAAGCCATTGCGCATCAGCCGGACGCCGATCTCGCTACCAGCCCCAGTCGTTTCATCAACCGCGAACTGTCGTGGCTGAATTTCAATCGCCGCGTGCTTGAGGAATCGGCCAATCCGAAGAACCCGCTGCTCGAGCGGCTGAAATTCTTGTCGATTTCGGCCAACAACCTCGACGAATTCTTCATGGTGCGCGTCGCCGGCCTTGGCGCTCAGGTGCGCGAGGGCATCACCACCATGAGCCCCGAAGGCTTGACGCCGGCTGAGCAACTGGTGCGCATTGCCGAGGCCGTGTCCGTCCTGGTGGAAGATCAGCAGGCGCAGTGGCGCGAGCTGCGAACCTTGCTCGCGGACGCCGGAATCGTTCTGGTCGACGGTCAGGATGTCACCAGGGCGGAGAAGGCCTGGCTCGAAGACTACTTCCTAGCCCACGTCTTTCCGCTGCTGACGCCGCTCGCGATCGATCCGGCGCACCCGTTCCCGTTCATTCCCAATCTCGGCTTCACCATCGCCTTGCAGTTGGCCCGCGCCAAGGACGGCAGAGCGATGAATGCGCTGATCCGTGTGCCTAATCGCGTCGAACGCTTTGTGCGGCTGCCGCAGGTCGGCGACGGCGGCGAAGTGCGCTTGATCAGCATCGAAGGCGTCACCAGCCTCTTCATCGGCAAATTGTTTCCCGGCTATGCGGTCAAAGGCGTGGGCGCGTTCCGCGTCATTCGCGACTCCGAAGTCGAGATTTTGGAAGAAGCCGAGGATCTGGTGCGGCTGTTCGAGACCGCGCTCAAGCGCCGCCGCCGCGGCATCGTGATCCGGCTCGACATTGAAGCAACCATGCCGGTGGAGCTGCGGCGTTTCGTGCAGCAGGCGCTCGGCGCCGCCGATGACAGCGTGTTCAGCGTCGACGGCGTGCTCGCGCTCAACGAAATGGGCCAGGTCGCCAGCCTGCACCGGCCGGACCTCGAATTCGTACCCTACACGCCGCGCTTTCCCGAACGCGTGCGCGATCACGGCGGCGACTGTTTCGCCGCCATTCGCCAGAAGGATTTCGTCGTCCACCACCCGTTCGAATCTTTCGACGTGGTGGTGAATTTCCTGCAACAGGCGGCGCGCGATCCGGACGTCGTCGCGATCAAGCAGACGCTGTATCGCACTTCGGCGGATTCGCCCATCGTCAAGGCACTGGCCGAAGCCGCCGAGGCCGGCAAATCGGTCACCGCGCTCGTCGAGCTCAAAGCGCGGTTCGACGAGGAAGCCAATATCCGTTGGGCGCGTGACCTCGAACGCGCCGGCGCGCAAGTGGTTTTCGGCTTTCTCGAGCTCAAGACCCATGCCAAGCTGTCGCTGGTGGTGCGCCGCGAGGGACCGTCGCTTGCCTCCTACGTCCATGTCGGCACCGGCAACTATCATCCGGTGACGGCGCGCATCTATACCGACTTGTCGTTCTTCACCTGCGATCCCATTATCGCGCGCGACGTGGCGCGGGTTTTCAACTTCATCACGGGATATGCCGAGCCGGCCGAGCTCGAACGCATGGCGGTGTCGCCGCTGTCGCTGCGTAACCGCATCCACGAGCATATCGAGGCAGAGATCGCGCATGCGCAGGCCGGGCGCCCGGCGGCAATCTGGATGAAGATGAATGCCCTGGTCGATCCCGACATCATCGATGCGCTGTATCGTGCCTCGAGCGCCGGCGTGTCGATCGATCTGGTGGTGCGCGGCATTTGCTGCCTGCGGCCCGGTGTCCCCGGGCTGTCCGACAATATCCGGGTCAAATCCATCGTCGGCCGCTTCCTCGAACACGGCCGCATTTATTGTTTCGGCGCCGGACACGGCCTGCCGCACCCGAAAGCCGCGGTTTACATCTCGTCTGCCGACATGATGCCGCGCAATCTCGACCGCCGCGTCGAAGCGCTTTGTCCGATCCTTAATCCGACCGTGCACGAGCAGGTGCTCGATCAGATCATGGTGGCCGATCTGAAGGACAATGAGCAGAGCTGGCAGCTCCTCGCCGACGGCTCGTCCTCGCGCATCGCGCCAGTGCCGGGCGAGGAAGTTTTCAATTGCACCACTTACTTCATGACCAATCCCAGCCTGTCCGGCCGCGGCAAGTCGCCAAAGGATTCCGTCCCGCGCCTGCGCCATCGCCCTGAGCGAATGTAAAATCGCCCCGAATCGCGTAGGCTTCGCCCGCCACCCTTTGCCGGGGCCCGAGGTGGTGTTTTTTCATCCCTTCCTTATCCGCGGCCACTAGTGTGGTGGATTTGAAGTTCCTAAGATTAAGCGGCCCTGTCGCATAGGAACTTCAAATCCCAAAACCACACTAGAACTATAAATCTGCTAGTGTCCTTTTTGATTCCGAAGTTCGCACCAGAGGCGCCGACAACTTTTGCGAACTTCGGAATCGGGACACTAGGCCGGATGACGCCTTATATGATCGGCATGATATTGCGCCGAATTGATCGATGAGCCGCGCCGCCACCGACGCTCAAGGCCGTCTCGACCACGGTCCGCCGATCGCCGTCGTCGACATCGGCTCGAATTCCGTGCGCT
This sequence comes from Xanthobacteraceae bacterium, assembly GCA_030038415.1. GTDB lineage: Bacteria > Pseudomonadota > Alphaproteobacteria > Rhizobiales > Xanthobacteraceae > BOG-931. Next base: position 6,541 of record JASHOX010000244.1, read on the forward strand.
TGGTGGCCTACGAGGGGTTGACCCGCAGCCCGACCGAGATTTTCAACGAAAAAGCGCTGTGCGGGCTGGGCCGCGAGGTGCAGACGACACGGCTGTTGGCCGCCGACGCGGTGCAGCACGCGCTGGCGACGCTCAAGCGGTTTCGCGCGCTGTGCGAGACCATGGGCGTGAGGCGGACGCTCGCCATTGCCACCGCCGCCTGCCGCGACGCCAAAAACGGCCCGGCTTTCATCAAGCTCGCGCAACGCACCATCGGCGCCGACATCGACGTGCTGTCGGGCGGCCAGGAGGCCGAGCTGACCGCGCTCGGCGTGATTTCCGGCGTGCATCGCGCCGACGGCGTTGTCGGCGATCTCGGCGGCGGCTCGCTCGAACTCGTCGATGTGCGCGGCACCCGTGCCCGGCATGGCGTCACCCGCCCGCTCGGCGGATTGGCGCTTGCGGATATTTCGGGGAAGTCGGTCAAGAAGGCGGAAAAATTCGTCAAGAAGTCGCTCAGCAGCCTGCCGGTGTTGCGCGACTGCGAGGATCGCAATTTCTACGCCGTCGGCGGCACCTGGCGATCGGTGGCGCGGCTGCACATGTGGCAGACCGGCTATCCGCTCCATGTGATGCACGGCTACGCCATTCCCGCCGACGAAGCGCTCGAATTCGCCAGACTCCTGCACCGCGTCGACGTCGACACGCTGTCGAACATCGAGATCGTGAACAATGCACGGCGGCCGCTGTTGCCCTATGCGGCGCTGGTGCTCGAATACATTCTGCGCGTCGGCAAGCCGCGGCAGGTGGTATTTTCGGCGCTCGGCGTGCGCGAGGGCTTGCTGTATTCGCTGCTGAAGAAAAAAGACAAGGAGAAGGATGCGCTGATCGAGGCGGCGCGCCGTCTCAACGTGCTGCGCTCGCGCTCGCCGCAGCACGGCGAGGAGTTGCTCGGCTGGACCGACCGTTTCTTCGCCACGTCCGGTCTCGAAGAAACCGCCGAGGAACGGCGACTCCGCCACGCCGCGTGCCTCCTTGCCGATATCGGCTGGCGCGCGCATCCCGATTACCGCGGCGAGCAATCGCTCAACATCATCGCCCACGGCGGCTTTTCCGGCATCGATCATCAGGGCCGCGCTTACCTCGCGCTGTCGGTGTTCTTCCGCCACGTCGGCTTGGTCATGGACGACGAATTGTCGCCGCGGCTGCGCGAACTTGTCTCGACGCGGCTCCTCGACCGCGCCCGCGTGCTGGGTGCCGCGCTTCGGCTTGCTTATGTCGTCTCCGCGGCGATGCCGGGCGTGCTGCCCAAAACTCCGCTCGCCATCGAGCGGCACCGCCTGGCGCTGCGCCTGCCCGGCGAATTTGCGGCGCTCGCCGGCGAGCGCATCGTCAGCCGGCTGCGCGGTCTCGCCCGCCTGATCGGCCGCGAGCCGGTGGTGCTGATGGGGTGAGATGCTATGCTGATCGCGTAGCATCGCCAGTCGCCGCAAGGAGTGCCGTATGGACGTGTCAGCAAAACAACCCGGCTTGATCGTCGCGCCGCTGACGCCGTTCACGGCCGAGCTCACGGTCGATGAGGGAGCGCTCGAGCGCCAGATCGATTACATTGTCGACGATTGCCGCGCCACCATGGTGGTGGCCGCCGGCGTCGAGACGCAGGAATACACATATCTCAGCTTCGAACAGCGCAAGGCGCTGATCCGCCGCACCATCGAATGCGTCGGCGGCCGCATTCCGGTCATGGTCGGTATTTCGCATCCCTCGTTCAAGACCGCGGTGGAGCTTGCGCATGAGGCTGAGCGGCTTGGCGCCGCGGCGGTGCAGCTCCTCGCGCCTTTGCGGCCCTTTGCTGGGCCGCCGACGCAGGGCGATTTGATCGCCTATTTCGAAGCCATCGGCCGCGAGACGAAACTGCCGATTACGCTCTATCTCAATCCCGGCCCAGGCGCCGACGTGTCGATTCCCGACACGATTGCGCTCGCCAAGCTGCCGAACGTGCAACTGATCAAGGAATCCTCGCGCGACCTCGCCCGCGTGTCGCGGCTGATCGTCGAAATCGATCGCGCCGGGCACGCCCGTTACTTCACGACCATGCAAATGCTGCTCGCCACGCTGCAGCTCGGCGGCTCGGGCGCCACCATGCCGCCGCCGGGGAGCGAGATCGCGCGCCACGTCATCGACGCCTTCCTCGCCAAGGACTACGAGCGCGCCGCGGACATTCAGCTGCAGTTCGCGCTGTTCCCGTCGAAATGGATGCATCGCGGGCTGGCGCCAGCGATGAAGGCGGCGATGGGTCTGATCGGCATTCCGGCCGGCGAGCCTTATCCGCCTTACGCGCCGCTGTCGCGCGACGAGATGACGGCGCTGGCGGCGACGCTGCGGACAACCGTGCTGGCGCCGCGCTTCAAGGTCACTGCGGCGGCGTGAGGCAATTCACGCTTTGATCAAACCCGCAGACTGCGCGACCTGCGACCAGCGGGCGACCTCGCTTTTGATGTACTCGCCGTACTGTTCCGGGCCCATGTTTTCCGGCACAAAACCTTGCTTGTGCAGGGCATCGACGGCGTCCGGCGCATGCATCGCGGCTTTCGCGACGGCGGCGAGCTTGTCGACGATCGGCTGCGGCGTGCCTTTGGGCGCAAGGAGCCCGAACCACAGCGGCGTGTCGAAGTCGGGCATGCCCGCTTCCGCCATGGTGGGCACGTCGGGCAAGAGATCCGATCGCTTGTCGGCGGCAATCGCCAGCGGCTTGACCTGGCCGGCGGCGATCTGCCCGAGCACCGACGAGGCGATGGCGAAGTTCATGGCGACGCGGCCGGCGATGAGATCGGTGATGACTTGCGGGCTGCCGGGATAGGGCACTTGCACCAGCTTGACGCCGGCGCGCTGCGCGTAGAGTTCGCCGCACAGGTCGGGCAGGCTGCCGGGGCCGACCGAGCCGAACAGAATTTGACCGGGCTTCGACTTGGCGAGCGCGGTGAACTCCGCGACGCTGTTTATCGCAAGCTTCGGATCGACCACCATGACGATGGCGCCGGTGGCAAGGAGCGCGACCGGCGCAAAATCCTCGACCATGTCGAACGGCGCGTCCGGATGGGTGATCTTGTAGGTCAGCGTCGACAGCGCTTGCAGATAGAGCGTGTAGCCGTCATTGGCAGCGCGCGCGCCAAGGCCGGCGGCGATGGCGCCGCCGGCGCCGGGCTTGTTCTCGATCACCACGTTTTGGCCCAGCGCCGTATCGGCGCCCTTGGCAAAAATGCGCGCGGTGATGTCGGAGGACGAGCCCGGCGTGAACCCGACGAGCAGATGGATCGGGCGCGACGGATAGGCATCGGCCGCCGCGGCGGGCAATGGCGATAACATCGCGCCGAGGCCAAGCAGCGAAAAGCCTCTGCGATCAATCCCAACCATTGCGGCCCTCCTTCGCGCCGTGCGTCCGGCACCTGATGATTTTGCGGCGACGCTAGCCGAATTTGCGGGGCGGGTGTAGCGGGCCGCTGTCGCACAGAGCTGGAAAAAAACTAGCCGCGTTCGACGGTTGCTACGCGGCCCTTCTCGATGGCGAGCGCGAGCTTGCCGTGCTTGAGCGCCAGCGCCTTGTTGCCGAACAGATCGCGCCGCCAGCCGGAAAGCGCGGGGACCTCGGCATTGTCGCTGGCGGCGATGCGTTCGAGATCGTCGACGGTGGCGATCACTTTGGCGGCGACATGATGCTGCTCGGAGATCATGCGCAACAGCACTTTAAGAAGCTCGACGATCGCGGCGCCATTGCTTGGCGGTTGCGTGCGCGCTTGCACCGGCAGTGTTTTCGGATCGCGCGCCAGCCCGCGGCCGACCGCGGCGACGATGGCCTCGCCCCAGCGCGAGCGCTCAAAGCCCTTGGGCAGAGAGCGCAGCGTCTTCAGCCGTTCGGCGGTGGTCGGCGCCTGCACCGCGATATCGGCGATCGCTTCGTCCTTGAGCACACGCGAGCGCGGCACGTCGCGTGTCTGCGCCTCCTGCTCGCGCCAGGCGGCGACCTCGATCAGCACGGCGAGTTCCTTCGGCTTGCGCACGCGCGTCTTCAGCCGTTTCCAGGCGTTTTCCGGCTCCATGCGGTAGGTGTCGGGCGAGGTCAGCACCCGCATCTCGTCCTCGACCCAATCGGCGCGGCCGCGGCGCCTGAGATCCTCAAGGAGCGCCAGATAGACCTGCCGCAGATGGGTCACGTCGGAAATCGCGTAGGCGAGCTGCGCCTCAGATAACGGGCGGCGCGTCCAGTCGGTGAAGCGGTGCGATTTGTCGAGCGCGTCGCCGGTGATGCGGGCCACCAGCTGATCGTAGGAAATGGAATCGCCGTAGCCGAGCACCATGGCCGCGACCTGGGTGTCGAAGATCGGATGCGGAATGAGCTTGGCGGCGTGCCAGACGATTTCGATGTCCTGGCGCGCGGCGTGAAACACTTTCATCACCCGCTCGTCCGCCATCAGCGCGTAGAACGGCGAAAGATCGATGCCCGGCGCCAGCGCGTCGATCACCACCGCCTCGTCCGGCGAGGCCATCTGCGCGACGCAAAGCAGCGGGTAATAGGTGGTCTCGCGCAAAAACTCAGTGTCGACGGTAATGAAAGGATGGCCGGCCATGCGCCGGCATGCGGCGTCGAGTTCCGACGTTGTTGTTATTGGTTGCATTGCGGCTGGGGTAACGAAATCTAACGCCATTGGAGGGAGTGTGGTTCAGGTCTACCGCACGTGGCAAGCCTGGATTTGCCTTGCAACGCGGCTAGCCGCCGCGAATCCTGGGCATAAAAATGAATTCCCAGGGGCTCGGCATGGCGCCGACCGGAACTTCGATCAGCGTCGGGCCAGAGCGATTCGCGAATGCGCGCCGCAGCGCCGCGCGCAGTTCGTCCGGGCTGCGCGCACGCTCCGCTGCGGCGCCAAAACTTTCGGCGAATTTGACGAAGTCGGGATTGGCGAGGTCGCTGGCAATGAGCCGGTTGCCGAAGCGCTCCTGCTGGATGCGCCGGACATTGCCGAAGGCGCCGTCGTTGAACACCACCGTCGTGAGCGGAATGCGGTGCCGCATCGCCGTCGCCAGCTCGTTGGCGGTGAACATGAAGCCGCCATCGCCCGAGATCGAAAGCACCGGGACGTCGGGCCGCGCGTGCTGCGCGCCAAGCGCGGTGGCGAAGCCCCAGCCGAGATTGTCCTGATAGCCGGGCGACAGGAAGCTGCGCGGCTTATAGACCGGCAACAGCAGGCGGGCGGCGAAGCCGAGCTGCGTCACCTCGTCGACGAATAGGCCGTCCTCGGGCAGTTCGGCGCGGATCGCCTGCAGATACGCGGCCTGCGGCGCAAGTTTTTCTTCCATGCGCTTGCGCCATGCCGCCTGGCGCTCCTGCATCTCGGCTTTGCGCGACGGCCGCTT
>JASHOX010000245.1 GCA_030038415.1 Xanthobacteraceae bacterium
GGCTTCGGCGGGGTCGGCCATGTCCGGCAAGTATCCCGGCCAGAGTCAAAGGTCTCCGGATTCGGGTTACTGTCCCGGCATCCTACGCCACGTCTACCATCTCGGCGATTGTCGGCGTATTTATCGAGACTATTATCAACAGCATCCGGAAGCACGCCCCAACTGAGGCATGACCCGCCGGATTCAAGCTCATCAGGCGCGTTGAACTGCCGCATGCCGCCGCTTCTATCATTGCCGACGGCAGCATCGGTCGAAGCGAACAACAAAAGAGAAAATCCCGCAATGGTCGAGCGCCCGCGGCGGCCGCGAGCGCTCCTTAAATCAGATCATCGAATAAGTCCCGCCATTGCAGGTTTGCCGACTCTATCAATGCCAGCTTTTTCCTTCTTGATCCACCTTTGATCTGCTTTTCACGCGTAATTGCGTTGAGCATAGTGGAGTGAAGCTCGTACCAAACAAGCACCTTACAGCCATATCGTTTCGCGAAGCCGGGCGTGACGCCGGTTCGGTGTTGCCAAACCCTTTGCGGTAGATTTGATGTAACTCCGACGTAGAGCGTCCCGTTTCGACTGCTCGCCATGATATAGACCGCGGGCTGCTTCATGACTTAGTTTTGTGTGCGTGTCGCTTTTCCACTCCCGTCATTGCGAGGAGCGATAGCGACGAAGCAATCCAGGGCGGCCAGACTGGATTGCTTCGCTTCGCTCGCAATGACGTCCTCGCGCATTATCCAATGTGGACAATGGTCGAGCGCCCGCGGCGGTCGCGAGCGCTCGTGGGTTTTCCAGAAGGGATATCAGCAGTCGAGAATGGGCCTCAAGCACTCTCGCTCACTAACAAATAAACTATACCACGTTTGTTTACGAGCGCATCTTAAACTCTAAACGTTGGTTAAAGCGGCCGGCCTATTTCTGCTGCTGTGCAGCAAACGAATCAGATAATTTGCAAGCAGGTGATGTACCCGACTGGCCGCATTTCCTCCCTGCCGGGTCGGGCCGATCTCTAGCCCCGGCATTTTTCCTTTCGGTGCCGGGGTCTTTTTTGCGCTGCGGGTAGCCCGGATGGAGTGAAGCGCAATCCGGGGCTAAGATTCGCCAATGGTCCTATACCGGCGCAACTTCATTCCAGGAGCTACGTACTTCTTCACAGTTGCACTTGCCGATCGGACATCCTCGGCGCTGGTGCATCACGCGAGCGCCTTGCGGATGGCATTCTGTGTCGCGCGGCAAGAGCGGCCGTTTGCGATCGAAGCCATTGTGATCCTGCCAGAACATCTGCATGCGATCTGGACGCTGCCCTCAGACGATTCCGATTTCTCCGGTCGCTGGAGACGAATCAAGGCGTATTTCACGCATCGGCCCGTTGCCAGTGGCGTACCTGTTAAGCACCATCGCAATGGCGAATATGCCCTGTGGCAGCGACGTTTTTGGGAGCACACGGTTCGAAATCAGGCCGACTTCGAGCGACATGTCGATGACGTGCGCTTCAACCCGGTCAAGCATGGTCTGGTGACTCGGGTGGGCGAGTGGCCCTATTCGTCATTTCATCTCTATGTCAGGCGCGGGGTGCTGCCGGCCGACTGGGCTGGCGATGTCAGCGAACCCAAAATGGATTTCGGTGAGCCGAAAAGTTGACCCCGGATTGCGCTTCGCTTCATCCGGGCTACGGGCTATTTGCTCAAATCCCGCGGGATGAGCGCCTTTTTATTGTTGGCGGCGAAATCGGCGGGCACGTCGAACTTGCCGGTTTGCAGATCGTAGCGGACGCGCCAGTCGGTCACTTCGAGGGTTTGGCCGTGATGCGCGGTAGGGTCGAGCTCGCCGGACAGACCGATGACGATGTAGCGGTTGGCGGGCCAGGTCTCGCCGAGCGATTTGTAATTGTCGACGACACCCTTCACCAGGCCCGCCGAGATGTGCAAATTCGGTTTCGGATGCTGGTGCGACTCCGGCCGGCTGTAGAAATAGGCCCAGGCCAGATCGCTGAGCGGTTTTTTGGTTGCGGCGACGAAGCCCGACGGACCTAAACGATACAGATAAACGTCGGCATAGCCGGCACCGGTCTTCTGCATGCGCACGAGCCATTGCGCATCGTTGGTGAAGCGGAAGCCGGCGGGATAGTCGGCGGGCTTCGGCTCGAGGAGCTGCAGCGTGTCGACCCGCCGCACCCAAAATTGCCAGGAATAGCCGTTGTCCGGGTCGTCCTTGCCATATTGCTCGATGACGGTGGCGCCGTCCGGCGATTTCTCGGTGAATTCGGGCTTGAGCTCGTAGCCGGCCGGCGGACCGGCCGGCTCCGCCGCCACCGCGCCGGCGGCGCATAAGACCAACAAGCCGATCGACGACGCCAAATATTTCCAGGGCATGCGCCAAGCTCCTTTTCAGCGCTCGCGCCGCGGTGCCGACCCTGCAGAGCGCCGTTTAGTTATGTCGCAGGCGGATCGGCCTTCGTTCAATCGAGGCGCTGCGCCTTATTGCGGCCATCCCCGCGTCCGGCATCGGCGCTATAGTGGAGATCGATCATAACGGAGGTTCGCATGTCCCGACTTACGGTTTTTCTGGCGCGGTTCATCGGCCTGTTCACCGTCTTGCTCGTCCTTGGCTTCGCGGTGCGCGGCAGCGCGACGATCGAGGCCGCGGTGGCCGATGCGCCGGTGATGCTGGTCTATACCATCGTCAGTCTCGCCGCGGGGCTGGCGGTGATCCTCGGGCACAATGTCTGGTCGGGCGGCGCATTGCCGGTGGTCGTTACGCTGGTCGGCTGGCTGATGCTCGCAAAAGGTCTCACGCTGCTGTTGATAACGCCCGACGCCATGAAGCAGCTCCTTGGCGGCATGCATTACGGCGAGCATTACTATCTCTATCTCACACCCGCGCTGGTGATCGGCCTTTATCTGACCTGGGCCGGCTTCACCGCGCAGCCGCGAGCGCAAGATTAGATAAGCGCGCATCCGGCTCGGCGATCGCGGCCGCTAGCTTTTGATCATTCCCGCGGCGTGCGCGACTTCGGTCCAGCGGGCGACTTCGCTGTGCATGAAGGCCGCGAATTTATCGGGGCCGGCATCGAGCGGATCGTCGCCCTGCTTGCGCAGCGCCGCCATGGCCGCCGGCGTATGCATCGCCGCACGGCTGGCGGCGGCGAGCTTGTCGACGATTGCGCGCGGCGTGCCGATCGGCACGAAAAGGCCGAACCACAGGCTCGTTTCGACGCCGGGGAGACCGGCTTCCGCCATGGTCGGGGTGTCCGGCAGCGCGCCGGCGCGCTTGGCTGTCGTCGTCGCCAGCGCGCGAAGCTTGCCGGCCGCGATCAGGCCGACGACGGTCGAGACCGGCGAGAAGGTCATCAGCGTGCGATTGGCGACGACGTCCTCGACCGCCTGCGGGCTGCCCTGATAGGGCACTTGCGTCAGCTTGATGCCGGCCTTTTGCGCGAACAGCTCGCTGGCGAAATGCGGCATGCTGCCGATGACGTTTGAATCGAGCGCCTTGTCCGGCTTCGCCGCGCACAACGCGATCAGCTCCTTGACGCTATGGATATCGCTCGACGGATTGACGACCAGAATAATCGGCGCGTCTTGGATGAGCGCGACGGGCGCGAAATCTTTTTCCAGATCGAGCGCCCTATTGGGATTGATGATCTGATTGGTGACGATGGACAAGGTCCCCAGAAACACCGTGTAGCCGTCCTTGGGCGAATGCGCGACATATTCGGCGGCGATGCTGGAGCCGGCGCCCGGCTTGTTCTCGACCACGAGCTGCTGGCCGAGGATCGGCGACGCGGCCTGAGCCAGCACGCGGGCGACGACGTCGGCGGCCGCCCCAGGCGTGAAGCCGATGACAAGGTGGATCGGCCGCGATGGATAGACGTCTTGCGCGGCGGCAAGACGCGGCAACGACGGCAGCGCGGCGACGCCCGCCGCCAAGTGCAAAAATTTGCGACGCGGAATTATCACGGCGTCCTCCCCACATTGACATTCCGCAGTACGGAAGGCGTCCGAGAGGCCGATTTATTTTTCAGATTGCTCGCCCGCCCCGCCGCCGCCGTCACGGAGCATCGACCTGTGCGCCGGCGATCTTTGCAATAAGGCTACACCACGGGCGCGGGGCCGCGGAAGAGGACGCGAGCGCCAAGCGCTATTATGACGCAAACGGAGCGCGCCGGCGTCAGCGCCAGCCGAGGCCAGGGGCGACCTGTTTAAGAATGGCCTCGATGACGTGAGCGTTATAGTCGACGCCGAGCTGATTAGGGACGGTCAAGAGTAGCGTATCGGCCTCCGCGATGGCCTCGTCTTTCTTGAGTTCCTCGACGAGGACATCCGGCGCGGCGGCGTAGCTGCGGCCGAAAATGGCGCGTTCGTTGCCGCCGAGATAGCCGATCGTGTCCTCCTCCTCGCCGCCGGGGCCGAAAAAGGCGCGGTCGCGGTCGTCGACGAGCGCAAAAATGCTGCGGCTCACCGACACCCGCGGCTCGCGCGCATGACCGGCCGCCTTCCACGCCTCGCGGTAAATGCGGATTTGTTCCGCCTGCTGGACGTGAAACGGCCGTCCGCTCTCGTCGATCTTGAGCGTCGAACTCTGCAGA
>JASHOX010000031.1 GCA_030038415.1 Xanthobacteraceae bacterium
GAAGTCGATCGGTACCTCCAATCCCTATAACGTTGTGCGCGCCACCTTTGATGCGCTCAAGCGGCAGGATTCGCCGCGCTCGGTCGCCGCCCGCCGTAGCGTCAAGGTGTCGACGCTGCAGGCGCGCCGCCGCGACGTCGACGCCGAAGCGCCGGCCGATTGAACGCGGAGACCGCCATGAACGCCGACAAGAATTCCGGCAAGACCGTTAAAGTCCGGCAGACCGCCAGCCCGGCGCGCCGCCACCACAGCCAGCGCGAGACGTTGGTTGGATTGAAGCTCAATAAGATCGGGCGGATCGCCGAGCTCCGCGACACGCCGCAAACCCGCGGCATGATCGCCAAGGTCGCCCATCTTGTCGAAGTGGTGGAGAAGTAAGCCATGCAGCTTCACGATCTTTCCAGCCGTCCCGGCGCTCGTAAGGTGCGCAAGCGCATCGGCCGCGGCATCGGCTCGGGCAAGGGCAAGACCGGCGGCCGCGGCGGCAAGGGCCAAACCGCGCGTTCCGGCGTGCGCATCAAGGGCTTTGAGGGCGGTCAAATGCCGTTGCATCGCCGTCTGCCTAAGCGCGGCTTCAAGAACACAAAATTCGCTCGCAAACTCAATGAGGTAAATCTCGGGCGCATCCAGGCGGCCATCGACGCCGGCACTCTCGATGCCGCCGCCAAGATCGACGCTGCGGCTTTGGTCAAGGCTGGCGTGTTGCGCCGGGCCAAGGAAGGCGTGCGGCTGCTCGGCGCAGGCGAAATCAAGGCAAAACTCGCGCTTGCCGTCTTTGGCGCCTCGAAATCGGCGGTCGCCGCGGTGGAAAAGGCCGGCGGCACGGTTGAAATTCTCGCCCCCAAGCCGGAGACGAGCGAGCAGGCGGCCTGATATGCGTTCGGCCCGGCCTTGTGCCGGGCAGCCACGACTTCTACCTGTGAACGTGGGCGTGGCGCGTCCGGGCCAAACCCGGCCATGACGTGAAGAAGGGGACTTGGAGCCCGATGGTCTCTGCAGCGGAACAACTGGCGGCCAATCTAAACTTCTCGGCGCTCGCCAAGGCCGAAGAGTTGAAGAAGCGCATCTGGTTCACGCTCGGTGCGCTTTTGGTCTATCGGCTCGGCACCTACATCCCGCTGCCCGGCATCGATCCGAATGCCTGGGACCAGATTTTCCAATCGCAGCAAGGCGGTATTCTCGGGATGTTCAACATGTTCGCCGGCGGCGGCATCCACCGCATGGCGATCTTTGCGCTCAACATCATGCCCTATATTTCGGCGTCGATCATCATCCAGCTGATGACGACCGTGTCGCCGACCCTCGAACAGCTCAAGAAAGAGGGCGAGGCCGGCCGCAAGATGATCAACCAGTACACCCGTTACCTGACGGTGGTGCTGGCGGCGTTCCAGGCCTATGGCATTTCCGTGGGGCTGGAAGGCGCAGCCCATGTGGTCAGCGATCCCGGCCTGTTTTTTCGTATCTCGACAGTGATCACGCTCGCTGGCGGCACCATTTTTCTAATGTGGCTCGGCGAACAGATTACGCAGCGCGGCATCGGCAACGGTACGTCGCTCATCATCATGTCGGGCATCGTTGCGCAGTTGCCGTCGGCGATTGCCGGCACCCTCGAACTCGGCCGCCAGGGCGCGCTGTCCACCGGGCTCATTCTCATCGTCATTCTCATGGTGATTGCGGTGATCACCTTCATCGTATTCATGGAGCGGGCGCAGCGCCGACTCTTGATCCAGTATCCTAAGCGTCAGGTTGGCAATCGCATGTTCGAGGGCCAGTCTTCGCATCTGCCGCTCAAGCTCAACACCTCCGGCGTCATCCCGCCGATCTTCGCCTCGTCGTTGCTGTTGTTGCCGACCACTGTGGCCAATTTCACGGCCGGGCAGGGACCGGGCTGGCTGACCGTGATCACCACGCAACTGGCGCACGGCCGCCCGCTCTTTCTCATTCTCTACGTCGGATTGATCGTCTTTTTCGCCTTTTTCTATACGGCGATCGTGTTCAATCCGACGGAGACGGCGGATAACCTGAAAAAGCATGGCGGCTTCATCCCGGGTATCCGGCCCGGCGAGCGCACCGCCGAATATATCGATTACGTCTTGTCGCGAATCACAGTCATCGGCGCGGCCTATCTGGCGGTGGTGTGCCTGTTTCCGGAGATACTCATCTCCTACGCAGCAGTGCCGTTCTATTTTGGCGGTACGTCGCTCTTGATCGTGGTGAGTGTCACCATGGATACTGTGGCGCAGGTCCAGGGCTATCTGCTGGCCCACCAGTACGAAGGCTTGATAAAAAGATCGAAACTGCGGGGGCGCCGTCGATGAGATTGATCCTGCTCGGCCCGCCGGGGGCTGGCAAGGGAACGCAGGCCCTGAGGCTCGTCGGCAAATACGGAATAGTACAGCTTTCGACAGGGGATATGCTGCGGGCCGCCGTGAGAACCGGCACGCCGGTCGGCCGTCAGACGCAGGAGATCATGGCACGCGGCGGCCTCGTCCCCGACAATGTCGTTGTCGGCATCGTCGGCCAGCGCATCGACGAGCCTGACGCTCGCAAGGGCTTCATTCTCGACGGCTTCCCGCGCACTGTTCCGCAGGCGGCGGCATTGGACCGCCTGCTTGAGACCAAAGGGCTCGGGCTCGACGGCGTGATCGAACTGCGGGTCGACGAGGATGCTCTGATGCGGCGGATCGAGAGCCGTGTCGCCGAGATGAAGGCCCGCGGCGAGACGCTGCGGGAGGACGATAGCCCCGAAGTGCTGCATAACCGGCTCCGGGCCTATCGCGAGCAGACCGCCCCGCTGATCGCCTATTACCGGCAGAAGGGCCTGTTGCGGACCGTAAACGGCATGGCGCCTATCGCCGACGTGACGGCCGCTATCGACAAGCTCTTGCCGGCTGACCGCCCATTGGGCGGCTCGGCCGCCGGCAAAAAAAAAAGCGAAGAGCTCAGCCCGTGAAGTCGCGACGGCCTAAACGTCCGGGAAGGAGAACTGTAGGAAAAAAATCCGCAAGACGTGTGGTTACAGCGCGCAGCAGGCCTGCAAAAGCCAAAGCCAGGCGGACCGACGGCCGAGGCCGCCGCCGTTGAGTAAGTTTATACAAGAAAACGCTAGCCGAGGTTGACGAAAGCGATTGGAATCCATTAATAAGCCTGAAATATCCAGTCGGAGATTGAGCAGCGATGCCAGGCCGCAGCGGCGGGCAGCCGCTGGCTTTTTACGTTTGTGGCCTTCTCGGGTGACATTGGAACCGATGGAGGGGGGTCAAGCGCTACGGGTCGTCCGTGGCCGGGCCGCCGCAAGAAGTAACTGGCTTGAGGAGTAACGGACTTGGCTCGTATCGCTGGCGTCAACCTGCCGACCAACAAGCGCATCGTGATCGCGCTGCAATACATTTATGGCATTGGCGGCGCCAAGGCTCATGAGATCCTGGGTAAGGTGTCGATCCCGGAATCGCGCCGGGTGTCGCAATTGACCGACCAGGAAGTGCTGCAACTGCGCGAAGTGATCGACCGTGACTATATGGTCGAGGGCGACCTCCGGCGCGAGGTCGCCATGAACATCAAGCGGCTGATGGATCTTGGTTGCTATCGCGGCCTGCGCCATCGCCGCGGTCTTCCGGTCCGCGGCCAGCGCACGCACACCAACGCCCGGACCCGCAAGGGCCCGGCCAAGGCGATCGCCGGCAAGAAGAAATAGGGCGTGGAGCAGGACTAAGTGACGGCAGCGGAGCCGCCGGCTCCGATCCAGGATAAGGGTTCAGAATGGGTAAGGAAGCTACGCGCGTTCGCAAACGCGAACGCAAGAACATCGCTTCGGGCGTCGCGCATGTGAACGCGACGTTCAACAATACCATGATCACGATTACCGACGTGCAGGGCAATACCATCGCTTGGTCGACGGCGGGCACGATGGGCTTTAAGGGCTCGCGCAAGTCGACGCCCTATGCGGCGCAGGTCGCCGCCGAGGACGCCGCCAAGAAGGCGCAAGAGCACGGTATGCGCACCCTCGAAGTCGAGGTGGCCGGTCCCGGCTCGGGGCGCGAGTCGGCGCTGCGTTCGTTGCAGGCGGCCGGCTTCACCATCACGTCGATCCGCGACGTAACGCCGATCCCGCACAACGGCTGCCGCCCGCGCAAGCGGCGGCGCGTATAGGAAATCCGGTCGATGGATCAAATGGAACATCTGCCGCCGCTTGAACATCAAACCAATTTTGGCCCCGCGGAGCGGAACGGGGCGCGCGAGATGTTGGCGCCGCGCAACACCATGGGTGATAACGTGACGATCCAGAAGAATTGGCAGGAACTGATCAGGCCCAACAAGCTGCAGGTCAGCGCCGGTGCCGATACGCGCCGTGCGGCGACGGTGGTCGCCGAGCCGCTCGAACGCGGCTTCGGCGTGACCCTCGGCAACGCGCTGCGGCGTATTTTGCTCTCCTCGCTGCAGGGCGCCGCGGTGCAGTCGGTGCATATCGACGGCGTGTTGCACGAGTTCTCCTCGATTGCCGGCGTGCGCGAGGACGTGACCGACATCGTGCTCAATATCAAAGACATCGCCATCAAGATGCAGGGCGACGGTCCCAAGCGCATGGTGGTGAAGAAACAGGGTCCCGGCACCGTCACCGCCGCCGACATTCAGACCGTCGGCGACATCGTCGTGCTCAATCCCGATCTCGTATTGTGCACGCTCGACGAGGGCGCCGAAATCCGCATGGAATTCACGGTGAACACCGGCAAGGGCTATGTGCCGGCCGAGCGCAACCGTCCCGAAGATGCGCCGATCGGACTCATCCCCGTCGACAGCCTCTACTCGCCGGTGCGTAAAGTTTCCTACAAGGTCGAGAACACCCGCGAAGGCCAGATTCTCGACTACGACAAGCTGACGCTGTCGATCGAGACCAACGGTGCGGTGAGCCCGGAGGACGCGCTCGCTTACGCCGCGCGCATCCTGCAAGACCAACTCAACGTATTCGTCAATTTCGAGGAGCCGAAGCGCGAGACCACGCACGAGGCGATCCCCGATCTCGCCTTCAACCCGGCCTTCCTCAAGAAGGTCGACGAACTCGAGCTTTCGGTGCGTTCGGCCAACTGCCTGAAGAACGACAATATCGTCTATATCGGCGATCTCGTTCAGAAGACCGAAGCCGAGATGCTGCGCACGCCGAATTTCGGCCGGAAATCGCTCAACGAGATCAAGGAAGTCCTGGTGCAGATGGGGTTACACCTCGGCATGGAAGTGCCGGGCTGGCCGCCGGAAAACATCGAGGAACTGGCCAAGCGCTTCGAGGATCATTACTGACCAGGAGGCAGTAATCAGATGTCAGTAATCAGAAACGGTCTGATTACTGATTACTGAACACTGATATCTGAAATGCGTCACGCCAAGACACACCGCAAATTCAATCGCCGCTCCGATCACCGCAAGTCGATGCTGGCGAATCTCGCCGCTTCGCTGATCAAGCACGAGCAGATCGTCACCACGCTGCCGAAGGCGAAGGATTTGCGACCGGTCGTCGAAAAGCTCGTCACGCTCGGTAAGCGCGGCGGGCTGCATGCCCGCCGCCAGGCGATCGCGCAGATGCGCGACATCGCCATGGTCAAGAAGCTCTTCGACGTGATCGGCCCGCGCTACAAGGAGCGCAACGGCGGCTATACCCGGGTGCTCAAGGCCGGCTACCGTTACGGCGATTCCGCCCCGGTTGCGGTGATCGAATTCGTCGACCGCGACGTCGACGCGAAAGGGCTCGATTCCGGCCCGGTCCAAGAGCGTCGCGGCGAGGCGGAAGCGCCCGCGCCGGCGTAATTCCCAGCGCGCACAAGGAGCGACATCCCCGCTCTTCTGCGGCCTCGGTGGATGCCTATATTGGGCGCATTGAATCGGGGTTTTTCATGCAGCGTTTGCACGTCCTGGCGGTTGCGGCTGCCACGCTTGTCGCATTAGCGCCTTTCGTTGGGGTCGTTGGCGCACAGGAAAATCAAGTCCAGCGTCAGGTTCCGACTTCGCCCGCGCAGCTCCAGCTCTCTTTCGCGCCGATCGTCAAGCGCGTGGCGCCGGCTGTGGTCAACGTCTATGCCCAGCACGTCGTCGAGAACAACAATCCATTCCTGGCCGACCCGTTCTTCCGCCAGTTCTTCGGCGTCGTGCCGCGCCAGCAGGTCGAGCGCTCGCTCGGCTCCGGCGTTATCGTCGACGCGTCCGGCCTCGTCGTCACCAACTATCACGTTATCGAGGGCGCCAGCGAGGTGAAGGTCGCATTGTCCGACAAGCGCGAATTCTCAGCCGATATCGTGCTCAAGGATCAGCGCAGCGACCTTGCGGTGTTGCGCATCAAGGACGCCAAGGAGCGGTTTCCGACCCTGCCGTTCGCCAACTCCGACGATCTGCAGGTCGGCGACGTGGTTCTCGCCATCGGCGATCCCTTCGGCGTCGGCCAGACCGTGACGCACGGCATCGTCTCGGCGGTGGCACGCACCGACGTCGGCATCAGCGACTACCAGTTCTTCATCCAAACCGACGCCGCCATCAATCCCGGCAATTCCGGCGGCCCGCTGGTCGATATGAACGGCCGCATGGTCGGGCTCAATTCCGCGATCTATTC
>JASHOX010000246.1 GCA_030038415.1 Xanthobacteraceae bacterium
CGGCTGCGGTAGCTCGCGTTGTAAACGACCACGTCGGGCGCGCCGAGGGCCGCTTCGACGTCGGCGAATAGCTTTGCCACCGCGGCACGGTCGGCCGCGTCGCAGGCAAAGGCCTTGGCGCCGGTTTCCTGCGCCAATGTCGCCAGATTGGTGGTACGACGCGCGGCGAGCGCAACCTTCAATCCGGCCTTGGCAAAAGTCCGCGCCAGCGAGGCCGACAGCCCCGAGCCGACGCCGACAATCAATGCAGTCCGATAGTCACTTTCAGTCACGACCGCCTCCCTAGCCACAGCAGCCTTGATGGCCGGTTCCGCTCTCCCCACCTGGACATCGAGGGTACAATGGACATGCAGCGTTTCCTAATCGGGCTTGGGCTTGTGATCCTGCTCACCGGCATCGCCTGGCCGGTGCTGACCAAGATCGGCATCGGCCGGCTCCCGGGCGATATCGTGATCCAGCGCGGCAGTACGAGCCTTTATTTTCCGATTGTGACCTGCATTCTGATCAGCATCGTGCTGAGCGCGCTGATGTGGTTATTCAATCGCTGAACGCTTTCAGTCAATGACCGCAATCGCATTGATCTCGACCAGACAGCGCGGATCGGTGGCGAGCCGCACCACTTGAACCGTGGTGGTCGTCGGTTTGGCCTCGCCAAAATACTCGCCCCATACCCGGTTGAGCGCATCCTGGTCGGTGAGATCGGTGACGAAACGATCGGCGGTGACGATATCGGCGAAAGTAGCGCCGACCGCCTCGAGCCCACGCTTGAGATTCTCCAGCGCCGCCCTCGCCTGCCCGGCCATATCGCGCGGCATGGCATCGAACTCCTCTGGCCGATGTGGATGATGATGGTAGACCGGCGCCGCGGTGACGCCGGCGAGATAGACGGTGGTGCCGCCCTTGACCTTGATCGCCGGCGCGTAGGGCATCCACAAATCCGGCGCGTCCGGCCAGTGCACGTGCTCGATCGATTTGGGCATGGCTTAAACGTCTTCTCGGCTCACACGAGGCATATTACGCCGTAAGGCGCTCTTGTCAGCTTGCCGCTGCCTTTTCCAGAATACGCGCTTCCAGTCGCGCAAATGCTTCCACCACTGCGGTGACGAATCCGAATGCCCTTTTTTCACGTGTGCCATAGGACTTTCCCGCTCAGCCGGACCTTACATCCTAAACACCCCGAACCTCGTCTCCGGAATCGGCGCATTCAACGCCACCGAAAAACATAGCGCCAGCACGCGGCGCGTCTCGCCGGGCGTGATAATGCCGTCGTCCCACAGCCGCGCGGTGGCGTAATAGGGATTGCCCTCGGCGTCGTATTGCTCGCGGATCGGCTGCTTGAATTCCTCTTCTTCGACCTCGGACCATTTCTTGCCGTCAGCCTCGATATTGTCGCGCCGCACGGTGGCGAGCACGCTCGCCGCCTGCTCGCCGCCCATCACCGAAATGCGCGCGTTCGGCCAGGTGAACAGAAAACGCGGGCCGTAGGCGCGGCCGCACATGCCGTAATTGCCAGCGCCATAGGAGCCGCCGACGATGACGGTGATCTTCGGCACTTGGGCGCAAGCCACCGCGGTGACCATCTTGGCGCCGTCCTTGGCGATGCCGCCGGCCTCATAATCGCGGCCCACCATGAAACCGGAAATATTTTGCAAGAAAAGAAGCGGCACGCGGCGCTGGCAGCATAGCTCGATGAAATGCGCGGCTTTCAGCGCGCTCTCCGAAAACAGGATGCCGTTATTGCCGAGAATGCCGACCGGAATGCCGTGGATACGAGCGAAGCCGGTGACCAGCGTCGTGCCGTAGAGCGCCTTGAACTCATCGAATTCGGAGGCATCGACCAGCCGCGCAATGACCTCGCGCACATCGTACTGCTTTTTCAGATCGACCGGCACGATGCCGTCGAGCTCGCCGATGTCGTATTTCGGCTCGCTCGGTTTACCGAGCGGAATATCGATCGCCTTCTTAGTGTTCAGATTGCCGACGATGCCGCGGGCGAGTTCCAGCGCATGGTGGTCGTTCTCGGCCAGATAGTCAGCGACGCCAGACTTCTTGGTGTGCACTTCGGCGCCGCCGAGCTCTTCGGCGCTGACCACTTCGCCGGTCGCGGCCCTCACCAGCGGTGGGCCGCCGAGAAAGATGGTGCCTTGATTGCGCACAATGACGGTCTCATCCGACATCGCCGGCACATAGGCGCCGCCCGCGGTGCAGGAACCCATCACCACGGCGATTTGCGCGACGCCGGCCGCCGACAGTGTCGCCTGATTGTAGAAGATGCGGCCAAAATGCTCGCGGTCGGGAAACACCTCGGTCTGGTGCGGCAGGTTGGCGCCACCGGAATCCACCAGATAGACACAGGGCAACCGGTTGTCGCGCGCGATTTCCTGTGCGCGCAGATGCTTCTTCACCGTCATCGGGTAGTAGGTGCCGCCCTTGATCGTGGAATCGTTGCAGACGATGACGCATTCGCGCCCCGAGACGCGGCCGACGCCGGTTATGAGCCCGGCGCCATGAATCTCATCGTCATACATCCCGTTGGCGGCGAGCGGCGACAGCTCCAAAAACGGCGTGCCGGGATCGAGTAGCGTCATGACCCGTTGGCGCGGCAAGAGCTTGCCGCGCGCGAGGTGGCGCTCACGCGCTCGCTGCGGACCGCCCTCGGCCGCCTTGGCGCGGCGCATATCGAGTTCCGCAATGAGCGCGCGCATGGCCGCCTGATTGGCGCGGAACTCTTTGGACGTCGGATCGGCAGTGGTCCCGAGCGCGCTCATGAATCCCCTCAACCGAGGGCGATTTCACTATGTCGCGGGGGACAAGGCAACGCCCCGGCGGCAAAAACCTTAAGCTCGCACTTCCTGGCGCTGGAAAATCACGTAGCCGATTACGAACAGCAGGATTTCTGTTGCGACCATGCCGACGATCTGCGGCCAGGCGATCAAGACGCTGGCGCCGAGCGGCAGCGGTGCGCCGAGCACCGCGCCTTGCAGCTGGCTCAAATAGATCGGGCCAAGCGCGCGCGTCGTCGGGTCGAGCAACGCCACCACCACTTCGGCATAGAGCGTCGACGGCGACAGCCGGGCCAGGATTTGCTCGAGTTCGGCCGTGCCAGGCGTCTGCAGGCCGAGCGCCATATAGCGCGGGTCCGGAGGAACGATCATTTGCGCAAAGGCGCCGGCCAGCACCGGCCAGATGAAAGTGACCAGGAGCCACA
Organism: Xanthobacteraceae bacterium; assembly: GCA_030038415.1. GTDB lineage: Bacteria > Pseudomonadota > Alphaproteobacteria > Rhizobiales > Xanthobacteraceae > BOG-931. The sequence goes on from JASHOX010000246.1 coordinate 3,209, forward strand.
ATCCAAGCGTGACCAACGCCGCGGTTGCCGCCGAGCGGAACAGGATCGAGAACAGCAAAGCCAGCGCCAGCCAGACCCCGGCATAGACGATGGTCACCAGGAGGAACACGAAGCTGCGGGCGATCTCCTCGCCGCCCGGCGGAATGCCGATCATCAAGAGCCCGAGCCCGATGACGAGCAGCCACAGCGTGACCAGGCTGATCGAAAGCGTCATCAAGCCGGCGAGGAATTTGCCGAACAACAAGGCGTCGCGATAGATCGGCTGCGAAAGGATGCGCGACAGCGTGCGCCGGTTATGCTCGCCGTTGACGGAATCGAAGCCAAGCCCGATCGCCATCAGCGGCACCAAAAACGACAGGAACGAGACGAAGGAAGGCAGCGGATCGCGCGAGGTCGTGAACAGCCGCAGGAACAGGAACGGATCTTCGGCGGTGGTATCCTTGATCTGCTGGATCGCGCCGTAGAGCGCCGCCAGCGCCACCAGCACCACGAGCCATTCCAAAACGCGCATGCGTACTGAGGTCAGGTGGTCCGACAGCTCCTTGAGCATCACCACGCCGAGCCCGGAAAATGCCGAGCCTTCACGCTGCATGACGCGCACCCTCCGTCACCGCCTCGTCGGGCTGGCTCTCGAAATAGCGGGTATAAATCGCTTCGAGACTCGGCTCCTGGACGCCGAGGAATTTCAGGCGGCCGTGCATCGCGACCACCTCGACCGCCGCTTCCGGTCGCACGTCGCGATCGGCATGCAGGCGAAGCTTGCCAATGCCGGTTTTCTCCACCCCGCTGACGCCCGGGATGAGCGCAAGGCGCTCGGCAAGTCCGGCGCCGTCGGCTTCGATATCGACGACATAGCCGC
>JASHOX010000247.1 GCA_030038415.1 Xanthobacteraceae bacterium
GTTCTTCCAGCCAAAGCCGGCGCGCAGCATCAGCTCGCCGCCGCCTGGCAGCAGTTCGAGGATTTTGACGAAGTCGGCCGACAGTGTCAGCGCCACCGTGCTCACCGCGTCGTTGAGCAACCGTTCCAGATCCGGCTCGACGAGCGCGCGTTCGCCGAGCTGCGCGAGCGCTTCCTGCTGCTTGGCGCGGCTGCGCAACTCGTTTTCGAGATTGACGATATTTTTCGGGTGCTCGAGCACCACGGACTCCGAAGCAATTTGGTCCGGAGCAACTTCTTCGGACGTGTTTTTATCAGGCATGTCCATGCCTTCGCACTTTCACTCGATGGGCAATGCCTAAAGATCGGGATTGGTTGCAATAAAGAGAAGAGGCCGGAACCTGATTGTACCAGATTCCGGCCTCGCAACGAAACTCAGGCCTGCCTGGCAGGCTAGCTCAATAGACGCCGGCCGCGCGAAAACCTGGCTGCGACGCGCCGCGCGAGTCCTGCGAAACGTCCTCACTGGCCAAGCGGTTGCCGCCGAGCGCAGCCTGCCTCTGATCGTTCGGCAGCACGATGACTTTGGTGCCGATGCCGACGCGGTTGTAGAGATCGATCACGTCGGCATTGAGCAGGCGAATGCAGCCGCTCGACATGTGCTTGCCGATCGAAGATGGATCGTTGGTGCCGTGGATGCGGTAATCGGTATTGCCAAGATACATCGCGCGGGCGCCGAGCGGATTGCCGGGACCGCCGGCAACGAAGCGCGGCAGATACGGCTGCCGGGCGATCATCTCGACCGGCGGGATCCAATCCGGCCATTCGGCTTTGCGCACGATCCGTTCGCTACCGGACCAGGTGAAGCCCTGGCGGCCGACGCCAATGCCGTAGCGCAGCGCCTTGCCGCCGCCGAGCGTCAGATAAAGGTAAGCGTGCGGGGTATCGATAACGATGGTGCCGGCCGGCTCGTTGGTCGGATAGGCCACCACTTGCCGGCGCAGCGAGGCCGACAAATCGGTGTCGTCACCGGGCTGCTGGTCGGCTTGCGGAGTATATTGCGGCAGCGCCGAGAAAGTCTGTGCCGCGGCGGGCGTCACGAAAAGCGCAAGCGAGCTTGCAATCAGCGCCGCCGGGAAGATCGCCGTTCGTCGATTGGCCCAGTTCGCCCGAATGTTCGCCCGCATGGCACGCTCCCGTGTCGATGCCGTTCTCGATCGCAACAAGTATCGGTGCAGTAGAAAGTTCCGCAGCCCCGCCAAAGAAACACCAAACAAACAAAGAAACGCCTACAAGCACCCAGCCACTTTCACGGCATTGCGCAAAGCGGCGTTAACTTTGTTCTGGACTGCGCCGACGCCTGGCGAATTAGGACAGGCAACGGCCGTAGATATAGGCGAACCGCGGCGACGCCACGGGCGAGAAAGCGGGATCGCAGCCGACCGGAATCCCATGCGGCACGCTGGCGCGAGCCTGCGAGCCGAATTCGGTTTGCCATGCCGACGCATTGAGCGCCTCATGCATCGGCAGCCGGTCGCCCTTGAGCGCGCGGTTGACAGTGAAGCTTGGCGGGCTCGGCACGTAGCCAGCGCCTGTGCTCGGCTCCGCGCTAAGAAACGGAACGAGACTGAGAAAACACATTCCCAGCGCCGTCACCCCGAGCGCGCCCGCGATGCGAACAAAAAGCTTGGCCATCGGACTTCTCCGCACCGCCGAACCGGTCGCCGTGCCCACCGTTCGGACACACGAAAAGCCCCCAAGCCGATCACACCGCCCTTTCAACGTGCGGCGCCAAACCCGGTTCCGTCAGCCAGTTACTATCACTGAGACGTGATAGCGCGCCGGATGGTTCAATCGCTGCCTGACCTGCCGCCTAAAATTTTGGATCGGACTGCGACAAGAGTGCCGAAGAGGAACAAACATCGGGATCGAGGCTTGTCCTGGCGGACGGCCATTCTTCCCCCTCCCCCGTGCTTGGCCGGCCATATGGGCGCAGCCGATATGCCGATCGGTTGCGCCCTAAACTTTTCAATTCACGTTTTTGACTGCGGCGCCATGTCGTCGCATTCGGCGCGGCCCCACAAACCAAATTGCCGGGAACATGCCCGGCCATCTGATCGCGGGATTTTTGGGAAGACTACAGCGTCGCCTGGCGTTCGGCCGGCTTGCGCTCGCGCTGCCGCGCCTTGCGCCCGAAGAACAGCGCTTGACTGACCACGGCGGACACCACCGCGAGCTGGAACGGCTTGGCGATCAGGAAGGCCGGCTCCGGCCGCTGCCCGGTCAGGAAGCGCTCCGGATAGGCGGTAATGAAGATGACCGGCACTTCGAAGGACCCGAGCAATTCGTTCACCGCATCGAGCCCGGAACTGCCGTCGGCGAGCTGAATGTCGGCAAGAATAAGGCCCGGCCGTTTCTGCTTCGCCAGCGCCAGCGCTTCGCTGTGGGTACGGGCGATGCCGATGACATTATGACCGAGGCTTTCGACCAGGGCCTCGATATCCATGGCGATGAAGGTCTCGTCCTCGATGATCAAAACGTCGGTCGCGATCTCGGCGGCGAGCTCGCGGCCGGATTCCTCAACCAACGCGCGGAGCGTCTGCAGATCGCAATCGAGCACCTCGGCGGCGTCCTCTTCCGAAAAACCTTCGAGCGCCACCAGGAGAAAGGCTTGCCGCGGACGCGGCGTGATCTGGGTCAAATGCTGTTCCGGCGGCAGGATGACCTCGGCCGTCTCCACCTTGCCGTTCACCGTCACCGAGTTCCAGATCTTGGTGAACAGCCGATACAGCGCGACCCGCGAATTGGAGCCCGATTCGAGGATTTTTGGGCTGGCGATCAGCGATTCCACCGTGGCGACGACGTAAGCGTCGCCCGA
>JASHOX010000248.1 GCA_030038415.1 Xanthobacteraceae bacterium
CTGCTGGTGCAACGCCGAGCCCTATCGTCTGCCGATGGCCGCGACGTCCGTAGTGGGACCGTCAAGCGATTGTCTTTGTCCGTCCTGCCTGCGGGCGGAAGCGGAATTGCTGCGCGCTAATCTTCAGAACAATACCTGACCCGGCCGGACGATCGAGCCGCGGGCCGCGAATGACCGTAGCTCTTATGCGGCCGAAAAAAAAGCGCCGATGGTGAGTATACACAACGGCCTCGTTTCCCTTACCTTGTAAAACAGAAAGAGCCGCGGCATAGCAAACCAAATTTCCGGACAGCCTAGCCAAGACACGAGGCGATGGAGAGCGTGATGCGAAAGGTGTTTGTCATCGGCATCGGCGCAGGCAATCCCGACTACGTTACCGTGCAGGCGATCAATGCGCTTAACAAGGTCGATGTGTTCTTTGTGATGGATAAAGGGAGCGATAAGGAAGATCTGGTCCGCGTACGCAAGGAAATCTGCGATCGCTACATCAAAGACAAATCATACAGGACGGTAGAGGCCGCCGATCCGCCACGCGACCGAACCTCGTCCTCGTATGAGTCGACAGTCGAAAAGTGGCACGAGCAAAGGGCCGATATCTACGAGCAATTGATCGCGCAAGAACTCGGCGATGAGGATTGTGGTGCTTTTCTGGTATGGGGCGACCCATCGCTCTACGACAGTACGTTGCGGATCATCGATCGGATCGTCGCCAGGGGCGTGATCGCCTTCGACTACGAGGTGATTCCCGGGATAAGCAGCATCCAGGCCTTGGCTGCAAGGCACCGGATCGCTCTAAATCGTATCGGAAAATCGATCCACATCACCACTGGACGCAAGATCGCCGAGGGCCTACCCAACAATATCGACGATGTCGTGGTGATGCTTGACGCCGACTGCTCGTTTAAGAACCTTCCTGATTCTGAAATCGACATCTATTGGGGGGCATATATCGGAACCGAAGATGAAATTCTGGCGTCCGGTAAATTGCGCGAACTCATGCACGACATCGAAACAATGCGGGCGGAAGCAAGGCTCCGGAAAGGCTGGATCATGGACACTTATCTTCTGAGAAAGCCTGCCGACCAATAGGCCGATTTCGGAGCTACAGATCGCTTGCCGAGGGCAAGAAGTACCAAGTCGATTGAAAGAGACGGACGGAAATGTTTCCCCCGCAGCGGATCGTGTGTTTGACCGAGGAAACAGTCGAGACTCTCTATCTGCTCGGCGAGGAGGACCGTATCGTCGGCATTTCGGGCTATGTCGTCCGCCCACCGCGAGCGCGACGCGAGAAGCCGCGCGTCTCGGCCTTCATTTCGGCCGACATTCCGAAAATCCTCGATCTGAAGCCCGACCTGGTCCTGACCTTCTCCGACCTGCAAGCCGACATCGCGGCGGCGCTGATCCGTGCGGGCGTCGCTGTGCACGCATTCAATCAGCGCACGGTTTCGGAAATTCTTGACATGATCAGAACGCTAGGCGCTCTGGTCGGCGCGCAAGATCGAGCCGATCGGTTAGCAAGCGATATGGCTGAGGTAAACGCCGCCGCGCGGCAGCGCGCCGCACAACTGCCGTGGCGGCCCAAGGTGTATTTCGAGGAATGGGACGAGCCGATGATCTCCGCCATCGGTTGGGTGTCGGAGCTTATCGAAATCGCCGGCGGCATCGACATCTTCGCCGATCGCGCATCGAGTAAATCGGCCAAGGCTCGCATCGTGACGAGCGAAGAGATCATCTCACGCAAGCCGGATATCATTGTCGGATCGTGGTGCGGCAAGAAGTTTCGTCGAGACAAGGTCGCCAATAGGCCGGGCTTTGATGGCATACCGGCGGTCCAGCATGGCGCGATTTACGAAATCAAATCGCCATTGATCCTGCAGCCGGGCCCCGCCGCGCTGACAGAAGGACTGGCGGCGTTGCGAACTGTCATCGAAAACTCGATAGCGCGCTGCCCCGCGGAGTTCGTGAGTTCGATGACAAGCCCTCAAACCGGCGCGAAGGTGTCCAGGCCATTTTGAGTGAGCCCGGAGCGCTCGGGCTTGCACAGATCGGCCCCGATATCGAACAAGTCGTTTTGAACATGTTTGAGGAGTAGCCGCGTTTCGGCGGAGACGTAGTGACAGGCAGTCCAATAAGCGCGTTTGCCTCATCGATCGAGCCCTGTGCGGCAACCCGGATGTGGAACTTCGGCAATCGTGCGCCGTCCGCTAATGCCGTGCGGCCGTCGTCGCCCACTCGCGTGGTGACTTTGTCTATCTTGATCATGGTGATTCACTTGAGAGCGTTAGGCGGATGGATTTCCCGCGCTAACGCCGAATCTCAAGATACATATCCATACTCCTGGTGCAAGCCGTGCCTGCACCGGAAGTGACGGCCAATCGTTCAGGACGCCGTCTGCTTCTGGCGCGCGGCCATCAGGAGGCGAAACACTTCGCAAACCGCCACCAGCCCGATGAGCCAAAGCACGCTCAAGATGCCGAGGCGTCCGACGATCGCCATGGTGAAATCGCCCTCGCCGCCGAGAACGAGCGACGCCGCGAACAGCACGATCTCGTAGGCGAGATAGGCTCCGAGCAGCGCACATGCCAAGGCAACGGGCGTGGCAGAACGCGGCAGCGCCCGCAGCACAGACGCAGAGATGACAGTCGCAGCGAGCGCGGCCGCGCCGATGATGAAGCCCCAGGCGATCGTAGGCCCATCGACGGGGTAATGGAGCGCACCGAACCCGATCCCCTGATTGACGAGCCAAGCGGCCGCGACAACGAGCAGCGCCGGCCGCAACGGCAGCATCGCCGCAGCGACCACGGCGAACGCCGCGAAAGGCGTGGCGCAGGCAAAAGCAAAACTCGCCAGCGCGCAAGCAGCCGCCAGCAAGGCAAAACAGAACGCCGGCGCGAACCTAGGTTCGACAGGTGCAAGCCGCAAGGACGCGGCGGTCGGATGGGGCAGGATGTCGAGAGCCATGATCATTCTCCTTTACATGATTGTATTGTGGCACATTTCTTCCAAAGCGGCAGCTTTGACCAGGGGCCGGTCAGTGATGCGCCTCGCGCGAGTTTTCAACTTCCTCAGGCTCGAA
>JASHOX010000249.1 GCA_030038415.1 Xanthobacteraceae bacterium
GCGTCGATTACCCGAACCGGATTGTCGGCATCGATCCAGTCGTCCAGGTATTCCGGAAACAGCGTCGCCTGACCCCGATCTATCCCCTCAACAAAGCGCCTCATCCGACCTCTCCGCCAAAAGCGTCGGAATCATACAGCGCGAATCAAATAATCAGATGCGTTTTCACACAGCCAGGGTCAAAAGCGGAAATTGACTGACGTCCGAGCGAAGTCCGCTCACCCTCTGAAAGCGCGCCAGGCGCATAGCAGGGCAGGGTAAACTCCCTGTTTGGCTATTTTACTTCCCTGTTATCGCTTCGGAAATTCCCTGTTCGGATCCACAGGGAATTGATACAGAAATCCCGATTACGTCGGCACTATTCGAGCCTTCCGGAGCCGCAAGAGCCCAAGTATCGTAAAATTCCCTGTATTTTTCCCTGTTATCAGGGAATCGGACACGGAGACCGGTTAGCAGTAGACTGCCTCGTCAGGGTGGGAGTCTAGTTCGAACCGCCACATTCCCTACCAAAGGCGCAGTGGCGGTAAGTGACGATCGCCATCAGCCTATTCTTCGCCAGGATAGCGATACAGCGCGTTTTTGCTTTTCGATAAACTCGATGGCCGATTTCTGGCAGTAGCAATCTACATGATAGAACTGCTGCAGCAATGCTGACGACACACCTGAGGCTCCAATGAAAATGCGATATCACAATCGATATGAGTACTCTCCAATCGTCGAGCGCAAGCCGTTCGATTGGCCGAACGGAAAGCGCCTGGCTTTTTACTTAGCGCTTAATGTTGAGGATTTTAGCTTTGGTGAAGGTCTCGGCCATACTCCGACCACACCGGGACCTCCGCCGGATCAGCGCAATTTTGCTTGGCGCGACTATGGTCTGCGAGTCGGCATCTGGCGGATTTTCAGCTTGATGGAAAAGTTTAAGCTGCCTTTATGCCACCTTTTGAATGCCGCCGTATGCGAGCGATGTCCACAAATCGTTGCAAAAATTCGCGCGCGGCAGGACGACGTCATCGGACACGGCTACACGAACTCGGAACGGCAGTCCGACATGGACGAGCAAACCGAGACGCAGATGATCCGTAACGCAACTGCGATCTTGACCGAGCATGTGGGACGGCGCCCTTTAGGCTGGATGGGCCCGTGGATCGCGGAAACGTCGGCAACACCGGACCTTCTCAAAGAAGCGGGCTACGAATTCGTGATGGATTGGCCGGCCGATGATCAGCCATTCTTCATGAAAACGCGATCGGGGCCGCTGCTCTCGGTACCTTACCCCGTCGAGATCAACGATAGCCCGGCAATGCTCAATCGTGCGCAAGCAGCGACGGATTTTCGCCAGATGATCACCGACCAGTTTGAGGCCATGCTGGAGCAGTCTCGCGAACATCCACTCGTCTTCGGCATTTCACTGCATACCTTTGTTGCCGGACAACCCTTTCGGCTGCGACAAGTCGAACAAGCACTTGAGTATGTTGTGACCCACCCGGGATTTCAGCGAGTGTGGGTCACCGTGCCGGGTGAGATTGCCAAATATGTAGGCTCGCTGCCGAGCGGCGTCGTGCCTGGGAGCGTATAGGCGCCCGCTCGGACCGGGTCTCTTCGCCCGACCAATAAATGACCAATAAAACCACGCAACCAAACGTGATCGGACAGCAGTAAGCGTCGGCGAAAATGCCGAATTTTACTGACTTTCCCGAGGTGGTTGCGGTGCTCATAACCGCTTGGTTGGAGGTTCGAGTCCTCCCGGGCCCACCACGAAATCATTGGTTTTTTTGCCGGTTCGATTTGGCCATTTCCGGCTCGACCAACGCCGTTCGTAATGTGCGGTTGGTTCGTAGCGCCGACGGGATGGCCCCTCGCCTTGCAAGCCATCGTGGCGTTTGTCATCGCAAGCGCGATGAAGATCGGAACCTATCGGCTACTGGAGCACCGTGTCGGCCGTCAGGCGCGCCATCCGGGGCGCGTCGAACGCCACGAGCCCGCATGACGTTCGTCGGCTCGAGGTCAAAGCGTGCTCGGCTCGCTCGATCACCGTCCTCGCCGCATGGACCCACACTTATGCGCTATAAAGACGCGCGCCGTTCCGAGCGACGTGGTTGCTGGTCGAAGCGCAGTTGTATTAGTCTGGCGCAAAAGGGGAGGAAATAATGTGCCATCGTTTTGCCGGAGCCGTTATCGGAATCGTTGCGCTCGGCAGCATGATACAACCTGCGCTCAGCCAGGACCCGATCAAGATCGGCGTGATGTTTCCCCTCACCGGACCGATTTCCGCGCAAGGCGGTCCCGAGCGCGACGCCATCAAGCAGGCTTTCGACGAGGAGAACAACGCGGTCGCCGGGCGGAAAATCGAATTGCTTTATGAGGACAGCACGGGCCGCCCGGACGTCGGACTGACGTAGACCAAGGCGCTCGTGGAGCGCGACAAAGTCGACTTGCTGCTCTCCGAACTGGTCAGCTCGGTGGGAGCCGCAATGGCTCCTTACATCGCTGAACAGAAAATTCCGTGGATCAGCACTGTCGCGCTCGACAGCCTCACCCGCGCGCAGAAAAGTCCGTACATTTTCCGCTTCGTGCCTTCGACTTACCAATATGCAATGGTCGCCGCTCAGGCGACCCAGAAAATGGGTTGGAAGAAGGTCTACTTTCTTGGCTGGAATGCGCCGCCCGGCCACGAATCTGCGGACGTCGTGAAGAAGCTTTATGGAGCCGACAATCTTATCGACGCGCAGTTCTCAAATATCGGCACGTCCGATTACGCGCCTTATCTCACCGCGATGGATGCCGGCAAGGCGAATGGGATGTTCGCCGCCATGTGGGGCGCCGATGCTCCGCGCATGATCGAACAATATGCCGAATACGGCCTGAATACGAAACTGCCTATTTTCGGTATCGCCTCATTCACGAGCGAAGAATTACTCGCCGTCATGCCGCCCCAGGCCGTCGGCATCCAGAGCGCCTACACTTATTGCGGCACGCTCGATACGCCAGAGAACAAAAAGTTCGTCGACGGTTTCAAGGCGGCGCATAACGGCATCGCTCCCGGCTCATATTCCTATATGGGATATATGGCGGCAAAAATGGTCATTGCGGCCCTGAAGGACATCAACGGGAAAGCCGAAGACCACGACGCATTCATCAATGCGCTGAGCAAGGTCAAGGTCAATGGGCCGATGGGTATGACGAGCTTTGACGAACACCATGGCATGGTCGCCGACTTCTATCACCTTACGATCGAGAAGGGCCCCGACGGAAAGCTGCAAAATCACTGCGGCGAACGCATCGCGCAGGTAAAAGACCCGTACGATCTGTTCCCCTGAGAGTGCTGGGTTTCGTTCACGGACTCATCGGCTCTTAAACTACAAAAGGTCATCGACTGCGCCATCTTGCCGATGGCATTTCGTCACCTTCCGGGCTCCAATCCCGTCGACCGCGCACGTGAACGAGCAGGCACGTTTCGCCGCCATGACATTTTGGTTGATTCAAGCTTTGAACGGCATCTCCTATGGGATGTTGCTGTTTCTATTGGCTTCCGGATTGTCTCTAATCTTTGGGGTGATGAAAATCCTCAACCTGACGCATGGATCGTTTTATCTGCTCGGAGGCTATTTTGGTTTGGTCGTGCTCCAGGAGACGGGAAGTTTTATCCTCGCCGTGCTCGGAGCAAGTTTGGCGATCGCCTTGATCGGCATCGTTATCGAGCGGTTTTTTCTGAGGCGATTTCATCTTCAGCAATTGCCCCAGGTACTCGTGACCTTTGGCTTCCTTTTTATATTTTCCGATATTGCAACGGTGATCTGGGGCGCCAATCCGCAGACTATGCCGCGCCCTGAGCTTTTTGCCGGCTCGCTTCAATTCGCCGGCTTCTATTACCCGACATACCGTCTCTTCATCATCGGCTTCGGCCTATGCGTTGCGGCGTTCCTGTGGTGGCTTCAGGATGGGACCCGCGTCGGCGCGATGCTTCGCGCCAGCGTCGATAACGAGGAAATCGCCCGGGCGTTGGGCATTAATGTCTCGCTTCTCTTCACTCTAGTATTCGGGCTTGGCGCTTTTCTGGCCGCGCTCGGCGGCGTCATGGGCGGCCCGATCCTCGGTGTTTATCCCGGAGCGGACTTTGAGGTCCTCCTGCTCGGCTTCGTCGTGGTTATCATCGGCGGGCTGGGCAGTTTGAAGGGCGCGCTGTTCGGCGGGCTGGTCGTCGGCTTGCTCGATAATTTCGGCAAGGTGTTCTTTCCCGAATTGGCTCTGTTCACGATCTTTGCTCCGATGGCATTGATCCTCGCCATACGGCCAGCCGGTCTGTTCGGACGCGAATGAGAGCCGCAGACGCAAACTCTTCTGTGAAATCGCGCGGCATCGCCGCGCTATTCATTCTGACAGTGCTCGTTCTCGCCGTATTGCCGGATCTGCTGTCCACCTATTATCTCGGCTTGGTGATCGAAATTCTGATTTTTGCCTTGTTTGCCATGAGTCTCGATTTGCTGATCGGCTACACCGGAATGGCTTCGCTCGGCCATGCCGCGTATTTCGGCGTTGCCGCCTATGCGGTCGGCTTGCTGGCGATCAAGCTGCATTGGAGCGTGTGGTCGGCTCTTCCGGCGGCGCTGATCATAGTTGCCGCCGTTGCGACGCTGTTTGGCTTATTGGCGCTGCGGACCCGTGGCAGCTACTTCCTGATGATCACGCTTGCGTTGTCCCAGGTTGCCTGGGGCATCGCATTCGGCTGGCGGTCATTGACGGGGGGCGACGACGGGCTGCCAAACCTGCCGCGTCCGGAACTAGCCGCGCACTGGTCCCTTGCAGGGGACCGGCCGTTTTATTTCTTTATTCTGCTGCTCGAAGGCGCCGGCGTGCTGTTGTTGACGCGGCTCGCCACATCGCCGTTCGGATTTGCGCTGCGCGGCATCCGCGAGAGCGAAACGCGCATGCAGGCGCTTGGATATGATGTCTGGCGTTACAAGTTCGCAGCCTTCATTGTCGCGGCGGTCTTCGCCGGGCTCGCCGGCGCGCTGTATGCCTATTACAACCGTTTCGTCAGTCCCGATTATCTTGGCGTGTTCCGCTCGGCGGAAGTCTTGCTGATGGTGATCCTGGGCGGTGCGGGCACTTTAATCGGACCTGCAATCGGCGCCGCGGTCATTGTGCTCCTCGAAAACCTTGTCAGTGCCTATACCGAACGCTGGCTGATCGTAATCGGCACGATCTACATCCTAGTCGCGCTCTTTGCGCCGAACGGGATCATCGGCTTTATTCGTGATTTTCGCGCACGCAGAGCGAAATCATGAGCGCGCTCTCCGTCACCGATATTTCCCGAAATTTCGAGGGCGTCCAGGCCCTGGCCAATGTTTCCTTCGAGGTCGCGCCCGGCGAACGCCGTTTGATCATCGGTCCGAACGGGGCGGGCAAAACCACGCTTTTCAATATACTCGCCGGTTCGTACGCGGCCTCAAGCGGCCGGGTTGCTCTTTTCGGCCGAGACATCACTCATTTGCCGGCTTATGCGCGGGCGCGATTGGGATTGTCCCGCACTTTTCAGATCACCAATCTTTTTTTTCGCCTGACAGTCCTGGAAAACGTTCTGCTCGCATTGCAAGCAGGCAACACGACGGCTTCACCCGTGCTTCGTCTGCTGCGGCAGGATCGCGCGCTGCTCGCTCAGGCAGACGCCTTGCTGGCCCGTTGGGAGCTGAGCGAGCATGCCGGGCATGCCGCGCAAGATATTTCCTACGGCCAGCAAAGGCAGTTGGACATTTTGCTTGCTATGGCTGTCGCGCCCAAAGTGCTGCTGCTTGATGAGCCGACAGCGGGGTTGTCCGCCGCCGAAGTTCCGCGGGTTAAGGCCATCCTGCGGAGCTTGGCGCGCGACACGACGGTGCTCATGATCGAACATGATATGGACGTGGCTTTTGAGCTTGCCGACCGTATCACCGTTCTGCATCAAGGCCGGCTGCTTGCCGAAGGCAATGTGGAGGCCATTCGAAATAATCCGCAAGTGACCGAAATCTATCTCGGGTCCGATTGAGTTCACCGCGATGTTGAGCATCCAGGATATTCATACTTACTACGGTGACAGCTATATCTTGCAGGGCGTTTCGCTCGAGCTGACTCCGGGGCAAGTCGTCGCTCTCCTGGGCCGCAACGGCGTCGGCAAGACGACCTTGGCCCGCTCCATAATGGGCCTTACGCCTGCCAGACGGGGCAGAATCCTGTTCAAACAGATCGACATCACCAATTTGCCCGCTCACAGGATCGCACGGCTGGGTATCGGCTTGGTGCCGCAAGGGCGGCAAATCTTCCGGTCCCTCTCGGTCCAGGAGCATTTGGACGTCATGGCGCGCGGACAGGGCCGCTGGAGCTTGGACGCAATCATGGAGCTCTTTCCGAACTTGCGTGCCCGGTGGCGCAGCCTGGCCGGCAAGCTCAGCGGTGGCGAACAGCAAATGCTTGCGGCAGCCCGCGCGCTGGTCGGTAACCCGGCGCTGCTTGTCATGGACGAGCCGACGGAGGGATTGGCGCCGCTGATGATCCGCGAGCTCGGTCGAACGATCGAGGTGCTCAAACAGACCGGTACGTCAATTCTTTTGATCGAGCAGCAGCTCGCCTTTGCGCTGCGCTATGCGGACATGGTGTTTATCATGAGCAAAGGACGCATCGTGCACCAGTGCAGTCCGGCAGACCTCGCCTCAGACGCGCTGACGAAATCGCGATACTTGGGGGTATGATGCACCCAGGGGTGCGCGTCCCGCTTTGCAGCTATGCCTGCCGATTGGCTCGAAGCGATTGACATGGTGGTTGGAATTTTGCCCAATCTTCGCAGCAAATGGCAAGGCGGACGGCATTGCATTGTCGCCGTCATCGCTTAGGGAGGGAACACGAACGTGGCGAATTGGATCGAAGCTTCGCCCCTTGATCGTCGTCAGATCGTCGAAAGCTGGTTGACGAAATTCAGCGCTGCACTCGAGGAGAAACGTTACGCCGCTGTTGCGGCGATGATGCACCCGGACGGCTACTGGCGCGACCTGTTGACGTTCGAATGGCTCTTCAAGGTTCTTCACGGACCTGGCGAAGTGGAAGCGTGGCTGCGCAAAGCTTTCGATCCGAAACCTGCGCGCAATTTCCGGCTGGAGTCCGATCCCACTGTCGGCGCGATCGGCGATCATCCGCAGACCTTGGAATTTTTCTTCAGATTTGAGACGGCCATTGCCTCCGGCCGCGGTTACGCGCGGCTTGTTCCCGATCCTGCTTCGCCGGCAACCGTCCAGGTCTGTACGTTTCTGACCGCCATGCAGGAACTGAAAAGCTTTCCTGAAAAGAGGGGGAAAAACCGTCCGCACGATGACCTGCGCGTGACCTCGACCCAAACCGAGAATTGGCTCGACCGCCGGCGTGCGGCAGCTCAGTTCAAGGATAAGGATCCCGACGTTATCATCATCGGCGGCGGCCAATCGGGGCTGATGATGGCGGCTCGGCTGGGCCAGCTTGGCGTCGACACGCTCGTTGTCGAAAAGACCGAGCACATCGGCGACGTGTGGCGCAACCGCTATCATTCGTTGCAGCTGCACAACGAAATCTGCATGAATCATTTTGCCTATTTGCCGTTCCCTGACACCTGGCCGGTCTTTATTCCGAAGGACAAGCTCGCCGACTGGCTCGCGTTCTATGCCGAAGCCATGGAGGTCAATGTTTGGACCAAGACAGCGTTCTTGGGCGGCGAATACAACGGCTCTGATCGGCATTGGACCGTCCGCTTGCGGACATCCGACGGCGCCGTGCGGACGATGCGGCCGCGTCACATCGTTTTGGCGGCCGGTGTCAGCGGCATTCCGAACATTCCCCGTTTTGAGGGCGCGGGTGAGTTCGACGGCCCAATTTTGCATTCGAGCAGTCCGATCGACGGGCTCGACGTAAAGGGAAAGTCGGTGTTGGTCGTCGGCGCCGGCACCAGTGCTCACGACCTCGCGCAAAACCTGTATTTTCGCGGCGCCAACGTCACGATGTTGCAGCGCTCATCCATAACCGTCGTTAGTTTGTATCCCAGCTCGGTCCGCCCCTACGAACTCTATCGGCAGAACGATGGCGTGAGACCGATCGAGGATACCGATCTCATTGCCGCTTCCGTTCCCTATCCGCTGTTCGCGCGGCTGCAGCGTCCTCTCAGCCATCAAATGGCGGAAGACGACAAGGAACTCCTCGATGGGCTGCGGAAAGTCGGCTTTTTGCTCGACAACGGCGAAGACGACACCGGCTATTTCCTCAAGCTCCTGCGCTATCAGGCCGGCTACTATTTGAACATCGGCGCATCCGACCTCATTGTCGCGGGAAAGATAAAGTTGAAGCCCGGCGTCGATATCAAGCGGCTCGCGGCGAGAAAGGTCGTTTTCACCGACGGCAGCGCGCTGGATGCCGATATCGTCGTGCTCGCCACGGGATACAAACCTCTTCAAGAGGCTGTCCGCTCCATGTTGGGCGCCGCCGTTGCCGATCGCGTCGGGCCGATTTGGGGAATCGGTAAGGATGGCGAGCTCAACAATATGTATGGGCAAACGGCGCAACCGGGCTTTTATGTCACCGGCGGTGGCCTGCCCGGGGCGCGCGCGTATTCACGCTACACCGCTCTCCTGATCAAAGCCGACCTCGAAGGCTTGCGGCCTCACCGCGACTCGTCTCTGCCGACAGCAGATAGATCGATGGACTGGCAGCAGCCGGAGTACGCGCAGCTATGACGCGCGTCCTTAGCCTGCTGGAAGTCCCGTTCTAGATCCGAGTAGCCGCTTATTTGGAGTTGCCAATGCGCGATCGGCTTGAATTGCCCCGGCTGTCGAAGGCCGAACGTGACAGGCGCTGGTCGACGACGCGCGAGCAGATGCGCACGCGCGGAATCGACTGTCTGGTGCTCTGGGGATGGCCGGCGATGTGGGACTTCACCACGGCCAACGCCCGCTATCTGTGTCCGATCGGGGGCAATGCGGAAAACAACACGCTGATTTTTCCGCTGAGCGGCGAGCCGACATCCTTCGTGTTCATGCCGACCTTTGTCGAATATTGGAAACGCGCCCAGGATTGGGTGAGCGATGTGCGCAGCCGGCGCGGCACATGGTCGGACACCGTCGTTGGCCGGCTCAAGGAAATGGGTCTTGAAAGGGCAGCGATCGGCATGGACGGAGTCGCCGGCCCGCTCGATCCCGATGGCTGGCTTCCGTACAGCATATTTGAATCGCTGAAGGCGAGCCTGCCCAATGTTCGGTTTGTCGAGCTCGGCGATCTGTTGGAGACGACACGGGCGATCAAGAGTGATGAGGAGATTGCGCTCCTCGAAAAAGCGTCGGCGCTTGGCGACAAGATGCTCCAAGCCTGCCGGGACCGCGCGCGTCCAGGCGTGCGCGAGTCCGAAGTCTACGGCCACATGATGGAGGCCATGCTGGCCGATGGCGGTGAGGAGCCGACGTTATTCCTGTGGGCTTGCGATCGTCACCCGTTTCCGCACCCGTTCCGGCTTCCGACGACCCGGCCGATGGAGCCGCGCGACGTCATCACCTGCGAGATCCACCCCAAGATCGGCGGCTATTTCACTCACGTCGAACGCACGTTCTGCTTGGGCGAGCCGGATAAAGAGCTGCAGCGCATTTATGACGGCTGCGTCGCTGCGTTCCGACGCGGCATGGAGCTTTTCGGCCCGGGGAAGTCAATCGTCACAGCTATGGATGAGGTGAAGCGCGTCATCGACGACGCGGGCCTGGGGATATGCGAGACCGGCATTCACGGACACGGACTGGCGTCCCTGGAATATCCCAGATACCGATTCCATGCGCTAAAGGCCGATCAAGCCGCGCTCGCGACCATTGGCGATCAATTCAAAACCGGGATGGTGTTTGCCTTCAACATCGATCTGTTCGATCCGAAGTGGCATGGCGGCGAGACCGGAGCCGTTTTTGCCGACACCGTAATTATTACCGACAATGGAGCGCGCTCGTTGCATTCATTCTCCCAGGACCTGCAAAGAATAGGCTGAGCACGCCTCATCTCCCTTTCGTGCGAGCATTGCAGACAGGTGAAAACACGATGGAACAGGCGACCGATCGACCGCTCCCGAAATTTCGACGCATCGTCACTGGGCACGACGCTAACGGCAAAGCGACGATTTGGCTGGACGGCGATGCGACCAATCACAAGTTTCCCAGCGATAAAATCTCGTCGACACTGATGTGGTCGACCGGCCGTTCGCCGACCGAATTATACGGTGACGAGGATGAGGGAAGCCGCATTTTGGGCTCATGCCCACCGCTGAACGGCAGCCGTTTTACGATGATGGAGTTTCAGCCCGGCAACGGGGCGCATATGCACCGAACCGATACTGTGGATTATGTGATCTGCATAGCCGGCGAAATCGACATGTTTGTTGACGACACTCAATTCGTCACGCTTCGAGCGGGCGACGTGCTCATCCAGCGCGGCACCTATCACGCATGGGCAAACCGCAGCGATAAGCCTTGCCGATTGGCAGTCGTCCTTTTGGATGCAGTGCCGAAGCGGGAAGGCTCCATTTCCGGACTTGTCAGCGCGCGCTAGCCGGCGCATTGCAGGCGGAAAATGCCCGTGGCTCGCTCGGCAACAACAATTTTGAACGCGAACGGGAGTCCAACAGGAGACGGCGGATGCCATCGCTCACTCCGGGTCTTGATCAGTCTGGCCGTGTCGCCATTGTGACTGGAGGCGCACGCGGGCTCGGCCGCGCGATGGCTTTGGGCCTGCTCCGCGCCGGCTTCCGTGTGGTTGTCGCGCATCTGCCGACAAGCGCTTCGGAAATGCGGGTGATCAACAGTGTCGCCGCAAGAGAAGGATCGGAGGGCCGGCTGTTTGCGATCGAATGCGACGTGACACAGTGGGAGCAGTGCCGTGAGGCCGTTGCGAGAACACGGGATCGTTTCGGTGCCGTTCACGGACTCATAAACAATGCGGGTATTGGAATGCAGGGCATTGGCAACGTCCTTGTTGGTAGACGCAAACCTTTCTACGAAGTGGAGGTGGAAGCGTGGCAAAGGGCAGTCGATGTCAATATCAATGGTGCATTTTTGATGGCGAAGGCGGTGACGCCGCACATGGTGCAGCAAGGCTGGGGGCGGATCGTCAATATTGAAACCAGCCTCTACACCATGATGATGGACGGCTTTTCGCCCTATGGCCCGTCCAAAGCCGCGCTTGAATCGGCAACAGTCATTTGGTCGAAGGACCTTGCCGGAACGGGCGTCACCGTCAATGCGCTGGCGCCGGGCGGTCCAACGGACACACGGATGATTCCTGAGATGGAGGTCTATGACCGTTCGACCCTTTTAAGCCCCGAGCTCATGGTCGCACCGATCGTCTGGCTCATGTCGTCACGGTCCGATGGCGTCACCGGGCGGCGAATTATTGCCAAGGAATGGAATGCAGAACGGCTGCGATCCGAGCCAATCGAAAGGATCGGCGTGCCCGCTGGATGGTAGCTGCTTCAAAGCGACAGCTGCAGTGTCAGCCCTACTGCCATTCCTGCTCCTAGACAAAGGGATCGAACGACTAGTAACGTCCGCCAATGGCACACAACGGAAGTTGCACGATGTCGCACTTAAGTACGAAATACGCGGCATAACGGACATTCCATTATCACGGCGCGAGCCCGGCAAGCGACTGCACGCCCGCGTGTGTTGCAAATGCGGCACCCCGAAAACGAGAAACTGATAAGAAAACGATAATTTCCTAATCAGTCACGGTGCGTTCGCGGAATGACAGGTAATAGAATGGGTTTTTGGTGCATGAGAGCAGCTGTTCACAAAACCGCTGCTCTACCGCTGAGCTGAGCCGGCTAATCAGTCACTTAGCATTTTCTGGATACCAATTAGGTACGCAAATCGTTCTCCGAGGATTCAGGTGTTGCTCATCGGCGGCCGTGAGTAAGCCTTTAGTGCGGTCTCGGTCCTAACCCCCCCAGGGTAGGGCTTATCAGATAAGCACCGAATTTGCCGGATCAGAGTCGCAGTCTTCGCACAGCAGCACATCTTCAGTGCCGCAAGCTCGGCCGGCTTAAGCAATGGGAAACGTTCATACTCGCCCCTCATCGCTTGGTCAGTACAACGTGCCACCCAGCATCTGGAAGTGTTCTATAACGGGACCAAACACAAGCGCCGGGAGATAGGTCAGGCCGCCGACGATGACGATTACACCCAACAGAAAACCGAAAAACAGCGTCCCGTTAGTCGGCAAAGTGCCGGCCGAGCGCGGGATGATAGGTTGCGCGGCAAGCGAGCCGGCGATCGCCAGCACCGGAACAATAACTAGGAAACGGCCGATGAACATGGCCAGCGCAAGGGTGAGGTTATAGAACTGCGAGTTCGCGTTTAAGCCGGCAAAAGCGCTGCCATTGGTCGCTGCGGCAGACGTGAAGGCATAGAGAATTTCCGAATAGCCGTGCGGTCCCGCATTGCCGAGGTCGGCGAGGCTGGGCGCGACAACGCAGGCGATCGCTGTCAGACCCAGGATCGCCGCCGGCACCCAGATCAGTGCAAGGATTGTCATCTTGATTTCCGGTGCGCCGATCTTCTTGCCGACATATTCGGGCGTCCGACCGATCATGAGGCCGCCCAGGAAGACGGTGACGATGCAAAACAGCAGCATGCCGTAAAGCCCCGACCCCGGCGCGCCGACGATCACCTCGTCCACCATCATGTTGGCGAGAAGGATGCCGCCGCTCAGCGGCAGAAAGCTGTCGTGCATGGAGTCGACCGCGCCATCCGACGAGGCGGTCGAGACGTCGGCAAAAAGTGCGGATCCGCCGATGCCGAAGCGCACCTCCTTGCCTTCCATATTGCCGCCCGCCTGTTGCGAGCTTGTCGTTTGGTCGACATTCAAGGCGGCGAACGACGGATTGCCGCGGCCTTCCGAAAAATAGACTACGCCGACGCCGAGCACGAACAAGATCGCCATCACGCCGAGCAAAATCCATCCTTCACGTTCGGCGCCTACCATGCGTCCGAAACAATTGGTCAGAGCCGCACCCAGGCAAAAGATGAGAAGCATCTCGGCAAAATTTGTCAGCGGCGTTGGGTTCTCGAAGGGATGGGCGGAATTGGCGTTGAAGAAGCCGCCGCCGTCGCCGCTCAAAAGCTTGATCGCCTCCTGGCTGGCGACCGGGCCGCGCGCAATAATTTGCGTCCCGCCTTCGAGCGTCGTGGCAGAAATTGAAGAGGCCAGCGTCTGCGGCACCCCTTCGGCCGCCAAAAACACCGCGGCCACGACACAAAGCGGCAGCAACACGTAGAGTGTGCCGCGAGTAAGATCGGCCCAGAAATTACCGACGGTGTGTGCCCGGCGCCGCGCGAAGCCGCGGATCAACGCCATAACGACGGCAATCCCGGATGCCGCTGACAGAAACGATTGTACGGTAATGCCGGCCATTTGCGACGCATAGCTCAGCGTCGTCTCGCCGCCATAAGACTGCCAGCTCGTATTGGTGACGAAACTTACCGCCGTATTGAGCGCAAGATCCGGAGCGACGGCAGGCAACGAATCTGGATTGAGCGGAAACTCAGCCTGCAGTCGCAGCAACGCGTATAGCGCCAAGATGCCGAATGCATGAAACAGCAAGAATGAAATTGCGTAGTGATACCAGTTCTGCTCGACGCCAGGATCGACGCCTGAGAGGCGGTAAATTGCTATTTCGATAGGTCTGAGCAGGGGTTGCAATTTCGTGCGCTCGCCAGCGTAGACCCGAGCCAAATAGCCGCCCAGTGGGCGGGTCAACGATCCGACGATTGTGACAAAAAGTGCAATCTGCAGCCAGCCGACAAACGTCATATTGATAAGTCTTTGCGGATCGTGTCAGCCATAGGCGTAACCAAATCATTGCAAAAGCGGGCATAGGCGCCAGCAAAGCCGAAACAAACAAGAACGAGTATGAGCATGATTGCGTCGGGCATGGCGTAAGCGGGTCGAAATGGGTTCCGATCTGTGCAAGCGGCTGGCCGTGCATCGATCTAGATCGCTATCGACGTGCGGCCAAGCTACTGTACGCCAAATTGTGAGGCCGCCTCTATATCGTTTCAGCCCATGTCCTCTCGTTTCTGGGCCTTAGAGTGATCTTGGGGGCAAAAACCGGACGCACGCCCTCGATTTCTACTGCCCTGGCTGGTGCCCCAAAAGACGCCCGGCAATTCCAGCGCGCTCACTCGTTTCCGCCTGTGCGCGCTGATCGGCGAGTTGGTCGCGACATCGCTGATAGGCGGGGGTGTCGGGCACGAGATACAACGCTTTGCATTTGGCGTCATCGCTCGCATTGTCGGCCGCGGCTAGCTGAGCGTCAGTTTGTTCCGTGGAATGGCTGCAACCCATGAGAACGACGAGCAATAAGACTGATAGCAACCGGCAACTCAGATGCGCCTTGAAGTTGCTCGGTGCGTGAAAAGCGCGCTTGTGATTAATCGGCCAGGGAGGGAAGTTGGCGCGCATGGTGATTGACCCTGTTCTTTAAATTGTTGGGTTCGATCCGGCTATGGCATCGTGGCGCCCGGCTACCTATGGCATCGTGGCGCGCGCTACCTAATGTGCCCAAAGTCGATAATTCAGGCCGGCGCGGATGACGTTGGTTTTGACGTTGAACGAGACTGGTCCCCCGCCGCAGGCGAAATCGCAGCTAAAACCGTCCAGGTCGACGTATAGATATTCCACCTTGGCCCGCAACGCAGTGGACAGCGCGAACTCGATACCGGCGCCCGCAGTCCAACCGAGATTCGTCGCTGACGCAG
>JASHOX010000250.1 GCA_030038415.1 Xanthobacteraceae bacterium
GAAGGACTTGTGATCCGGCCCGCCGCAACAACCGACGAAGCAACGCCCAATCACAATGCGGTCGCGGCGCAAAATCTGATCCGGCTCGCCGATCTCGCCGGCGACGATGCCTGGCGCGAGAAAGCCGATCGCCTAATCGCCGCCGTCGCGCCGCAGGCGGCGGAAAATCTTTACATGCACATGGCGTTGCTCAACGCTATCGATCTACGGCTGCGCGCGGCAGAAATCGTGGTGACCGGGGAGGGGGCGTCAGCCGACGCATTACTCACCGCCGCGCGGCGGCTATCGCCCCTCGATCGCATCGTGCTGCAGGCCACAACAGCGGACAAGCTGCCGTCCGGCCATCCGGCGCGACAAAAAATCGCCGCGTCACGCGAGGCACAAGCCTTTGTCTGCGTCGGCGAGACCTGCTCCCTGCCGGTGACGGACCCGGCCGGCCTCAATGCCGCCATCGATGCCATGCGACAGTCTTGACGACACGATCCGTCCGTGGACGATTCGTGCTTGAATAGCCAGCCGGGGCGCAGCAAGGGAGACCCACTCATGCGAAACGGGATCATCTTGGCGGTTGCCCTGACGGCACTATCGGCGAGCGGTGCGCGGGCCGAGCAGTGGTGCGGCTATGCCGACCACAAGGATTCCGTCGTCGAGTGCGGCTATATGAGCGTCGCCGATTGCCAAGACGCCGTCGGCAAGGGCGGCATGTGCTTCGTCGATCCGGATGTGGCGCTTGACACCAAGCGCGCCAATCCGAGGCCGGCGACAAAGTCCTCAAGTTGAACGGGCCGCCGAATGCCCGACCTGTCTGACTGGCTCGGGCAATTTGGTCTGGAGCGATTGGCCACCGTGCTGGCCGATAACGATGTCGATTTTGACATCCTCCCCGATCTGACTGAGCCGGACCTCGAGAAGCTCGGCATCTCGCTTGGGCATCGACGAAAGCTCCTCAAAGCGATCGCCACACTTCCGGGCAGTTCCGAGCGCCCACTGGGAAAGCTGGAGCGACAGCTGGCGCCGCCGGCGGCCGGCGCACCGGCAGCCGAAGCCGAGCGTCGTCAGGTCACGGTAATGTTCAGCGACCTGGTTGGCTCGACCGCACTTGCCACGGCGCTCGACCCCGAGGACCTCGGCCGCTTAATCAAGCGCTATCAGGATGCCTGTGCCGGGTCTGTTGCCCGCTTCGACGGTTATATCGCCAAATTCATGGGCGACGGCGTACTCGCCTATTTCGGCTACCCGCAAGCGCACGAAGATGATGCCGAACGCTCGGTACGCGCCGCACTGGCGATCGTTGAGGCAGTGCGCCAGATCAAGACGCCCAACGGCGCGCCTCTGGAAACCCGCGTCGGCATTGCCACCGGCCTCGTGGTCGTGGGCGACATCGTTGGCACTGGCGCCGCGCGTGAGGAAGCCATCGTCGGCGAGACACCCAATCTCGCCGCCCGGCTGCAGGCACTGGCCGAACCAAACACGGTGCTGGTCAGTGAGGCGACGTTTCGCCTGCTCGGCCGGGCGTTCGAATACCAGAGCGGTGGCGATCATAAACTCAAGGGCTTTGCCAATCCGATTCCGGTTTGGCGCGTGCTCGGCGAGGCCTCTGTCGCCAGCCGCTTTGCCGCGGTTCGCTCCGGCCTCGGTCCCTTCGTCGGCCGAGCCCAAGAAATGGGATTGCTGCTTGCGCGTTGGCACCTCGCGCAGCAAGGCGAAGGGCAAGCCGTCCTGCTCACTGCTGAGCCGGGCATGGGCAAATCGCGCCTGGTCGAGGCGCTTTTCGAGCGCATCGCTACCGAGCCGCATCACCGACTGGTGTTGCAATGTTCGCCCTATTACAGCAACACAGCCTTCCATCCAGTGTTACACCAGATCGAGCTGGCGGCGGGTTTCTTGCCTGCTGATTCAGTCGAACAAAAACTCGACAAGCTCGAAAACTTGCTGACTCGTGCCGGGACCGCGCCGTTGCCGACGGTACCGCTCCTTGCCGATTTGCTGTCTTTGCCGACCGATGGACGCTATCCCGCGCTCGATCTGACGCCACCCCAGCGCAAGAATGCAACGGTCTCGGCTCTGGTCGACCACTTCGTTCGGTTGTCGGTCGCCAAGCCGGTGCTCTTGATCCTCGAAGACGCGCATTGGATCGACCCAACCACGCAGGACCTGTTGACCCGCCTCATCGACTCTATCGGGGCGGCGCGTCTCCTCGTCATAATCACCGCGCGGCCCGAATTCGTTTCGCCATGGTCGGGACGCGACCATGTCGTCGCGCTGGCGCTCGCCCGGTTGGGCCGGGCGCATTGCGCCGAAATTGTCGGCTGCGTGGTTACCGGACACGCGATACCGCCGGATTTGATGGAAGAGATCCTGGCCAAAACCGACGGCGTACCTCTCTTCGTGGAGGAACTGACTAAGGCGGTGGTGGAATCCCCGACCCCGGATCGGCTTGCAGTACCCTCGACTCTGCAGGATTCGTTGATGGCGCGTCTTGACCGGCTTGGCGGGGCCAAGGAGATAGCGCAAATCGCTGCCACCATCGGCCGTCAATTTCTGTACTCTTTGTTGGCGGCGATCGTCCCGATCGGCACCGCCGAACTCGATGCCGCACTTGCCAAGCTGATCGACGCGAATCTGATTTTTCCGCAAAGCCGGGCTATCGAGCCGAGTTACAGCTTCAAGCACGCGCTGACACGCGACGTCGCCTATGACAGCCTGTTGCGTGCCCGCCGGCAGCAACTCCATGAGCGCATCGCCCGCACGCTGGAAGAACTTTATCCCGGCGTGCCGACGCAAGACCCGGAGATTCTGGCTTATCACTTCGGCCGTGCCGCGCTTCCGGGCCCGGCCTGCGACTATGCGCAGCGCGCCGGCGAGCGTGCCATTGCTCGCTCGGCCTATGCCGAGGCGGTGGCC
The DNA here is from genome assembly GCA_030038415.1 of Xanthobacteraceae bacterium. Classification (GTDB taxonomy): domain Bacteria; phylum Pseudomonadota; class Alphaproteobacteria; order Rhizobiales; family Xanthobacteraceae; genus BOG-931. The sequence goes on from JASHOX010000250.1 coordinate 2,905, forward strand.
CATTTCTGTGCCGCGCTGACCGAAGCCGGCCGCTTGCCGCCGGGTGAGGATCGCGAGCGACGCGAACTTTCGGTTCTGCTCAAATACGGCCCGGCGCTAATTGTATTCAAGGGCTATCGCAACAACGAAGTCGAGAACGTCTATCAACGCGCTTATGACATTGCCAAGCCGTCGGCCGATGACCAGACCATTTTCAAAGCGGCGTGGGGATTATGGTTGTGCGCCAATATGGAGCGCCGCACCGATGTCGCGCGCGATCGCGCCGAGGAATTGGTCGCACTGGCGCGGCGGTGCGGGGATGAAGCGCTCTTCCTCGAAGCTCTTCACTGCCGCTGGTCGACGGCCCTGTTTTGCGGCGATGTGCCGAGGGCACTGAGCGACAGCCGCGAGGGCATTCGCCATTACGACCCTGAGCGGCACCAGCGCTTGGCCGTAGAGTTCGGCGGTCACGATCCTGGAGTCTGCGCCCACGCTGTCCTCGGCCTGTCTCTCGCGCAATTCGGCGATGTTAGCGCGGCGGCGCGCAGCGCGGAGCAAGCTTTTTCACTCGCGCGTCGCCTCAACCAGCCATCGAGCCTGGTTCACGCCATCACCAATGCACTCATCACCCATCAGGTCATCGGCGACCGCGACGCGATTCGCCGCTTTGGCGGCCAAATGGTGGATATAGCCGGCAAGTTCAATCTCCCGGTACAACGCTCCATCGCCAACTTCTATCTCGCCTGGGCCAATGCCCGGGACGATCGTGTCGAGGATCAATTGCAGGTGATGGAGAGCGAGTTCGCGCGCGTCTCGCATGCCACGTCACTGTCGCAGCACTTTGCTGCCGTCCTGGCCGGCGCCCGTCTCGATGCCGGTCATCCGCAACAGGCAATCGACTTGCTCGATCCCATCCTGGCGACGGTGCGTGAACCGGGCGTCGGTTTCTATCTGCCGGAAATTCATCGGCTGCGCGGCGAGGCTCTTTTGCAGCTTGGCGACGGCCAGACCGCTGCGGCCGCAAGTGAGTTCGAATCGGCGATTGCCATCGCCAAGCAGCAGCGATCTCAGCTCTTTCAATTGCGCGCGGCGCTTAGCCTCGCACGGTTATGGGCCGCCCGCGGCGCACCGGAGCGAGGCCGCGCGCCGCTTGT
>JASHOX010000251.1 GCA_030038415.1 Xanthobacteraceae bacterium
CGCCCATCCCTCACTAGTACCGGCCCAGGAAGCGCGTGAACTGGAGCTGAGCGGTGGCGTTCGGTCGCTGCCGCAAGTGCCGTGGTGGAACGCCGGCAGGCGAGCGCGCCCGAGAGCGGAAGGGCGGCGCAAGCCGCCTTACCGTGGCGCGCCCTGTGCGCCGCTTGCGCACGGGTCATGAAACACTGCGACTGCCGCCGTTCCGCTTCCCTTATTTGCCGGAAGCGAGTCGAAAAGAATTAGCAAAAAGACTTCGTCATTGCGAGCGGAGCGAAGCAATCCAGTCTTGAGGTTCCGCTCTGGATTGCTTCGTCGCTGTCGCTCCTCGCAATGACGGCGTGAACGTGGGCTGTTTGACATCGAGGGCTGCGAACTCGCGCAAAATCGCGGCGCGGGAACGGGGCGCTTTACTGCTCGAGCTGTACCGTGTGGCGCACTGCTTCTCTGATGCGCAGCGCCAGGCGGCCTTTGAGCGTCGCTCGATAATTGCCGTTGCCGAAGCTGCGCACCATGCCGCGGGCTTGCAGCCGACGCGCTTGGTCCGGGCTCAACCCGTTCGGACGCAGCCCGGATGCGACTTCGATCAACGCGTAAAGATCGCCGCGCTTTAAGTCTTTGCGCATCCAGGCTTGCGCATCAAAGGTCAGCAATTTGACGATGATGGCCGAAATGACCAAAGCGCACATCACCAACGCATACTCAGCCCCGCTCATGGACGCACCCCACCCACCGACTATGCGATGTTACTTAGAAGGCCAAATCCGCTGCAAGCACGCAGTTCAATTTTGAACACGCGCTTGAGTTGTTCTTCGGCGCGCCGGCAAAAGCGAAGGATGTAAAGGCGCTCGCGTTGCTCGTTCCGCACCTTTTTCCTATGGTTCGATTCCGTTGGGGAGGGAAGGTAATGGCGAATGCTGCACTGCCGAAACCGCGCGAAGTGAAAATCCGCGTGCATGACGGCGTCGAGATCGCGGTCGCGCTCTACATGCCGGAAGGCAACGGGCCGTTTCCGGTGCTGCTGGCGCCGTCGCCATACCGCTACGATAACAATTCGCTGCCGGCTGGCCCGCAATTTCTCTGGCGCGAGACCGGTCCGATCGAGCTCTATGTCGAGCGCGGCTATGTCTATGCGCACATGGACATTCGCGGTTGCGGCAAATCCGGCGGCGAATTCCGCCTGCTCGATCGCAACGAGCAGAAGGACCTTTACGACGTCATCGAATGGCTCGGCCATCAGAAATGGTCGAGCGGCAAGGTCGGCGGCATCGGCCAGTCCTATTTCTGCATGTCGCAATGGTGGATGGCGATCCAGAAGCCGCCGTCGCTCGCCTGCATCTGCGCCTTCGACGGGCTCAACGATCCCTACCGCGCCTCGGTCTATCAGGGCGGCATGCTCGGCGATTTCTTCGGCGCCTATTGGTGGAACCAGAACCGCATCATCAACCGTCATCCGGCCAACGGCGAATTTCCGCGCGAGCAGCCCTACGATCTGAATTTGCGCATCCAGGAGCATCCGACCTACGACGATTTCTGGCGCGAGCGAGCCGCCGCCGAGCATCTGGATCGGATCGAGGTGCCGCTTTATTCGGTCGGCGTCTGGGGCAAGGTCGATCTGCACACCCGCGGCAATATCGACGGCTTCCGCCGCGCGCGCGGCCCGAAGAAGCTGAAGATGATCGGGCCGGTCAACGCCTTCGTCGCCAATCGCGAGTTCAACAGCCGCGAATTGCACGAAACCATGCTGCTGCCGTTCTACGATCATTATCTCAAGGGCGAGCAGACCGAATATCTGCAGCGCCCGGCGATCGAATATTTCGTGCGCGGCGCCGACGCGATACGCACGGCGGAGACCTGGCCGCCGGCCGGCGTGCGCTATGTCACCTGGCATTTGAGCGGGATGAAATCCGGCAGCGTCATTTCGCTCAACGACGGCGCACTCACCCGCGACAAGGCAACGGGCGAGGACAAGACGTCCTACACCTATCCCAATCCGGGCTGGATGATGGGCGTGATCGGCTTCGGCCCGAACAATGCGCCCGATCCGGCGCGGCGGGTGCTGACCTTTACCACCGCACCGCTGGAACGAGACCTCGAAATCGCCGGGCCGATTAAGCTCACGCTCTACGCCTCGTCGACGCGCAACGACATGGATTTCTTCGTCAAGCTCTCCGAGCAGATGCCGCAATCGGCCGAGGATCGCGCCAAGACGCTCAATCCGGCGTCATACTGGATCACCAAAGGCTGGCTGCGCGCCTCGCATCGCGCGCTCGATCCGCAAAAGTCGAGCGAGATGGAGCCCTATCACAGCCACACCGATCCGCAGCCGATCGAGCCCGGGAAAATCTATCGCTTCGACATTAGCATCGAGCCGATGGCGCACCGCTTCAAGAAAGGCAATCGCATGCGGCTGGAAATCGTCAACGGCGACTCGGTGGTCACCGACGTGCTGTGGACGCATTATTACATACCGAGCAAGATCGGCACCGATACGATCTATCACTCGGCGGAACAGCCTTCCGCGCTCATCCTGCCGGTGATGGAGGGCGCCTGAGCGTCCCGGCTTCTCATCTGCGCGGAAATGCCGCCGCGCTGCGGACTGCGGCGGTCGATGAGTTGTCGGGAACGAGCGCCAATTTGTGCTATGCTCACGGCGACGGCTGCTGCCTTGCGCCGCACCGTCAAAAGCTTTTGACGTCCGGCCAACGGACGCGAGGCAAACAGTATCTCGGGGAGAAACGCGATGTCAGCGAGCACGGATTCGAACGGCCGCGACTCAAGGCCGATCAGTTGGGGAGTGACCGCCACCGTCTTCTTCGTCGGTAGCGTGCTGTTGTGGGCCGACCGCACCAATTTCAGCGTCGCCGCCGCGGCCTGGGCCAAGGAATACGGTTGGACGCCGTCGACCATCGGCATGATGCTCAGCGCGTTTTCGCTGGGCTATCTGATCCTGCAGCCGGTCGGCGGCTGGATTGCCGACAAGTTCGGCCCGCGGCGCACGCTCGCCGCTTCGATGGCCGGCTGGTCGGTGTGGGTGCTGCTGACGCCGGTTGCGCCGACAGTGCTGTGGCTCACCGCCATTTGGCGCGTGCTCCTTGGCGCGTTCGAAGGACCTTATATCCCGGCGAGCGTCGCCGCGGTGGCGCGAGCCATCCCTTCGATCGCCAAACGCGGCCGGTTCTCCGCCTTCGTGCAGTCCGGTGCGCAGCTCGGCCCGGCGGCGGGTGTTTTCTTCGCTGGCGTGATTTTGAGCACGACCGGCTCGCCGACCTATATTTTCGTGATCTTTGGCCTGCTCGGACTGGTTGGCGCCGCGGCTTGGTGGAGCTATGCACGCAATTTTACCGATCCGCTGCCGACGGCCGCGCACGCCGAGACCGTGGAGGCGAAACAGCGGGCGGCACAAGCGCCCATACAGAACCGTTTGTTGCTAACCACGCCGGCGCTGTGGCCGTTCTATATCGGCTATTTTGCCCTGCCATACTGCCAGTATCTGTTCCTCACGTGGCTGCCGCAATATCTCAGCCACTACCGGCACATCCCGCTGGTGCAAGCGAGCGCGCTGTCGGCGCTGCCGTTCATAGTTGCGTTCCTGGCGGCGAATTTCGCCGGCTGGGCGATGGACTGGCTCGCCGCGGCGGGCTGGACCAACGGCGGTTTTCACCGCAAATTATTCGTCGGGCTCGGCTCGGTGGTCTATGCCGCCTGCACGCTGATCGCGGCGACGACGGACTCCAATACGGTTGCGGTGACCATGATCATCATCGCCAATGCCGGCCTGTCGTTCTACGTCGTGCCGTTCTGGACGACCTGCACCGATATCGCGCCGAACCAGACCGGCACGCTTGGCGGCTTGATGAACTTCTTCGGCATCATCGGCGCGACGCTGTCGCCCTATGGGACTGGCGTCATCGCGCAGGCGACCGGCGCTTTCGTCGCGCCGCTGGTGCTTGCCGTCTGCATCATGCTGACGGCGGCCGCGACCATGATCCTGTTCTTCCGTTACCGGCCGCTGAGCGAAATGGTTTCGGAGACGCCGCGCGAGGCGAAACTGGCCGCGTAGAACCTTTGGCTCAAAAATCTGCCCCGGATCGTAATCCGGGGCGGACAGCCATCGCTCAAAGCGCGTTTTGCAGGATGGTGAAGATCGCCACCAGCTTGGTGCCGACGTCCTTGACGCCGGGAATGATGGCGACGGAGATTCCCGAGGTGATGAGTCCGTATTCAATGGCCGCTGCGCCGGACTCGTCTTTCACGAAACGCTTCAGGTGATTCAACATTGGGTGCCTCTTCCCATAAGTTGTTTGAGGCGCAATCATGTAGCAGGGCGGGCAGGGTAAATGAATCGAGATCGCTGTTAACAATGAACCGGTAAATGGGCGTCGAAACGCCCGTGGAATCGAGATTTTCTCGCAGCCGATCGAATTGACCGCAGCGTTTCCTCCTATAACCTTAATGCCGGCGCCGCCGCGATCGGCGCGCTTTGGGAGAAATTCATGAAACTCGGCTTTTTCATCATGCCGGTTCATCCGCCGGCGCGGCCTTATGCCGAGACGCTGAAGGAAGACCGCGAGGCTTTCATCCTCGCCGACCGGCTCCGCTACAGCGAAGGCTATTGCGGCGAGCACCTGACCGACCTCGCCGAGAACGTTCCGTCGAGCCTGACCTTCTGCGCTTCGCTCGCCGGCTTTACGTCGCGCATCAAGCTCGGCACGGCGGTCGCCAACCTGCCGTTCAGTCATCCGGTGCTGCTCGCGACGCAGGCGGCGTTGGTCGATAACCTGCTCGAAGGCCGTTTCCTGTTCGGCATCGGCGCCGGCGTTTTGCCCTCGGACGCCGAAGCGCTCGAACTCCTCGACGCCGACCGCGGTGCCATGTTCGCCGAGGCGATCGACCATATCCTGGCGTTGTGGGCCAGCGCGCCGCCCTACAATCTCACTGGCAAGTATTGGAACATTTCCACGATGAGGACGGCATGGCCCGAGATCGGGCTGGGCGGCATCGTCAAGCCATTTCAGAAACCGCATCCGCCGATCCTCGGCACGTCGAGCGATCCGAACTCGAAAGGCTTGATCGCGCTCGGCCGCCGCGGCTGGTGGCCGATCTCGTCGCATTTCCTGCACGCCAGCCACCTGCCGAGCCAATGGCGCAATTACGCCCAAGGCTGTGGCGAAGGCGGCCACCAGGCCGACCGCGCCAATTGGCGCGTCGCGCGCTCGATCTTCGTCGCCGATGACGACAAGACCGCGCGCGCCTATGGCGGCGGCGATGCCAAAAGCCCTTATCGTTTTTACATGAGCCAGCTCACCGCCAAGCTCCGCCGTGGCAAGAAGCTCGGTTGCTTTAAGTTGCGGCCGGAGATGACTGATGACGACGTCACGTTCGACTATATCTTCGACAATCTAATCATTTGCGGCGGCGTCAACCGTGTCGTCGACGGCATTTTGGCGCTGCACGAGAAAATCGGCGATTTTGGCACGCTGCTCTATTGCGGCATGGATTGGGCCGATCCGGCGCTGGCGAAGAGATCCATGGAACTGATGGCCGAGAAAGTAATGCCCGCGGTCAATGCCGCAATCGGTGCGCGCGCGGCAGCGGAATAGCACTCGGGCGTAAACGCTCCCATATACGGCTTCTGAATACATCGGAGCCGTCATGCCGCAGCCGCTGATCGTTTCCATTCCGCATCGCCTCGGTAAGGAGGAAGCGGTGCGCCGCCTCAAATCCGGCCTCGGCAACGTGCGAACGAGCTATGGCCATCTCTTCAACGTTCAGGAGGAAAGCTGGACCGGAGACCATTTGCAGTTCCGCGTCAGCGCGCTCGGACAGACCGTGAGCGGTACGCTTGACGTGCTGGAACAGCAGGTGAACCTGGTGGTCTATCTGCCCTGGTTGTTGGCGAAGCTCGCCAATGCCATTCAGCCGCTGGTGCGTAAGGAAGGCACTTTGCTTCTTGAGAAGAAGTAAGGCGTTACAGCCTCTCGGCCAAAAATCTCAGCAGCCGCGGCGCGACGAAGCCGGTGAGACTGCCCGGCTCGTCGATCGGATCGTTCATCCAGTAATGTGGCGCGCCCGCCACAATGCACGGCCGCACGAAGAAGCCCGCTTGTTTGAGTGCGAGCTGGAACGGATCGGTCTGCAGCTTGCGGTCGACCAGATCGTCCTCGGTGCCGGTGACCAGAAGGACGCCGATGCCGTTGTTGGCGAGCGTGGCATAGCTGATCGGCGACGCATCGAAATACAGTTGCCGGTTTTCCATCGGCGAAGCGCCCATGAATTTCTGAAAATTATTGTCGCGGCCGCCTTGCACCTGATAATTGGTCCACATCGCCACCGCGTCGTAAATGCCATAGACGCCGACCAGCGCCTTGACGCTTGCATCGATGGAAGCGAACGGATCCCGCGGATAGCCGCCGGCGAATTTCTTGCCGCCGAGCGCTGCTAGCGCCGCGAGGTGCGCGCCGGCCGAGGCGCCGAGCAGCCCGATGCGCGCCGGATCGATGCCGAAGGCGCCGGCCTTGCCGCGAATAAATTGCACGCCGGCGAGCACGTCCTGCACCGCTTCCGGGAATGTCTTGGTCTTGGTCGCCAGCCGATAGCTGATGGCGAATACCGCGATGCCGCGCGCGGCGAGATACGGTCCCCAATATTGATAAGCGCCGCGTACACCGGCGACCCAGCCGCCGCCATGCACGGCGACCAAGGCCGGCGCCGCCTTGGCTCCCTTGGGCAGGTAGAGATCGCCCTGGAGTTCGACGCCGTCATGATTGGCATAGGCGACGCCGTTCTGGATGGTGAGGTTGTCGTCCGTCATTTTCTCGCCTCCTGCCTTGAGCCGCATGCAATGGCAAACGCCGGGAGCCGTGGTAGAACAACACAACGGGCTTTTGAAGGGCCCGGGGTGCCATGATGCTCATCATGCGCGAAGGAAAAAGGGACGGGGAATGCTCCAACCGGCACAAAGCGCGGCGGGGTCGCTTGTGGTCGAAGGCACGCGCATCGACATGATCGAGTGCGGTGCGGGACGGCCGCTGCTTTTCCTGCATGCCGAGAACGGCATCGAGCCCGCGGCGGCTGCGATTGAGGAACTTGCCAAGGCCGCGCATGTGTTCGCGCCGACGCATCCCGGCTTTGGCCGCTCCGAGCTGCCTGCGGGCATGCGCAGCGTCGACGACCTGTCTTATTTCTATCTCGATCTCCTCGACCAGCTCGACCTGCGCGACATCACCGTGGTCGGCGTGTCGCTTGGCGCCTGGATCGCCGCCGAGATCGCGGTGAAATCGACCGCGCGCATGGCGCGCCTGGTCATGGCCAATGCCGTCGGCATCAAGGTCGGCGATCGCGAGAGCCGCGACATCGCCGATATTTTTGCGCTCACCGACCAGGAATATCTCGAACTCACTTATTGCGATCCGAGCGTCGGGCAGCGCGACTACAAGGCGCTGCCGGACGCCGAGGTGCTCGCCGCCGCCCGCGCTCGCGAGGCGACGGCGCGCTTTGCCTGGAACCCTTATTTCCACGATCCGCGGCTGAAAAGCCGGCTGCACCGCATCCGCATCCCGACTTTATTCTTGTGGGGCAGTCACGACCGCATGCTCAGCGAGGCTTACGGCCGCGCTTATTGTGCGATTGTTCCCGGCGCGCGTTTTGAGGTGATCGATCGCGCCGGGCATTTTCCGCATCAGGAGCAGCCGAAGGTTTTCGCCGAGCGCGTTCTGGCCTTCGCTGGAAACAAGTGACAGTATTCGGGTGATGGGAGTTTGAGCGCATGAGAGTCTATCAGTTCACCGAGCAGGCTTATTTCCCGACCTGGAACGACCATTCCGGGTCGCTGCGCGTCATTCTGCCGAACCGCAAGTGCGATCCACACGTCGCCGCCGATCTGTTTCACCGTTATTACGATGAGTATCAGCTCTGCGACGAGATCGGTCTCGACATCATGCTCAACGAGCATCATCAGACCGCAACCTGTATGTCGTCGACGGTGGTGGTCGGCCTGGCGGTGCTGGCGCGCGCCACCAAGAAGGCGCGGCTTCTGGTGCTCGGCTATCCGATCGGGCATCGGCCGGATCCGTTGCGCGTCGCCGAGGAGCTCTCGACCATCGACGTGATCTCGCGCGGCCGCCTCGACATGGGCTTCATCAAAGGCATCCCGTACGAAATTCCGGCGTCGAACCGCAATCCGACCGAATTGATGGACCGTTTCTGGGAGGCGCACGATTTCATCATCAAGGCGATGACCACGCACGACGGCACGTTCAACTGGGAAGGTGAGTTCTTTCATTATCGGCAGGTAAACGTCTGGCCGCGGGTGTGGCAGGAGCCGCATCCGCCGATCTGGTCGACCACCGGCTCGTCGTCGCAGGCGCGCGTGCTCGGCGAGCGCGGCTATGTCATGGCGACGCTCGGCACCGGTTTCGGCACGCGCAAGCTGTACGACGCCTACCGCAAGGGCTATGTCGCGAAATTCGGACACGCGCCCGGCGCCGACCGCTTCGCCTATCTTGGCCTGGTCGCGGTTGCGCATGACAAAGAGGAAGCACGTAAGCGCGGCGATCTGATCGCCGGTTACTTGCGCACCAGCGCCATCGTGCACGTGCCGTTCCGCAATCCGCCGGGTTACGTGTCGCCCGAGGATAATGCGCGCATGCTGCGCGGCGAGACGCCGCCGCGCGGCTTCACCAAGGATGGCCGCGCCATCAATATTCACGCCACCAGCGTTGACGATTTGATCGATGCCGGCGTTTTGTTCTGCGGCACGCCCGACGAGGTCTACCAGCAGATCATCGCGTTCTGCGACCACTGCGGCGGCATGGGCAACCTTCTGATGATGGGCCAGGCCGGTTTCCTCACCCACGAGCAGACCGTCGACAATCTCACGCTGTTCTCGCGCGAGGTTTTGCCGCGGCTGAAGGCCTATCAGCAGCCTGATGCCGAAGCCGCCGCCAAGGCGGTCGCGGCGTAAATAACGCGCTACTTCGGTATGCTGGTTTGGCCGCAGGCTGGGCCTTAAGCCGTGCGGGTGTGGTTGTTCAAAAATTGGAACAAATCTTGATTTTGGGACGGAGACGGTTCATTTATCGCCGGGGCCGACGGATGCCGGTACAAAGTGGGACCGATCGATGATGGGCGAGCCGTTTGCGTCCGATCCTTATGTCGTCGGCAAAAGCGCACCGCCGCCTGAGCCGCCGCATATTCCGGCCGAAGAGTCATTATGCCCGGTGGTGTTGCACGACTGGGTAAACTCCGAATACAAGCATCTCGTCGTCGAGGCTTCGCCGAAGGCGCTGACCGTTACGCCGGGGCAGTTTTTCAATCTGCTGTGTCCGTCGCCCGATGTCGGCGAGCTGTTCTTCCGCCGGCCGCAGAGCGTCTATCGCGTCAATCGCAAGCGCGGCCGCATTGAATTTCTTTACAAATGCGTCGGCCGCGGTACGCGCGGGCTTTCGACGCTGCAGAAGGGCGATGCGCTCAACATGGTCGGGCCGCTTGGCGTCGGCTTCCGCCTCGATCCGGCCTGGCGCCACATCGTCGTGCTCGGCCGCGGCGTCGGCATCGCCACGTTGGGGCCGATCTCGCAGCTCGCGCGCGACAATAATGTCGGCGTCACCGCGATCCTGTCCGCGCGCAATGCCGACTTCGTCATGGCCGATACGTTCTTCCGCGAGGCCGGCGACGTCGTCAGTGTGCTCGATACCGACGGCACCAGCGCGGTGGACAATGTCGAGAAAATCCTCGCCGGGCTGATCGCGCAAAAGCGCGCCGATGCGTTTTTCACCTGCGGCTCGAACCGGCTGTTTCAGCTGATGAAGCGGCTCGGCAAAGCGCACAACATTCCGGGCCAGGTAGCGATGGAGCAGGTGATGGCGTGCGGGCTCGGCCCCTGCTACGTCTGTGTCCGCACCTTCGAGGTCGACGGCAAGAAGGAGCTGCGCCGGGTCTGCATCGAAGGGCCGGTGTTCGACATGCAGGAGGCGGTCGGATGGTAGCGACCTTTTCGCTCGTCCCCGCAAAAGCGGGGACCTGGATTCCCGCTTGCGTGGGAATGAGCGGAATATCTAGCGGGACAGTCTGATGGTAGACATGCGCGTCAAGGTCGGCTCGGTGAGCCTGCAAAATCCGGTGATGCCCGGCTCCGGCTGCTTCTCGACCGATCTCGCCCAGGTGATGGACATCAACCGGCTCGGCGCCATGGTGGCAAAAACCGTGTCGCGCGAATACCGCGCCGGTAATCCGCCGCCGCGCGCCGCCGAGGTGGAAGGCGGCATGATCAATTCGATCGGCCTGCCGACCAAGGGCATCAAATATTTCTTCGAGCATCAGGTGCCCGATTATCGGCGCTTTAGGCCACCGCTGGTGGCTTCGATCTCGGGTACCACGATCGAGGATTTCGAAGCGATGGCGCGCGACGTCGCCAAAGGCGACATCGACGTGCTTGAGGTCAATATTTCCTGCCCGACGCGCGATCCCAAGGGTGGCAATTTCGCGCTGCATGCCGAGCATACTTACGAGGTGATGAAGCTCATTCGCGCCACGACCGACAAGCCGGTCTGGGTCAAGCTGTCGCCCAATGCCGGCGACATCGTTACCGTGGCGCAGGCCGCCGAGCGCGCCGGCGCCAATGCGCTGGTCGTGGCCAACACCATTTTGGGACTGAAGATCAACACCGACACGTTTCGGCCAGCGATCGGCAACAAGTTCGGCGGTTTGTCGGGGCCGGGTATCAAGCCGATTATCGTGCGCATGGTGCATCAATGCGCCAAGGCGGTGAAAATCCCGATCATCGGCTGCGGCGGCATCGTCAAGGTCGAGGACGCGGTGGAATATATGCTGGCTGGCGCCACCGCGGTGATGATTGGCTATCTCACTTTCCGCAATCCCAGCGGCATGATCGCCATCATCGACGGGCTTGAAGAGTGGTGCGCCAAACGCGGCTTTGCTCGCGTCGCCGATCTGACCGGCGCGATGATCGACGAGCCGCCGATGGAGACCTTTGCCGCCGCTGCGGCGCCGATCGGGTAATTTACGACCATGACCACGCGTATCACTATCCGCAAGCCGGACGACTGGCACCTGCATGTTCGCGACGGCGAAATGCTCAAAGCGGTGCTACCCTATACGGCGAAGAATTTCGCCCGCGCCATTTTGATGCCGAATCTCATTCCGCCGGTGCGCACCACGGCCGACTGCAGCGCCTATCGCGAGCGGGTGCTGGCGGCGCTGCCGCCTGGTTCGAAGTTCAAGCCGCTGATGACGTGTTATCTCACCGACGACACCGATCCCGACGATGTCGAGCGCGGCTTTCGCGACGGCGTGTTTACCGGCGTAAAACTTTATCCGGCCAACGCCACGACCAATTCGGCGGCCGGCGTCACCGACTACAAGAAAGTCATGCGCGTCCTTGAGCGCATGGAAAAGATCGACATGCCGTTTCTGATGCACGGCGAGGACACCGATCCGGACGTCGACATCTTCGACCGCGAGAAGGCATTCATCGACCGGCACCTGTCGAAATGGATCAAGCAGTTCCCCAAGCTCCGCTTCATTCTGGAGCATCTGTCGTCCAAGGACGGCGCCGATTTCGTCAAAAGCGCCGCGCCGCAGGTCGCCGGCACCATCACGCCCTATCACATGATGCTCACCCGTAACGACTGGTTCGGCCACGGGCTCAAGCCCTATATGTACGTGATGCCGGTGATCAAAACCGCGCGCGACCGCACTGCCCTGCGCAAGGCGGCGACCTCGGGCGAGGCCTGCTATTTCCTCGGCACCGATTCCGCGCCGCACCCATATTCACGGAAGGTGTCGACCAATGGCGTGCCCGGCATGTTCAATGCCCCGGTGGCGCTCGAGACCTATACCCAAGTGTTCGAGGAAGAAGGCGCGCTCGACAAGCTCGAAGCCTTTGCCTCGCTCAACGGCCCGAAGCATTACCGCATGCCGGTCAACGAAGAGACCATCACGCTGGAAAGGACGCCTTGGACGGCGCCCGAGGAGGTCAAGGTCGCCGGCCCCGACGAGCGCGCTTTGGTCTATCGCGGCGGCGAAACCATCGCCTGGAAGGTTGTCGGTTGAGGCTATATTGTGGTCGTCTTTCCAGGGCGCCACGCAGCTCTTCGCTGCACTCGGTTCCGGAATGACCAGATGATGGATCAATACCAATGACGGGCTTTCCCGACAAAGCGGTGATCGCCGATCTGACGGCGAAGATGCTGCTTGAGGTCGATGCGGTTCGCTTCATGACCGACAAGCCGTTCATCTACACCTCCGGCTGGGCGAGCCCGGTCTATACCGATTGCCGCAGGCTGATCTCGTTTCCGCGGGTGCGCCAGACGCTGATCGATTTCGGCGTGGCGACGGTGACGCGCGACGTCGGTTTCGAGCAGTTCGATGCGGTCGCCGGCGGCGAGACGGCGGGTATCCCGTTCGCCGCCTGGATGGCAGACCGGCTGATGCTGCCGATGCAATATGTGCGCAAGAAGCCGAAAGGCTTTGGCCGCAACGCCCAGATCGAGGGCCATATCGAAGACGGCGACCGGGTGCTGCTGGTCGAGGACATGACCACCGACGGCCGCAGCAAAGTCAATTTCTGCAAAGCGCTGCGCGGCGCCGGCGCCGTAGTCGACCATGTCTTCGTGTTCTTCTTTTACGACATCTTCCCCGAGGGCAAAAAAATCTTGAGCGATCTCGGCGTGACGCTGCATGCGCTTGCCACTTGGTGGGATGTGCTGGAAGTGGCCAAGAAGAGCGGCAAGTTCGACAAGGGCAAACTCAAGGAAGTGGAAAAGTTCATGAAGGACCCTGCCGCCTGGTCGAAGGCACATGGCGGCGCCGCGCAAGTGGCTGAGTAACCAAAGGGACGGAAATGCCAAAACAAGTTGCGGAAGTTGCGGATGTGATTGTTGTCGGCGCCGGTAACGCGGCGTTTTGCGCGGCGCTGGCCGCGGAGGAGCAGGGCGCCAAGGTCGTGATGTGCGAGGCCGCGCCCGAGGATGAATCCGGCGGCAACAGCCGCTTCACCGCGGGCTCGATCCGCGTCGTCTATAACGGCGTCGACGACATCAAGACACTGGTGCCGGACCTCACGCCCGCGGAAATCGAAACGACCGATTTCGGCACCTATACCGCCGAGCAATTTTACGACGACATGGCGCGGGTAACGCAGAACCGCGCCGATCCGGACCTCGTCGAGCTTCTGGTCACCAAGAGCTTCGATTCGCTCAATTGGATGCGGCAAAAGGGCGTGCGGCTCATTCCGATCTACGGCCGGCAGGCATTCAAGATCGACGGCAAATTCAAGTTCTGGGGCGGGCTGACCGTTGAATCGGTTGGCGGCGGTCCCGGTCTCGTCAACCAGCTCACCGCGGCGGCGAAAAAGCGCGGCATCGATATCCGCTATTCGACGCGCGGCATGGATTTGTTGTACGACGGCAGTCGAATCGAAGGCGTGCGGGTGCGGCAGGACGGCGAGGTCCGCGAATTACGCGGCAAATCGGTGGTGCTGGCCTGTGGCGGCTTCGAGGCCAATCCGGAATGGCGCACGCGCTATCTCGGCCCGGGCTGGGATCTCGCCAAGGTGCGCGGCAGCCGCTTCAACATCGGCGACGGCATCCGCATGGCGCTCGACATCGGCGCCGTGCCGCGCGGCAACTGGTCGGGTTGCCACGCCGTGCAATGGGAAATGAACGCGCCGGAATTCGGCGATCTCGCCGTCGGCGACCAGTTCCAGAAGCACTCCTATCCGTTCTCGATCCTGATCAACGCCACCGGCAAGCGCTTCGTCGACGAGGGCGCCGATTTCCGCAATTACACTTACGCCAAATACGGTCGCGTAGTTCTGGAGCAGCCCGGCCAGTTCGGCTGGCAGGTCTTCGACCAGAAGACCAAGCATCTGCAGCGCGACGAATACCGCATCCGCCAGATCACCAAGATAACCGCGAACACCATCGAGGAGTTCGCCAAAAAGCTCGACGGCGTCAACGCCGCCGAGTTCCTCAAGACCATCAAGGAATATAATGCCGCGGTGAAGACCGACGTGCCGTTCAATCCGAATATCAAGGATGGGCGCTGCACGGTCGGGCTTGCCGTCAATAAAAGCAATTGGGCCAACACCATCGATGCGCCGCCGTTCGAAGGCTACGCCGTGACCTGCGGCGTCACCTTCACCTTCGGCGGCCTGCGCATCAACACCGACGGCGAAGTGCTCAACACCGACTACCAGCCGATGCGCGGCCTCTACGCCGCCGGCGAACTGGTCGGCGGCCTGTTCTATTTCAATTATCCGGGCGGCTCCGGTCTGATGTCCGGCACCGTGTTCGGCAAGATAGCCGGCACGTCGGCCGGCCGCGCCGGGAAGAACTGACCGAGAGAGCCAGTCATGGACGCCAAGGTCTCGTCCGCGCTCAATACGCTCTCGGCAAGCGAGATCGCCGCCGAAATCGCCGCCGGCAGGATGACCTGCGAAGCGGTGGTGCGCGACTGCGTGGCGCGGATCGCCGCGCGCGATGGCGTGGTGAAGGCCTTCGTGAATTTCGACGCCGATATCGCGCTCGACCAGGCCCGTGCGCTTGATCGCGGCTCGCGCCGCGGCCCGCTGCACGGCGTGCCGATCGGGCTGAAGGACACCATCGATACGGTCGATATGCCGACCGAGATGGGTTCGCCGATCTATCGCGGCAACCGGCCGCGCGCCGATGCCTCCTGCGTCGCGCTGTTGCGCCGCGCCGGCGCGGTCATCCTCGGCAAGACCGCGACGTGCGAATTCGCCGGCAGTGCGCCGCCGGAAACCACCAATCCGCACAATCCGGCCCATACGCCCGGCGGCTCCTCGAGCGGCTCGGCGGCGGCGGTCGCCGATTTCATGGTGCCGGCGGCGCTCGGCACGCAGACCGGCGGTTCGGTGCTCCGACCGTCGTCGTTCTGCGGCGTGTTCGGCTACAAACCGACCTATAACACCATCAATAAGCAGGGCGTCTGGCCGGCCGCCGACTCGATCGACACCATCGGCTGGCTGGCGCGCTCCATCGACGACATCGAGCTTTTGACGGCAGTGCTACGCATGGAAACGCCGCGACCGCCGCGCAAGCTGGAAAACGCGCCGCGGATTGGCGTCTGGCGCACCGATTTGTGGGATACCGCGCAGGACGAGACCAAGGTCGCGATCGTGGATGCCGCCACGAAGCTCGGCAAAGCCGGCGCCACGGTGCGCGACGTCGACAGGCCCGACGCCTTCACCGGCCTGCATGTCATCGCCCGCTCGACCATCGGATTTTACGAGCGCGCCGCCTGCATGGCCTATGCATGGGATCACCAGCGCCAACAGCTGTCGCCGCAAATGCGGGGCTATATCGAAAACGGCCATAAGATTTCGCGTGACGATTATGTCGCCGGCCTGCGGCGCCTCGACGAATGCCGCGCGCTGCTCGGAGGGGTATTCGCGAACTTCGACGTTCTGTTGGTCCCCTGCGTGCCGGGCGAGGCGCCAAAGGGTCTTGGCGCCACTGGCGATCCTTCGATGCAGGCGATCTGGACCGCGCTGCATACGCCGACCATGACGCTGCCGACCCATCGCGGTCCCAGCGATCTGCCGGTCGGCATTCAGCTGGTGGCGCAGCGCTACGACGACGACCGTTTGTTCGCCTGTGCGCGCTGGATTTGGGACAGGATCGGCGCGCCGGACATGGTCGGCGTGCGCCGGAGCCGCTAATGGAATTCGACAATTCGTTCGACGTGCCGCTGCCACCGGAGCAAGCCTGGGCGGTGCTGATGGATATTCCGCGCGTCGCGCCCTGCATGCCGGGCGCGGAGTTGACCGAGATCGTCGATCCGCGGAACTACAAGGGCAAAATTTCGGTGCGGCTCGGTCCGGTCGCGCTTACGTTTGCGGGCCGGGTCGAATTCGAACAGATCGATGCCGCAAACCACGCCGCGCGGGTCAAGGCGCAGGGCAGCGACGCCAAAGGCCGCGGCGGCGCCAATGCCACCGCAACGTTCCGGCTCGAGCCGGCCGGCGCCGGTTCGGCCGTGCGTATCCATACCGAGCTGATGCTGTCGGGCGCGGTCGCGCAATACGGCCGCGGCGTCGGCATGATCGAGGCGACGGCGGCGCAGATCGTCGGACAATTCGCGGCCAATTTGCGCGCCCAGCTTGCAGAGATGCCGCCTATGCCGGATGGCGCCTTGCGGCCGGCTTCTTCCGAAGTGCAGCCTTCCGCCGCCAAGCCGATTTCTGGTCTGTCGCTGATCGCCCGCGTCATTTGGTCTAGGCTGGTGGCCCTGTTCAGCGCAAGCAAAACCTAGCTATCATTCGCGAGCGCAGGAAAATCGTCGGGGCAATCATGGGTCGATCACGCATGCTGCGGATGGCGACCGGAGTTTTCACCGCGCTCATCGCGCTCGCCGGCACAGCAGCCGCTGACGATGTCGCTGATTTTTACAAAAGCCGCGATGTTTCGCTGATCATCGGTTACAGCGTCGGCGGCGGCTACGATGCTTACGCGCGGCTCTTGGCGCGTTATATCGGCAAACACATTCCCGGCGAGCCATCGATTATTCCGCAGCAAATGACGGGTGCCGGCAGCCTGCGTTCCGCAAAATACATTTATTCGGTGGCGGCCAAAGACGGTTCCATATTCGGCACGTTTTCCCGCAGCATGGGAATTGCGCCGCTGCTCGGCCAAGCCGATTTCGACAGCCGCCAATTCACCTGGCTCGGCAGCGTCACTGACGACAACACCACCTGCGTGATGTCGAGCGCTTCGCCGATCAAGAATTGGAACGATTTCTTGAGCAAACCGTCCAAGCTCGGCGGCCTTGGCGCGGACGCCGACCCCGATATCTGGGCGCTGCTCTACAAGAATGTGTTCGGCGCCAGGCTGCAGCTCGTTACCGGCTATCCCGGCACCAACGACGTGACGCTCGCCATGGAGCGCGGCGAGGTCGACGGCTTGTGCGGCCTGTCCTGGAGTACGATTAAGACGCGCCATCAGGACTGGCTGACGAACCATTCCGTCAACATCATCGTGCAGGCAGCGCTGAAGAAAGAGCCGGAAATAGCGTCGGTGCCGCTGGCGACCGAGCTCGCCACCAATCCGGAGCAGTTGCAAACCATAAAGCTCTTGCTGGCGAGCCAGGCCATGGCACGGCCGTTTGCGGCGCCGCCCGGCATCCCGCAATCCCGCAAGCATGCCTTGATCGCAGCCTTCGACGCCACCATGATCGATCGCGATTTTCTCGCCGAGGCGCAAAAGCTTAACTTCGAGGTGCATCCGGTCAGCGCCGCGACCATCGACTCGCTGCTGGCGGACGTCTATGCCACCCCTAAGGACGTCATCGCCAAGGCGACCAAGGCGATATCGAGTACCAATCAGTGAACGAATTAATCGGAGCACGCGTCCCGCGCCTGGAAGACCAAGCGCTTTTGACCGGCAAGGGACGTTTCGTCGACGATATTGCCGCGGCCGGCGCGCTGGTCGCCGCATTCGTGCGCAGCCCGCATCCGCATGCGCTGATCCGCGGCATCGAGATCGCCGCCGCACGCGCGATGCCGGGCGTTGCCGCGGTGCTCACGCTCGACGATCTGGCGGGCGTGCTCAAGCAGCGGCGCATGATCCGAACCTCCAATTCCGGGACCAAGCTCGACCAGAGCTGGCCATTCGCGCTGGCCGACGGCGAAGTCTCTTTTGTCGGCGAGCCGGTCGCGATCGTGATTGCCGAGGATCGTTATCTTGCCGAGGACGCCGCCGCGCTGGTCGTGGTCGACTATGAGCTCTTGCCGGCGGCGACCGATTGCCGGATCGAGCGCGCGCCGGCGGTGCGGCGCGAGCTTACCTCGAACGCGGTCATTTCCTATAGGGTCGCTTATGGCGACGTCGATGCGGCCTTCGCCAAGGCTGCGCATGTTGTGCGCGACGATCTGTGGATGCATCGCGGCGCCGGCCATTCGATGGAAGGCCGCGGCATCCTCGCTCAAATCTCCGATCGCGAAACCGCGGTTTGGGCATCGACCCAGAAGGCGCACGATCTGCGCACCGCCATCGCCGACTATATCGATCTCGACGAAAGCCGGCTGCGCGTGGCAACTCCCGACGTCGGCGGCGGTTTCGGGCCGAAGCTTTGCGTCTATCCCGAGGACATCGCGGTGGTCGCCGCGGCGACGCTGCTCGGCCGCTCGGTGAAATGGACCGAAGACCGTCGCGAGCATTTCACCAATGCGGCGCAGGAGCGCGATCAATATTGGTCGATCGAGCTTGCCGCGGACGCCGAGGGCCGCGTCCGCGGCGTGCGCGGCCGCCTCACCCACGACATCGGCGCCTATGCGCTGCAAGACGTGAATATCCCGTACAATTCCGCAACCACGATGACCGGGCCTTATGTGGTGCCGGCGCTGGCGATCGACGTGGTCGCGACCCACACCAACAAGTCACCAGTCTCCTCGGTGCGTGGCGCTGGCTATCCGCAGGCGGCGTTCGCGATGGAACGCATGGTGGACCGCCTGGCGCGCGCGCTGAAAATCGACCGCGCCGAATTGCGCCGCCGCAATTTGATCCCGGCGGAGAAAATGCCGTATCTGAAGCCGCTCAAGGCGCGCTCGGGCGAGCAGGTGCAATATGACAGCGGCGACTATCCCGGCTGCCAGGCGGAGATCGTAAGGAGCGCCGGCTGGGACGACTTTCCGCGCCGCCAGGCGGAAGCCCGCGCGCATGGGCGCTACATCGGCATTGGCCTTGCGCACGGCATCAAAGGCACTGGTCGCGGTCCGTTCGAATTCGGCAATGTGCGAGTATCACCGACCGGGCACATTACCGTTTCGACCGGCGCCGCGCCGATGGGCCAGGGACTTGCCACCGCGCTGGCGCAGATTTGCGCCGATGCGTTCGGCGTGCGGGCGGAGGATGTCAGCGTCGTAGCCGGCGATACCGCGGCGGCGCCTCTCGGGCTTGGCGGTTTTGCCAGCCGGCAGACGGTCACGGCCGGTTCATCGGTGAAAATTGCGTCGCAAGCGGTCGCGGCGAAAGCGCGCCAGCTCGCCAGCCACATGCTGGAGGCGGACGAGGAGGATCTTGAGATCGTCGGCGGCGAGGTGCGCGTAGTCGGCGCGCCGCAGCTTGCCGTCAAGCTCGGCGAGCTCGCCCGCGTGCTCAAAGGCGCGCCCGGTTATCCCTTTCCGCAAGGCATCGACCCCGGCCTCGAAGCCAGCGCCACCTTTCGCGTCGATCAACTCGCTTATTCCAACGCCTGCCACGTCGTCGAAGTCGAGGTCGATATCGAGACCGGCGGCGCCCGCATTCTGCGCTATATCGCGCTGCAGGACGCCGGCCGCCGCGTCAACCCGCTGATCGTCGAGGGCCAGGTCCATGGCGGCATTGCTCACGGCGTCGGCAATGCGATGCTGGAATGGATGGGCTACGACGCCGGCGGCCAACCGGTGACCACGACGTTCGCCGATTATCTGCTTCCCACTGCGACCGATCTGCCGAACTTCGAGACGCTGTATAAGGAATCGCCGTCACCGCATAATCCGCTCGGCGTCAAAGGCGTCGGCGAGGTCGGCGTCATTCCCGCCGCTGCTGCGGTGATTTCGGCCATCGAGGATGCGCTGTCGCCGTTTGACGTCCGTATTTCGCAAATGCCGGTCATGCCGCATGAGCTTGTTGAACTGATCGCCCAAGGTGCGACAAGATAAGCGTGCCGAAACAGGAGACGAGAAATGAAACGTTTGAAATACGCCGCAGGCGCGCTGCTCTGGTCGGCCTTGCTGCTGTCGCTCATCGGGCCGGTGCGCGCCGAGACCTTTCCGTCGCGGCCCATTCATCTGATCCTGCCCTTCCAGCCGGGCGGCATCGTCGATTTTGCCGGACGGGTTCTGGCGCAGAAGCTCGGCGATGCCGTGGGACAGACGATCGTCCCCGATAACAAGCCCGGCGCCGGCGGTATCGTCGGCCTCGATTACGTCGCCCACTCTCCGCCCGACGGCTACAACATCGTTCTGATCGACCCGAGCGTCGTCATCAATCCGACGCTGCAAAAGTCGTTGCCCTTCGACCTTTTCAAGGACTTGGCGACGGTTTCCATCATCAATTCCTCGCCTGAGGTCCTGGTGGTAGCGCCGCAGCTCGGCATCAAGACCTATCCCGAGCTCGTCGCCTACGGCAAAGCCAATCCCGGCAAGCTCAATTACGCCTCGGCGGGCGTCGGCACCACGCCGCATCTCGCCGCCGCGATGTGGGCGCAACGCACCGGAATCACCGCGGTGCACGTGCCGTATAAAGGCGTAGGCCCGTCGTTCGTCGACCTGATGAGCAACAAAGTGCAGATGGAGTTTTCCAGCATCGCCGGCGCGCTGTCGTTCACCTCGAAAGGCAGTGTTATCGCTCTCGCCACCACGGGCTCCAAGCGCTCGCCGGTCTATCCCGATCTGCCGACGGTGTCCGAATTCCTCCCCGGCTACGACGTCGATCTCTGGCTCGGCGTCTATGCGCAGGCCGGCACGCCGCCCGACGTTCTCGCCAAGCTCAATAGCGGCATCGCCAAGGCGCTGCAGGACGATCAGCTCAAGACAGCCTTCGCCAAGTTCGGACTGACGCCGCGCGGCACTAGCCTCGACGAAGGCGCTGCCTTCACCAAGTCGGAATATGAGAAGTGGAAGAAAGTCATCACCGACGGCCACATTACGCTGGACTGAACAAGGCAATGGCGCAATGAGCGCAGCAGCTGCGACAAATCCCTGGCCGACCGAGTTGCGCCTGCACAAGGACCGCAAGACGCTCACCGTCGCCTTCGACGACAGTGAGCGTTTCGATCTCGCCGCCGAATATCTGCGGGTGCGCTCGCCGAGCGCCGAGGTGCAGGGCCATTCGCCGAGCGAGCGGCGCACCGTTGCCGGCAAGCAGGAAGTTCAAATTCTGGAGCTGCATCCGGTCGGCAATTATGCGGTGCGCATCGTGTTCGACGACATGCACTCCACCGGGATTTTCAGCTGGGCTTATCTCTACGAGCTCGGCCGCAATCGCGAAAGCTATTGGAGCGATTATCTCGGCGAGCTTGCGTCGCAAAACCTGTCGCGCGGGCCGGCGGGGCGGTGAAGCGAAAACGCGGGTGTTTTTACCATTGTTTTGCCGACAATCGTCGGGCCGGACTTAACGTCGCGCTCGATCCCCATCCGTAGATTTCCCTACACGCGTTGCCAACGCGGACTCGCGCGCGGCTTGCACGAGAGGCTGGTCAATCGGGTGAGAGGATCAACTCATGAGCAATTTCGGCAATTGGCTTTCGCGCTTTATGACCCACGAACGCGGCGTGACCGCGATTGAATACGGTCTGATTGCGGCGGGCATCGCGGTTGCGATCATCGCCACGATCGCGGCGCTCGGCACCAACCTGAATACGACCTTTTCGAGCGTTTCCGGAAGCCTGTGATCGAGGGACGAAGCGGGCGCGGCGGCCGCCGCCGGCACGTCAACGATCGGTCAACTTACGCGCGGCATGATCGAGGCAGTGTCGGGGAGGGGCATACGATGGGGCGCCTGCCGACATCAGGACGGCCTCGGTCCCTCTCCCTCGGGACCGGGGTCGTTCGATTCTCGGCGCTATGCGGCAAATCGATCGCCTGTCCGGATTAGCACAAGCGGCTCCAGCAGATGGGCCGCGGGCCGAATGCGATTCTGCGAGCCGGCTGGTCTGACGCATCGCCGCGAACGGGCGGCTGGCGTTTCCCCGGTCGATTTCTGCTGCCATGGTTGACGGATGGTTGCTGTTGGCGCCGGACGGCACGTCGGCGCTGCGCTGGACGGCGCGGCAATACGGCCGGCTCCAAGCCCTGGGACGAGCCGCTTGTCTTCGGCTAGGATTGCCAAAGCGGCCGCAAAAGCGCCGCCGATGAGGGAGGAATACGATGAAGTTGCGTGGTTTGACCGCAATCGCGTTAGCTACAGGCTTGCTCGCTGCCAGTGCGGCCTTTGCCCAGCAGCAGCCGCCTGCCGGGGCGCCTGACCTGAATGCAATCCCACCCCAGATGCCGTTCAACCTGCCGTTCGGCACCCCGGTCTCCTTGGAAAAGGCCCAAGCCCTGGTTCAGGCCGCGGTTGCCGAGGCCAACAAGAGAGGCTGGCCCGAGGACTTCGCGGTGGTCGATTGGGGCGGCAACCTGGTGGCCTTTGCCCGGATGGACGGCGCGCAGCTCGCCTCGATCGCCATCGCCGAGCACAAAGCGCGCACCGCGGCCCGCTATCGCCGCCCAACGGTGGCGTTCGAGAACGCGGTGCAAAAGTTCGGCTTCAATTATATTTTGTCGCTCGACGACGTGATCGCCTCGCGCGGCGGCATTCCGCTGGTCGAAGGCGGCAAGATCATCGGCGCGATCGGCTGCTCCGGCGGCACCGGCTCCCAGGACGAAGCGCTCTGCCAGGCTGCGGTCGCTGCGGTCATGAAATAACCAGCGAGGAGACGCGGTCTCACGCATTATCAAAGGCGTTCATGCACGAGGGCGGCAGCGATGCCGCCCTCGTTGCGTCACAGAATCGGCTATGAAGATGAGGGACGAATCGAACCTGATTGGATAGACCGGCGCGGGAATGAGGATCGTTCCGACATATCGCTGTGCGTTCTGTTTGCTCGCGACCTTTCTGGTGTTTGCGCCGGCAGGGTCTGCCACGGCGCAAATTGATCAGCCGACGCCTGGGCTCACGAATGCTGCGACCGCAATGGAGCAGTACCGCCACGCGCTCGCCGCCTACGAGGGGGCGCACGCGATCTACGCCGCCGCGGCGAATTCCTATTGGCATGAGATCGCCGCCAAGCGCCAATTGCGCAACGCCAAACGCGCGCACGGCGAACCGCTGTCGCTCGACGACTATGTGCTCAATCAGCCGCCGGTCTATACCGGTCCACCGAAGCCACGCAATCCGCTCAAGCCGGAAGTGCCGCCGCAGCGGGTCTACGTGCCGGTGGTCGCCGATTTTCTCTCGGCTGCGGAGCGGGAGTTCAAATTCGCTCCGCAAAAGCCGCAGAGCGACGACCAGTTCAAACGCGCCTATGCGCGCGTCGCGCTGGCCGCCGGCCTCACTCCCGATCAAGTGGTGCGCATTTACAGTTTCGAGGCGACCGGCAACGGCAACTACGACGTCGAGGCCGGCCGCGAATTCAACAAGCACGCCCGCGCCATCACCACCGCGCTCGGCTACAACCAGCTCTTGGCGACCAACACCGTCGAGATCATTGCCGAAGACGGCAGCCATTTCCTCGGCGATTTGCAGGCCCGCGACGCGCGATTGCCGATCGATCAGCAATGGACGCTGGCGAACAAGATCGAAGTTTTGCGCCGGATGGTCGCGTTCGCCAGAAGCGTGCCGGATGCCTGGGGCCAGCACGAAATCCTGGCCAATACCGAAAAAGGCCTCGGCGTGCATGCGCTCAATCTCGACCTCGACGTCGGCCCGTTGCTGCAGACGCAGAAGCTTCTCGATTCGGTCGTGTTCGCGCGGCGCAAGGGATTTGTGCGCACGCTGAGCGCGGCCGAGCTCGAAATGATGAATCTCACCGGCGACGGCAACGGCTTCGATATGGTGACGATGCCGCTTGCCTGGCGCGACAAGGTGCCGACGGCGAATTTCTTTCAGCCGAGCGGCTATGCCGACAATCCGGTGGCGCAACGCAATAACACTGTCGCCAAGCTCATCGCGGCAACCGATGCGCGCATGGACGAAGAGAGCAAAAAGCCGGGCGCCGAGGAATTGGCGGCTTTGCTGCATTGATCTCGGCATCTCCCCGCGGCGGTGTCCGGGTACGGCGAATTAGGCCATTGCGATGCCACGGTGGGTCGCTACGATAACGACAGCAGTACCGCCTAATTTCCCATCCTGATCGGGTTCGCCAGGGCAGTCGTGAAGCGGCGTGAATTTATAACACTGCTCTCCAGCACCATGGCGTTCTGGCGAGGTTTGTGGCCGGTGGCGGCGCGCGCCCAATATCAAATGCCGCCGCCTTATCCCGCGCCGGCCTATCAGCCGCAGCAGCCGCCGCCCCAGCAGGCCCAGGCCGCCGCGGCCGCCGACAATTCAGTGGGTCAGGTCGCCACCATCCAGGGCAGCGCCACCGTCACGCGGGCCAACGCGGCAGCGACGGCACTGAAAGTGGCCGATCCGATCTTCAAGAACGACACTCTGGAGACCGGCGCGAATTCCGCCCTCGGCGTGACTTTCGACGATGAAACGACGTTCAGCCTCTCCGCCGATACGCGCATCGTCGTCAATGACTTCGTTTATCAGGAGGGCGGCGGCGGCAATGCCGCCTCTTTCAATGTCGCCGTCGGCACCGCCGCCTTCGTCGCCAGTCTCGTCGCCAAGACCGGCGACATGACCATCACGACGCCGGAAGCCGCGATCGGCATTCGCGGCACCACCGGCGTGGTCGAGGTACCGGCGGGAGGCGGCGCGGCAGCGCCGACGGTCAAGCTTTATCCCGATGCCGACGGCCATGTCGGACAGATTGACGTGTTTGATCGCCAGGGCAACCGGCTCGGCGCTTTGACTCAAGGCGCCAGCGCGTTCCAGCTTCGTCCGGGACCCGGCGGACGGTTGACCGCGGTGCCCTATCGGATTCCGCCGCAAGAGGCGGCACGCGACCGCGGCGTGTTGCAGCGGCTGAACGCGACGCACAATATCGGCCGGCGGATGCTGATCCAGCGGCGCCAATTGCGCGGGCCAAATCGGCAGCGGCCGAACAATCAGCGGCGCCAGGGTGGTCCGCAGAATTTCCGTCCGGGCGGCCAACAGAATCTTCGCCCGGGCGGTCCGCGACCATTCAATCGTCCGCCGCCGGGGCCCGGCCGGCCGCGCCCGCGTGGGCCGAGGAACGACAACAGAAACCGATAAACGCGCCCGTGCAATCCGGCGCCAACAGCAACGAGGAAACCTATGCGAGCCTATCAAATACCCAAGGGCGGCGCCGGCATCGAGTCGGTGGTTGCGGTCGAGCGTCCCGATCCCAAGCCGGGCCATCGCCAGGTGCTGGTGAAGGTCAAAGCCTGCTCGCTCAATTTTCGCGATCTCGGCATCGTGCGGGGCAGCTACCGCATGCCGGTGCGCGACAACGTCATTCCGCTGTCGGACGGCGCCGGCGAAGTGGTCGAGGTCGGGCCGGGTGTGCTCCGCGTCAAACTGGGCGATCGCGTCGCCGGGAATTTCTTTCAACGTTGGCCGGGCGGCGCGTCTTCGGCCGAGGTCCACGGCAGCGCGCTTGGCGGCGGCATCGACGGCATGCTGGCTGAGTATGCGCTGCTGGAAGAGGACGGCGTGGTGAAAATCCCGCCGCATCTATCGTTGGAAGAGGGCGCGACGCTGCCCTGCGCCGGCGTCACCGTGTGGCACGCCATGATGGAGCACGCCAAGCTCAAGGCCGGCGACACCATCCTCTTACAAGGCACCGGCGGCGTCTCGATCTTCGGCCTGCAATTTGCCCACGCCATGGGCATCCGCGCCATTATCACCTCATCGAGCGACGAGAAGCTCGCGCGCGCCAAAAGACTCGGTGCTGCATTCGGCATCAACTACAAGACAACGCCCGACTGGGATAAAGCGGCGATGGAATTCGCCGGCGGCGTCGGCGTCGATCACGTCGTCGAGGTCGGCGGCGCGGCGACGCTGACACGGTCGTTTCATGCGCTGCGCGTCGGCGGCAAAGTGTCGATGATCGGCGGCTTAAGCGGCGGCGCTACCGAGCTCAATCCCGGCCTGATCTTCTCCCGCCGCGCCAATGTGCAAGGCATATCGGTCGGCTCGACGCAAATGTTCCTGGCGATGAACCGCGCCATCGAGGCGAACGCCATCAAGCCGGTGATCGACAAGGTGTTCGCCTTCGCCGACGCGCAGGCAGCCTACAAGCACATGGCCTCGGGCGCGCATTTCGGGAAGATCGTTATTCGGGTGGAGTGAAGAAGAAGACTAGCTGGCTTGCCAAGCCGAAGCTCGCGGCAGGGTGCGCGCCCGCCTTCGCCATTCGGCTACGGCACGGCAACCTTCACTCGCTTCGCGAGCGAAGGCCGGTGGGTGCTGCAGGGATTGAACCTACGACCTTTCCCGTGTGAAGGACTCGGAAGTCGGACGGCCCGAGTTGCCGCGACGCAGAACGCAGAGGCACCCAAATGGGCCTCAATCCGCCTGGGGTGGAATCTGCGAATTGCCGATCGATTGGTTGATCTTAAAGAAGTTGAAGAAGAGACGTTGGAACCGGTGTGTTACCGTGGCGCAATTCTTGCTCCAACTTGCAGACCGCTTTAACTCAGGCCGCCCCCCAAGACCGATGCCGCTGGCACGTCTCCTGCGCCGACGCATATGCCATCTTTATAGCGCCGCCTCTCACTCTCTCTGGATTTCTTATTTGGTGGGCAACAAGTACCTGTCTCTCCTGCTATACTCAGACCTTAGGGATTGATCAAAATCAACCGCCGGCGGCTTCGTAGCGGTTATAAAGACCCTGATTACAGCACGGAACCTACATGGCGTATACGATTCTGATGGCTGCCGTTCTCCTTATCAGCTTTGCACTGATGATCGCCTTAGTGCAATTCAGCGAGGTCATCATCACTCGAAAGAACCCCGAGTCAGTGGGCGACTGTGACACGAAACAGGCTAACGGTAAGTAATCGGAGCGCTCGATGCCGTCGGTATATGTCCTTGCGGTTTTGGTGCTTCTGCTCGTGATTTATCTGTTTTACGCAGTCATTAACCCGCAGAAATTTTGACCGGTCAGTTGGAGCTTAAAATGAGCATCCAAGCTTGGCTACAAACGGCCGCAACTCTCGTTACGGTGCTTCTGCTGAGCATTCCGACGGGGCGCTATATGGCCCGAATAGTGCTTGAACGAACAACCCGGCTCGATCGGCTGTTCGATCCAATAGATAACGCCATCTATTTCCTGATTGGCCGAAAAGTGACCAGCCAAGCGATGACGTGGAAAGCGTACACCTTCCACATGCTGGCAACCAACCTCGTCATGACGTTGATCATCTTCGCGGTCTATTCGTTCCAGGACTATCTGCCGCTCAATCAGTTGCGCTTTCCAGGCATGGAGCCCTTTCAGGCCTTCAACACGGCTATCAGCTTCATCACCAATACCAATTGGCAAAGCTATGCCGGCGAGACGACGCTCTCCAATTTCAGCCAGATGGGGGGCATTACATTTCCAATGTTCACTTCGGCGACGACTGGATTCGTCGTTGCAATGGCGTGGATTCGGGCCTTTACCGTCAAGAATGGCGGCTCCGATCTCGGCAACTTTTACCGTGACTTCATCCGCTTCATCACCCGAGTGCTGTTGCCGATATGTTCGGTCATCGCACTCGTGATGATCAGCCAGGGCGCGGTGCAGACGCTCGACGCCAGCTTCGTCGCGCACACGCTCCAGGGTAGCGATCAGACCATCATCGTTGGCCCAGTTGCCTCGCAAGGCACCATCGAACTCGTCGGCACCAATGGTGGTGGCTTCTATAATGTCAATGCGGCGCATCCATTCCAAAACCCGACGCCGATCACGAACGTCATTCTGATCGTGCTCATGGCTCTGCTGCCCGCTTCGATTGTCGTAACCTTTGGCGAAATGATCGGCAATCGGCGGCAGGCTTGGGTGCTCTACGCGGTCATGGGGGCGCTCATGGTGCTATTGCTGGCATTGTGCGTCATTCCTGAGCAAGACGGCACGCCCACTCTCGAGAGTGCCGGCATCGAGACCAGCGCGACCGCAGATCAGCCGGGCGGCAATATGGAGGGCAAGGAAGTCCGCTTCGGCATTGCTGGGAGCAGCTTATTCGCCGACATCACCACCAGTTTTACCACGGGAGCTGTCGATTCCGCTCACGACAGCTACACGCCGCTCCCAGGCATTTCGTTGTTCGGCGGCATGATGCTGCAATGCGTTTTCGGTGGAAAAGGAGTCGGTTTCCTCAACGCATTGATCTATGGCTTGATCGCGGTCTTCGTGGCGGGGCTGATGGTCGGTCGCACGCCGGAATTCCTAGGAAAGAAGATAGAGACCCAAGAGATCATTCTCGTCTCGCTCGCGCTCCTCATTCATCCACTTGTCATCCTTTCTTCGACCGGCTGGTCAATGCTCGCCCCCTATGCGCTTTCTTCTCTCGGCAATAACGGCATTCACGGATATTCCGAGATCCTTTACGCCTTTGCCTCGGGCGCCGCGGATAATGGCTCAGCGTTTGCCGGTCTCAATTCTAACACCGCCTGGTTCAACCTTGCGACTGCCGCCGTAATCTTCATCGGCCGCTATCCGCCGATTATTTTCCTCATGGCAGTAGCGGGGTCGGTTGCTCGCAAGCCGACGACGACACCGTCCGCAAGCACGCTCCGGACCGACACAGCGATGTTCGGCGTGTTCTGGTTTGCCACCATCCTGATTGTGGGCGCACTGACGTTCTTCCCGGCGCTGGTCTTCGGACCCATCGCCGAATTTTTCGCGATGAAAGCGGGACTTACCTTTTAGTGCCGGCGCGCCTTGCGCTGTCGCGGAGAAAAACAATGGTACCTGCGAATAAGACAGACACAGCTACGCTTGAGCTGCTTGGTGCTAATTTCCGCGGTGTGCGCCCGCGCGGCGGCTACAGCGTTGGCTTGTTAGCACAGGCGCTGACGGATTCGCTCGCCAAGTTCGATCCGCGCGTCCAGATACGCAATCCTGTGATGTTCGTCGTCTGGCTCGGCATGCTAGTGACGCTTGCGCTGACGATCCAGCCGGATTTGTTCGGTCCGTCGGATGCTTCTCATCTTTATAATGGCATTGTCACCGGAGTCCTCGCGCTTACCGTCTGGTTTGCGAATTACGCGGAAGCTCTTGCCGAGGGGCGCGGCAAAGCCAAGGCGACTGCACTGCGGCAAACGCGCGCCGATTTGGTCGGCCGCCGTATCCTCGACGGCGGTCGCGCGGATCAGGTTCCGGCAACTGAACTGCGCAAGGGCGACCTCATCCGCGTAGAGAAGAGCGAGCTTGTGCCCGCCGACGGCGATGTCGTCGAAGGTGTCGCCTACGTCAACGAATCTGCCATTACCGGCGAATCGGCGCCGGTCTTGAAAGAGCCCGGAACCGACATGTTCTCTTCCGTTACTGCCGGTACGACGGTTATTTCGGACTGGCTGCTGGTTCGTGTATCTGCTGATCCGGGCTCCTCGTTTCTTGACCGCATTATCCACCTTGTCGAAAGTGCAAAGCGGCAAAAGACGCCGAACGAGATTGCCCTGACCGTTCTTCTCTCCATCTTGACGTTGATCTTTGTCATCGTTGTCGCGGCAATGGCTCCTGTTGCGACGTATCTGCATGCTCAGATCAATGTCGCCGATCTGATCGCGCTTCTGGTTGCACTTATTCCCACCACTATAGCGGCGCTGCTTTCGGCGATCGGAATAGCCGGCATGGACCGCACGATGCGCTTCAATGTGTTGGCGATGTCGGGCAAGGCCATCGAGACTGCTGGCGACGTTCAGACCCTGCTGCTTGACAAAACTGGAACGATTACCACCGGTAATCGCGAGGCGAGCGATTTCATCCCGACATCCGGCTATACGCAGAGCGAGTTGATTCAGGCCGCATACCTTGCATCCCACTTCGATAGCACGCCGGAAGGACGGTCCATTGTCGCCAACAGCGCGGCGCGGGGTGCCCGGCCGATACCATGCCTTGGCACGGCAAAGGGCTTCGAGTTCTCCGCTCACACCCGGATGAGCGGCACCGATCTTTCAGATGGTCGGATCCTCCGCAAGGGTGCCGTAAGCGCGGTGGTCAGCCATGTTGCCGAGCATTTTCGAACGTTGGCGCCGCCTGGACTGCAGAAGATTGCGGATAGCGTTTCGACGAGAGGCGCCACCCCACTCGCTGTCAGTGTCAATGGTGACATAATCGGCATCATAGCGCTCTCCGATAAGCTGAAGCTCGGCATTCGCGAGCGCATTCTCGAGCTGCGCAAGATGGCTGTTCGCACAATTATGGTCACCGGCGACAACCCCGTCACCGCCCGCGCTATCGCAGCCGAGGCCGGGGTTGACGAGTTCGTTGCCGAAGTCACCCCCGAACAGAAGTTGCAAATTGTACGCCGCGAACAAAGCCAAGGTCGCCTCGTCGCCATGACGGGAGACGGCACCAACGACGCACCCGCATTGGCGCAAGCTGATGTCGGCCTGGCGATGAACTCCGGAACGATGGCAGCCAAGGAGGCTGCCAACCTTGTGGACCTCGATTCCGATCCGACCAAACTGACCGATCTCGTCGCCATCGGCCGACAAATGCTGATGACGCGCGGTGCCCTGACAACATTCTCGATTGCAAACGACGTGGCGAAATATTTCGCCATTATTCCGGCCATGTTCATTCTTGCGCTGCCGGGCTTGGCGGCTCTCAACATCATGGATCTGGCGACGCCGCGAAGTGCGGTGCTCTCCGCCCTGATCTTCAACGCCCTGATTATACCGCTGCTCATACCGCTCGCGCTGCGCGGTGTGCGCTTCCAGGTTCAGAGTGCCGAAAAGTTGTTTCATCGCAACTTGTGGATTTACGGCGCTGGGGGCCTAGTTGCCCCGTTTATCGGCATCAAGCTGATCGACTTTGTGATAGCGCCGCTGATCTGAAAGGGAGTGCGTGACATGCTCGATTATCTAAGCGGCGCAGTCCGGATTTCTTTGGTGACGTTCGTGCTCTGCGGGTTTGCTTATCCGTTAGCCGTCACCGCAATTGGTCAACTGCTCATGCCTTATCAAGCCAACGGCAGCAGAGAACTGAGTGCCGACGGTCGGATCATCGGTTCCCGGATTATCGGGCAGGACTGGCGTGATCCGAAATGGTTTCACGGCCGCCCGTCGGCAACGGTCGCTCCTGATCCACAGGACCCGAGCGAATATATCGCGGCACCATACAACGCCGCCAACACCACAGCTTCGAATCTTGGCCCAACCAGCAAGGCGCTTCAGGCCCGCTTCACTGCCGATCGCAAGGTCCTCGATGAGGTGGCCCCTGAGTTGGCCGGCAGGACACTGCCCGCCGACATGTTAACCGCGTCCGCTTCCGGCCTCGATCCCGACATCACGCCGGCCAACGCTTTGCTCCAGGTAGACCGTGTCGCGAGGGCTCGCGGCGTGCGACCCGATCAAATCACCGCTTTGATCCAGCAGCACGTGACGCCTCGTAGTCTTTGGATTTTTGGCGAGCCGCGGGTTAATGTTCTAGAGCTGAACCTGGCGTTGGAAGAGGCGTTTCCTAACAAATAGAAAGGGTCAAAGCGGACATAGGGTCTTCGCCTTCGCCGACGCGCAGGCGGCCTACAAGCACATGGCTTCCGGCGCGCATTTCGACAAGATCGTTATTCGGGTGAAATGAAGAAGAAGACCGGCTGGCTTGCCAAGCCGAAGCTCGCGGCAGGGTGCGCCCGCCTTCGCCATTCGGCTACGGCGCGGCAGCCTTCACTCGCTTCGCAAGCGAAGGCTGGTGGGCGCTGTAGGGATTGAACCTACGACCTCTCCCGTGTGAAGGATTTCCTCAGGTCAGTCGATTCAATCAGTTACCTGTCGATAAAGCCACTTTCCACGGATTCTCCACTCCGAAAATGCTGGGCTATTTGGAGAGGGAAGTCTGCTTTGTGGGGAAGAGCGGACATCCGGAAACTCCGTCTCCACGTCGGGTTTTGACCCGATCCGGAAGTTGGCCTGTGTGCCAGACTGGCCCGACACGTGTCGCGCGGAGTCGTTGTGTCGGTATAGTGCGATCCTGTTAAACCCGGGCGCGCCAACTTGGTGTAGCACGAATGCCTTCAGCGAACCTTCACGCAGACGAATGCGGGCTTTAGCTTCGGCTGCGGTTCAATCGGTTCCAGCATCAGCCATTCGAAGAAGGTAGCGGCACGCCGCTGTTGTTGCACCTGTTGCGGGAGCACGACAGTGTCGCGGCATTTTCTCGAACAATAGCGCCGCTTGCCAAGCCAACCGCGCCGGTGAGAGATCAGGCCAATGCCCTGGTTGCAGTCCGGATTTGAACATTTCATGACACTCTCCTCGCGTGTTTTTTGCCTGGTTGGCCGTTTGTGCGAGTTTCCAACCGCTCGAATAGGTTGTCCCTGGACAGCAAAAAAGGTTCACGCGCGCCAAGCGCCTGTCGCATTAGGTCCGCGATGCGTGCCCACACATCGCGTCTTTAGGTCAGGTCATGAAGCTTTCTGTTGTCGCGTGGACAGACGGGAAAGAGCCTCGGCATCCCCGCGGGGGACGCCGCGCGACGTTACTGCTTGGCCTGCACGCCGGCGTCGTCCGGCGCCGGCGGTTCACGGTCGAGCCAGCCTATGGCGCGATAGGCGTTGACGAGACCGGCGCCGAAAATCGGATCCGGCACCGGCGGTCCGACCGGGTGGCCGTGGTCATCAGCACCGAATGGATTTCGGTCGGAGTCTCGACATGGCAGCCATCGGCTCGTCGGTGAGACAACCGGCTTCAACGAAGGTTCAAGCCAAAGCAGAAAATTCTTTCGGCCTACCCGGGCGCGCCGCGGTGCTTTTTCCATCCCGAGCGCCGGGCTGACCGGAAGGGTGCGAGTTTGGCGATTTTGGCGGGATTTTTCGATGGCTCAGACCAGGGGAAGTTAGTTTCGACGGAAAATCGAGCCGGCCTTAAAAGCATGAACCTTTCTTGGTCCGGTTTGTCGCACGGGCATTGGATCACACACCCCTCCAACGCTCGGAGAAACGACCATGTCACGCAAACTCATTCTCACCATCGCGACCGCAGCTACGGTTGCTGTGGCTTCCCTCGCTTCCCAGTCGGCCGAGGCCCATGGCGGTTTCGGCGGCTTCGGTGGCGGCCGCGCATTCAGTGGCGGCCGTGGCTTCGGCGGCGGTTTCGGTGGCGGCCATGCATTCGGCGGTCTCGGCCGCGCTGCCCGCAGCTTCCGCGGACTTACCACTCACCATCTGCCGCCGGGCACGACCCTGCCGATCACGCCCGTTAAAGGCACGACGACCATTCCGCACTTTCCGCTTCCTCCGATCACTCTCCCGGGCGACAAGCTTCCTCTCCCGAAGATCCCAAATCCCGGCGGCTTCGATCCCCATCACCACTGGGTGTTCCATGACGGCAAGTGGTCGTTCGAGGCGGATATCGACGTTGCTGTCGACACTCCGGCCGTTGTCCCCGTCGCCGTGGCGCCAGTGCCGGCCCCGCAGACCGCTCAGTGCGGCTGCCTGACCAAGACTTATACGCCAACCGGTCTCGCGGTGTTTGCCGACATTTGCACCAAAGAGTCCGCCAGCGCTCCCGTCAACAGCGCTGTCGATGCGACGCAGACGCCGACTTCGCCGGTGTCCGCGACTGCGGTCCCGATCTCGGAGGTGCCGACTGCGCCGAACTACGCCGGCCGCACCTACGAAGACTTCCTCGCGGCCAACCCGCAGTTCGCGCCGCCCCAGGCTGCCAACGCCCAGCCGCAAGCTTCCAGTGCCCAGCCGCAAGGAGCGCAGAAGAACTAGGTCGAATGCACGAACCCAAAATGCAATCGACTTGCGACCAGGCTGCCCGGGCTTCGCCCCGAGCGGCCTTCCGTTTAAGCCCGCGCTTTTATCTGGACGTAAGGAAAGTGAAAGGCCTGCGCCAGGTGACCATCGAGCTCGACCGTTTCACTATCGGGAAGCTGGAACGGAACGGCTATCTCGAAGACGGCCGCGACGGCGTGAAACTTGCCGAGGCGGTGGAGCTGTTCATTTCTGGCCATGCCGCAATAAGAGTCGTGACTCATCCGGTCATCCGATTGACGAGTGCAACATCTCACCGCGTAATAATGCGATCTATAACGGATACGGCTCGGCGGGCGGCGGGGCTGCACTTCAACGCGGAGGAGCCCCGAGTCCGGCAGTCCGCGAAGCTTGCATGGCGGATGCACTGCAATTTTGCGGCGCCGTCATAGGCAATCCCGTAGTTACGTGATTGGTCACACTTGCCAGCCAGAAATATGCGGTAATTTACCAA
>JASHOX010000252.1 GCA_030038415.1 Xanthobacteraceae bacterium
CGCAGCCGGTCTCCTTCATCACCCGGGCCGCCGAAGCGAAAGCCTGCTCCTTCGAAGCTTCGTAGGAGCCGAACGGCATGTCGACGACGACCAGCGCGCGCTCGGAGCCGCGCATCACCGCGTGCCCCTGCAAGATCATCATGTCGAGCGTGACCGGAATCGTGGTTTCGAGCCCGTGCATCACCATGCCGAGCGAGTCGCCGACCAGAATGACGTCACAATAAGCGTCGACGAGGCGTGCGGTGTGGGCGTGATAGGAGGTCAGACAGACGATCGGGTCGCCGCCCTTGCGGGCGCGAATGTCGGGCGCCGTCAGACGCCGGATTTGCTCCTGCACCGACATGGTCAATGCCCAAGCGCCGGCGTGCCGAACGCCGGCACGCCGACCACGATCGGATGAAACACGAAGCCGAGCGCGAGGTAGATGATTGTGCCGACGACGATGGCGATGATGTCGTTCTTGGTGCCGCCCACCGGAATCGGCGGCGCACCGGGATCGGTGCGGCGTTTGAGCGTGATCCGGTCGTATACCGCCCAGACCAATATCAATCCGAACAGGATGATGCCGCCGAGATCGCCATTGGCGCACAGATGCGCAAAGGCCCAGGTTTTGACCCCGGCCAGCATCGGATGCTTGAGCACGCGCTTGATATTGCCGGGGATGTAAGCGGCGGCGACCATGATGCTCGCCGGCCACATCAGCACCACGACAATGTGACGCGTCCAAGGCGGCGGATACCACAGGTAAATCATGCCGGCAGCGCGATAATCGGCGAAGCCGTAGGCGGCGAGGACAATGCCGACGATGGCGACCACCGAAAACAGGCCGCGATACGGCCATTCGCCGATGCGGGCGACCAGCGCGGCGCGCCGGTCGCGCATCGTCACAAAGACATGCGCGCCGAGAAAGATAACAAGACCGAGGATTTCTTCCGCAAGTCCCACGATAGGCTCCTCGCCGGTCGCGTTCGGGCCGCGATCATGGCGAGCGCCGTCTTATTGTCAATGACGCTGCGCCGGCGCTCAGGCGCTATATTGTTTGCCGCGCTCGAGATAGGCCGCGGTCCCGATGAGCGCTTCGCGCTCCTTGAACGAGACCATGTCGCCGCGTAGCGACGCCGAGCTGCCGTCGCGGACAATGGCGGCCAATACGCGCTGCATGGCCTTGATGGCGGCGCGCTGGGTATCGCTCGGAATGATGACGACGTTGTAGCCTAACGCTTCCAGCCGCGTCGCCGGCAACAGCGGCGTCTTGCCGCCCTCGAACATGTTGATGAGCTTCCATCCCGGCAGCCGCCTGGCGACCTCGGCGATTTCGTCTTCCGAGGTGGGCGCTTCGACAAAGAGCATGTCGGCGCCGGCCTCGTGATAGGCGCTCGCGCGATCGATGGCGGCGGAAAATCCCTCGACCGCGATGGCGTCGGTGCGCGCAATGACGACGAAGTCAGGATCGTGCAAAGCGTCACGGACCGCTTTGAGTTTCTGCACCATCTCGGCGGCCGGCACGAGACCCTTGTCGTCGTAATGTCCGCACTTCTTCGGAAAGGTCTGGTCCTCAAGATGAAACGCGGCTACCCCGGCGCGCTCGAAGGCGCGCGCCGCGGACTGGGCATTGAGCGCGTTGCCGTAGCCGGTATCGGCATCGGCAATAATCGGCGCGGCAACGACGTCCACCATCGAGGCCAGCCGCTCGACGATCGCGCTCATCGAAAGAAGGCCGAGGTCCGGCACTCCGGCCGAGCGGGCGATGGCGCCGCCGCTTGCATAAATCGTCGGGAAGCCGGCCTGCTCGACCAGCCGCGCCGAAAGTCCGTCGAAGGCGCCCGGCGCGACCGCGATACGCCCCGAATTCAATAAAGCCCGCAATTTCGTCGTGGCGCGCACGATTCGACCTCCGCTTCGACTTCCTTCGCCAGCATGATACGTCTTGGAGAGAGAAGGGGAAACGCAGAGGGAAAGCGAATGAAGCGCGGCATGCTGGCGGCACTGGCCGTCCTGGTTTGCACGGTTGCGGCAAGCGCGCAGCAATGGCCGAGCGCGCCGGTACGGATTGTCGTGCCATTCGGCGCCGGCTCGACGCCCGACGTCGTCGCTCGCATGATCGCCGATTACCTGCACGACAAGAGCCAAGTGCCGTTCATTGTCGAAAACAAGCCGGGCGCCAGCGGCAATAGCGGCACCGACGCCGTAGCCAAGGCGGCGCCGGACGGCTCGACCGTCGGCATCAGCATCGGCGGTCCGCTTGCCATCAACACGCTCTTGTTCGGCAATCTGCCCTACGATCCGAAAAAAGATCTCGCGCTCATCACCATGCTGGTGACGCAACCGAGCGCGCTTGCGGTCAATACCGGCCTCGGCGTGAACACGACCCGGGAATTGATCGATCTGATCGGACACAATCCCGGCAAATACGCCTACGGCTCGATCGGCACCGGCTCGCTGTCGCAGCTCGCCATGGAAGCGATCGCGTTGAAAAGCGGCACGCAGCTCGTCCATGTGCCGTATTCGTCGTCGCCGCAGGCGATGACGGCGCTGATCCGCAATGACGTGCAGATGGTGTGCCTGCCGGCGATTTCGGTGGTGCCACAGCTTTCCTCCGGCAAGGTGAAAATTCTCGCCGTGACGACCGCCGAGCGCTCGGCGCTCATGCCCGGAATTTCGACGCTGAAGGAGGCCGGCATCGACGTCGAAGCCGATGCCTGGATGGGCCTGATCGCGCCGGCCGGAATCTCAAGCAACATGATCGAGCGCATTCGCGCGCTGGTCACCGAAGCGATCGAGTCGCGCGCGATCCGCGAAAAACTCACGGCGCAACTGATGGAACCAATCCCCGACACGCCGGCCGAATTCCGCGCCCGCATCGATGCCGACATCGCGCGCTGGACGCCGGTGATCGCCGCGGCCAAGATCAAAATTCAACAATGAACGGGGAACGTTAAACGACGGACAGCGGCTAGGGAAAGACGGCTCCTCCTTCCCCATCCGCCACTCGGCATTTGCGTATGCTGTTACGGACCGAACTTGTAGTCAAAGCCGGCTTTCACCTCCTGCACGTTCAGATCCGCGTTGGTCGATCCCGCAGCGCCGAAATTGAGCTGTTTCGTGCCGAAGCCGAGATAGTCGTATTCGGCGCGCAGCGCCCAGTTGTCGGTGAGGGCATATTCGAGGCCGGCGCCCGCGGTCCAGCCGACCCGGGTCAAATCGTCGGTGATCGCTGCGCCGCCGACCGGCGTAAAGGTGCTCTCGTCCTCGGCGAGAGCAAGGCCGCCTTTGCCGTAAACGAGCAGGCGGTCGAATGCGGCGCCGACGCGGCCGGTCACCGTCGAGGTCCATTGCGGACTGGTCGTCATGATGTTGCCCGCGGTATCGGTGCTGGTGCCCTTGATCAAGCTGGTCCAGCTGAAGTCGCCCTCGAGGCCGACCACGAGCCAATTGAATTGCGTGTTCACGCCGACCTGAGCGCCGCCGAGAAAGCCGCTGTCGCTGAAGCTGGCGCTGGCGCCGGTGATCGGATCGGTCCAGGTCGAGTTTTCGAAGCCGCCGCCAATATGGCCGCCGATATAGAACCCGCTCCAATTGTAGACGGGCGGCGCGTAAGCAACGGGCGCGACCGGCGCAGGCGCGGGGCGCACCGGCAAATCGGCGGCTTGAACGGAGCAGACGCAGGCGACAGTGCCGGCAGCCAGCGTGAAGCCGCCAACGAACGCACGCAATTTCATTTCAACCTCCAGCCTCGCAGATACTCGCCCCCGAGTTCACGTCCCATATTCAGTCCCCGACGACCGAGCCGAGATTTTCGCCCGCCGCCGTGCGGTAGAGAGCCGCACCTTGCCGGGCAAAGCGTGGTCGTTTGGTGGCGGCAAAGTGGCCGTCATCTCTCGCTTAACAATTTTGAAATGCGGCAGTTCCGCGCGCCGGCTTTTTGCCGCGACTGTGTGGCAAATGCGCCACGCCTTTTGCGCAGAAATTAAGCGCTACGCGTCAGTGCTCACCGATTTGGCATAAAGTTCCGGCGCAAAGCCCACCAACAATTTGCCACCCC
Organism: Xanthobacteraceae bacterium; assembly: GCA_030038415.1. Classification (GTDB taxonomy): domain Bacteria; phylum Pseudomonadota; class Alphaproteobacteria; order Rhizobiales; family Xanthobacteraceae; genus BOG-931. Next base: position 4,043 of record JASHOX010000252.1, read on the forward strand.
CGAGGTCGAGCACCGGGCGCTTGATCATCGACGGCTGCGCCAGCATCAGCACCATCGCCTTCTTGGCGTTAAGTGCTGCTTTGTCCTTATCCGGCAATTTGCGGAACGTGGTGCCGGCGCGATTGAGCAGCGTCTCCCAGCCGACTTTCTTCTCCCACCGTTCCAGTTGCTCGTGCTCGATGCCGGCGGTCTTGTAATCGTGGAACGCGTAAGCGACGCCGTGCTTGTCGAGCCAGGCGCGCGCCTTCTTCATGGTGTCGCAGTTTTTGATGCCGTAGATGGTGATGGGCATTTTCCCCCCGCGCAAGTGCGGCACAGACGCTGCAGCCACTTCGATTGTCCCGGCCAATCGTTCCAAAGGCAAGGACGATAAAGCGGGCCGCAGATGATTTTTAAGCGCTTTTCGATTTCTTCTTCGACGCGTTCAACCC
>JASHOX010000253.1 GCA_030038415.1 Xanthobacteraceae bacterium
CCACGATCAAGGCGACCGAGCTTGAGCCGGCACCCGATCCCTCGCTGTCCTTCAACAGTATGGCCGACGCGATGGGCCTGTTCGGCAAATACGGCCTCAAGCTCGAGCCCGGGCCGAAGCTCGGCGGCGGCGGACCGGCGCGCGTGCAGGCGATCGTCACTGGGAACTCCGAGGTCGCGACCAGCGACGTCATCTCAGTGATGGGCGGCATCTATTCGGGCGCGAACATCAAGATTCTGATGGTGATGACGCCTTACGGCGACGAAGAGGTCTGGGGCCAGGACAAGTACAAGACCCTCAAGGACGCCGAGGGCCAGAGTTGGGGTGTCGCCAGTCTCGGCGGCGCGCAGCGGTTCAACGCGCAGATGACGATCGAGGGCATGGGATTTAAGCCCGATGCGTTCCAATGGATCGCAATTTCCGGCACCGACGCGGCGCGGCTGGAGGCGCTCGACACCGGCCGCACGCAACTGACGAATCTCTCGCATCTCGGCGCCGCATTGGCCGAGGCCAAAGGCTTTACCAAGCAGGTTCATATCCTTGTCGAGCATTCGTCAAAATACACCCCGCCGGTGCCGCGCCTCGTCGTGGTGGCGCAGACCGACTGGCTGAAGACGCACCAGGACGAAGCCACGCGCTATGTCGAGATGATGCTCGACGCTAACCGGCAGTGGCAGAACAACGCCGATTCATGGATTGACGCGGCGAAGAAAATCTATCCGGAAGCGGGCCTGAACGACCAGGAGCTTAAGGCGGCGTGGCAGCTGTTCCGCGACGGCGGCTATTTCTCGGTTAACGGCGGCATCAACTTCGCCGCGACGCAGAAGATCATCGACCTGTTTTTCAAGCTGCGCAGCGAGAGTCCCAACCAATATTTGTCGAAGCCGGCCGATCTCTATGATACCGGCCCGCTGCAAGCCGCGCTTGACAAAATGGGCGTGGTTAAGGGCACTCCAGGTCTGCCGGATGTCCCGGACTGGGACGGAGCCAAGGCTGCGGCCGCGAAATAGGCCGCGGCTGCGAAATAGGCCTCGGCCGGGCGAGCCGGCGATCGGTAGGCACCCAACGCCGGTTCGAGTCTGTCAACGATGCCCGAGCTTGAGTTCGTCAACGTCCGCAAGAGCTACAAAAGTCCGACCGGCGAAAATCTGCTGGCGCTTGCCGATTTCAGCCTGAAGGTCGACGGCGGGCGCTTTGTCAGCGTGGTCGGGCCGAGCGGCTGCGGTAAGACCACGCTATTGCGCATGGCGGCCGGGCTCGTTCCCTGGGACGGCGGCGAAATCCGCCTCGACGGCGACCAGCTCACGGGCCCAAGCCCGAAAATGTCGATGGTGTTCCAGGCCATCGGGCTGATGCCGTGGAAGAGCGTCCAGAGCAACGTAGCTTTGGGCATTCAGCTGCAGGCGCATCGCCGCAATCTCACTGCACAAGAGACCGATCTGGTCGGCGCCACGCTTGCCATGGTCGGCCTCAAAGGTTTTGAGCATTATTATCCGTATCAGCTCTCCGGCGGCATGCAGCAGCGCGTCGGACTGGCGCGGGCGCTGGTGCGGCAGCCCGAGATCCTGCTGATGGACGAACCGTTCGGCGCGCTCGACGCGCAGACTCGCGCCGTGCTGCAGGATGAGCTGCTCAGCCTGTGGGGACGCGTGAAAAGCACGGTGCTGTTCATCACCCACGATCTCGACGAGGCGATTTATCTTTCCGATCTCGTCGTCATCATGGGGCGCCGCCCCGGGCGCATCAAACAGGTGCTGGAGGTGAAGCTGCCGCATCCGCGCTACAGCTATGACGCACGCGCCGAGGCGGGTTTCGCGCATTTGCGCAGCATCGCCTGGCAAAGCATCAAGGAGGAGCTATGACGCAGTCCGCCGATCGGCTCACGTCTCCCGCCAAGCGCAATGGAAAATCGGCACTCGCGACGCTGGCCTCGAACCACTACGTCCTTACCGCGCTGTCAGCGATTGCGTTCGTCGCGCTGTGGCAAATCGTGAGTATGAACGTGCCGCCGATTATTCTGCCATCGCCGGCCAAGGTCGCCGCCGCGTTCGTCGAGCTGACCGCCTCGGGCGAGCTCATTCGCGCCACCGGCCAGACCGTCTGGCCGTTCGCCGTCGGGCTGAGCATCGCCTTTGTCATCGGCACCTCGCTTGGACTGGTGCTCGGCATATTCCGGCCGGCGGCGCGAATTCTCGATCCCTACATTTTCATATTCTGGTCGATCCCCAACATCGCCTGGCTGCCGCTTTTCATCGCCTGGTTTGGGGTCGGCCAGTTGACCCTCATCGTGTTCGTCTTCGTCTCGGCGGTGTTTCCGCAACTGCTGACTGTCGAGGCCGGCGCCAAGGAGGCGGACAGTTTTCTGGTCGAGGTGGCGCGCTCGCTTGGCGGCACCAAAAGCGAGATTTTGCACATTGTCGTGCTGCCGTCGGCGCTGCCCTATATTTTCGCCGGCTTGCGTATCGCAGTCGGCCGCGCACTGGTCGGCATCATCGTCGGGCAATTGCTGATCGTCGCAACCGGCATCGGTTACATGTTTCAATTCTATGGCGAGACGCTTTCGCTTGCCAAATATTTTGCGCCTTTGATCGTGATCGCGGCGCTGGCGGTCGCGCTGAATCGCGCGGTGAACTGGGCCGAGCACGTCTTGATCCCTTGGAAGCCGCGCGCTTTCACCTGAGCGGAATCACGCGCTTCTTCTTGGTTCGTCTGTCTGGGCGTATTTGGTCATCCTCTCTGCCGAGAGGGCGATGATGGCCGCTGCGATTACATTGGCGGCGATGCTGGCCTGGATCGGCAGCGTATAGCTGCCACTGGCGTCGAAAGCGAAGCAGACGCAGCCGAATCCGACAAAAGTGACGGTGAAGGCGCCGGCAACGACCAGCCAGCCGTAGAACATGCGTGGATGGTTGGCCGATGCCGGCTTGACGCTCACGAACCGCCTTCGTCTGTTCGCTTAACATTGCCAGGCTTATCGGCGATAGCCACCCGATTTGCTCCTGTCGCGACCGAATTATCGGCGGCGGACTAGGACCTGCCCGCGTGTCCGCCGTCGACTTCGCTTCCGGGTCTTTTTCGGTCTGGCAGCGGTGCTAAGTTGTCGCCAAAGTCGGGGAGGGAAACGATGGCCAGAATCAAGCTCACGCGACGCATGCTTTTGGCGGCTATGACGGCCGCGCCATTGGCCGGCCTGGCCGATGCGCAAGCCGGCTGGCCCGACCGGACCGTGCGGGTGATCGTGCCTTATCCGCCGGCCGGCGGCGCCGACACCACAGCGCGGATCGTCTATGCAGCGTTGAGCGAGCAATTCGGCCAGCAATTCGCTATCGAAAACCGCGGCGGCGCCGGCGGCACGATCGGCGAGGAGGTGGTCGCCAAAGCCGCGCCCGACGGCTACACGATCTTGCACGACGCCACGGCGTTCTCCGTCAACGGCTCGCTCTATCAAAATCTGCCGTTCGATTACCGCAAGGACTTCGATCCGGTCTTTCTGGTTTCCCTGGTGCCCAACATTCTCGTGGTCACGCCGTCTGTGCCGGTGCAAAGCGTCGCCGACGTCATCGCTCTCGCCAAGTCGTCTCCCGACGGCATCAATATGGCGTCATCCGGCAACGGCACCCTGCAGCATCTCTGTCTCGAAATGTTCAAACAGAGAACAGGGCTGAAGATCAATCATGTGCCGTATCGCGGCGGCGGTCCGGCGCTGACCGACGTCATGGCCGGCCAGGTGAAATTCTTCTTTGCCAATGGCTCTTCGGTGGTCGGCCTGATCAAATCCGGCAAATTGAAAGCCATTGCCCATACCGGCAAAGGCCGGCTCGCCAGCCTGCCGGATATTCCGCCGATTTCCGATACGCTGCCGGGCTTCGAGGCTTTCGAATGGAACGGCGTTTTCGTCCCCCACGGCACGCCCGCCGCCGTCGTGCAGAAGCTGAATGCCGGTCTCAACACGGCGATCATGTCGCCGAGTGTGACGGCGCGGTTCGCCGAGCTCAATGTCCAATCGCACCAAAACACGCCGGCCGAATTTGGCGCCTTCGTCGTAGCTCAGATGCAACTCTGGAGCCGCGTAGTGAAGGACGCCAACATCAAGTTGGGATGATGGCCAAGCCCTTCGAGCCGCCGCGCATTGCCGGCCCGGTGCCGCAGCCGAAACGGCCGCGCGTTAAGCCGCCGCCCGGCGCCTGGGATTCGCATTTCCACATTTTTGGGCCGGCGGACAAATTTCCCTACGCGCCGGGACGCGGCTATACGCCGCCCGATGCGCCGGTCGAGCGGCTGATCGCGCTGCTCGACCATCTCGGCTTCGCCAACGGCCTTGTGGTACAAGGCAACGCGCACGGTTACGACAATCGCGTCCTGCTCGATGCCTTGGCGCGCTTTCCGCGGCGGCTGCGCGGTGTCGCCATCACCGATACGCGGATCGAGCCGCAAGTGTTGCGCGATTGGCACAAGCTCGGCATGCGCGGCTTGCGCTTTCATCTGTTTCCGCAAAAATTCGACTACGTGCGCGGCGTCGGCTTCGACGTGTACGAAGCGTTCCGCACGACGATGGCCGATCTCGGCTGGGTCATGCAGATTTTCTGCGATCACCGCATGCTCGTCGGCGCGGCAAGCTATCTGCGCGAGGTCTCGCGCCAAATGCCGGTGATCGTCGACCATCTCGGCATGGTACCGGCGAGCGCCGGCGTCGATGATGCGAATTTCCAGGTCTTGCTGAAGCTCGTCGGCGACGGCCACGTCCACGTCAAGCTATCGGCGGTGTATCGGCTGTCGGAGCGGTTTCCGGACTATTCCGACGCGCGGCCGCTGCATGACGCGCTCATCCGCGCCAATCCGGAACGCTTGATGTGGGGCACCGACTGGCCGCACCCCTCGATTGCCGCCGAAGTCATGCCCGACGACGGCCATTTGCTCGATCTGTTCCATGATTGGACGCCAGACGAGAAAACCCGACACCGCATCTTTGTCGATACGCCCGCGCGCCTATTTGGAAATTAAAGCTCGGCGGCGCGAGGGTAAAACCACGATAATCATGCGGTAACGGGCAATAAAGGTTATTGAATCCTTCCTTCAGCGCGCCTCCGTACAACAGCGTAGTAACAAATATCAGTTATGACAAAGCGCGTCAGACGATAACTGGCGGCGCTTTGCGTTTCTGCGGCATGACAAATTGGCTACGATCGCTTCGGCAGACCACGACCTATCTTGGCGTCGCGGTGATCGCCATCATTTGGATCGGCATTTATCTGCTCTCCAGCCAGGAGCACGAAGGCGCCTACCAAGACGCCGTGCGCCAGGGCGGCAACCTGACCCGCGTGCTGGAGGAATATATCCGCCGGGTCGTTCAGGAGTCCGACAGTGCGCTCTTGGAGCTGCGGCGGGACTATGTGAGGGATCCGGAGCATTTCGACCTCGCGGCGTGGGTCGCGCGCAACCAGGCGCATAACGATTTGACAGTGCAATTTGGCATCGCCAACGCCGCCGGTTTCGTGACACAGTCAAGTTTGCGATCGCTGGCGTCTCCGGTCTATGTCGGCGACCGCGCACCGTTTAAGGAGCCGCGCGACCAGAAGTCGGATCAGCTTTACATCAGCGATCCGATCGTCGGAAATGTCACCAAACGACTGACCCTCGAATTTGGCCGTCGCATGACCAATCCCGACGGCTCGTTCGCCGGAGTGGCGGTAAGCTCGCTTGGCGTCGATGAGCTGGAGAGATTCTTCAGCTCGCTTGACCTCGGTAAGTCCGGCGTTGTCGCCTTGGCCGACACCGATGGGACTTTGCTGGCGCGCGGCGGTCAGGACCGGGCGAACCGTGAACTGGCCGGAACTTCCATCCTCCGTTCGCTGTTATTCAGCCATTTGGCGCACAGCACGGCGGGGACCTACTGGAATAATTCGGAAAGCCAGGCGAGGTTCGACGGCGTCAGCCGATTGATGTCCTACCGCAAGCTCGCGGGAATGCCTCTGATCGCTGTCGTCGGCTTGGCCAAAGCCGATATCTATCAGCAGGCCGATGCCACGCTGGGCAAATACATCATCGTCGGAACGATTTTGACCGCGATCGTTCTGATAGTGATGATTTTCGGCAGCGCCCAGCAGGCGTATATATTGGCTGCCGCGGCGGAGCTGCGCCGTTCCAAGCAGTCGCTCGAGCATTCCAATCGTCTGCTCAACACCGCGCTCAAGAACATGGCGCACGGTCTGTGCATGTTCGATTCGGAGCAGCGGCTCGTCGTCTGCAACGCGCGTTACGGCGAAATGTACGGGCTTGACCCCGAAGACGTCAAACCCGGGACCACGCTGCGTTCGATCCTCCAAGCGCGGGTCCGCGCCGGAATGTCACCCCAGGACACCGAGCAATATATCGATACCCGTCTGGCTGAAGTAGCCAAGCGCACTCCTTATTATGTCGAAAACGCGCTGCGCGACGGCCATGTCTACGCGGTCAGCCACCGGCCGATGCCCGACGGCGGCTGGGTCGCCACCCATATCGACATCACCGAGCAGCGGCGCGCCGAACAGGAACTCGACGAGACCCGAAAGTTTCTCGTCTCGATCATCGAGAACATTCCGGTTTCCGTCGTCGTGAAGGACGCCAAGACGCGCAAATATCTTCTCGTCAATCGGGCATTCGAAACCATGCTCGGCATCCCGCGCAGCGAGATGCTGGATCGCACGTCGTACGACATCCATAGGCCCCAGGATGCCAAAGCCATCGACAACGCCGACACGGAATCGCTGCAGGACAGCGATCACATCAATTACAAGGAAATCGAGGTCAATACGCCGATGCGCGGGCCGCGCATGCAGTCGACACGCCGCATGGTCATCAAGAACAGCCGGGGCGAGCCGAAATGCATGATCGCCGTCATCGAGGATGTCACCGAGCGCAAGAAGGCCGAGCAGCGCATCGCCTTTCTGGCGCACCATGACGCGCTGACCGGATTGGCCAACCGCGCCGCCTTGATCCAGAAAATCGAGGAAGCCGCGGCGCGGCAGCGCCGCCTGCAGGAGCCGTTCACCGTGCTGCTCCTCGACCTCGACCGTTTCAAGCAGGTCAACGATACGCTCGGCCATCCCGCCGGCGACGCGCTGCTGATCGAGGTCGCGACCCGCCTGAAATCGCTGCTGCGCGAGACCGACGTGCTGGCCCGGCTCGGCGGCGACGAATTCGCCGTCATACAGGCCGGCGAGAGCAATCAGCGCGAGGCCGCCAAATTGCTGGCGGAACGCATCATCGAGATGTTGCGCCAACCGTTCGTCATCGATGGCGGCAACATCGGTATCGGCACCAGCATCGGCATCGCGCTGGCGTTCGAGCACGAGACCGATTCCGACGATTTGTTGAAAATGGCGGATCTCGCGCTCTATCGGGCGAAATCGGCCGGCCGCAACGGCTATTGCTTCTTCGATCCGGAGATGAGCGAGATCGCGAGTGCGCGCCAGGAGATCGAAAGCGATTTGCGCCGCGCCGTGCAGCAGAACGAGTTCGAGCTTCACTACCAGCCGATCGTCGATTCCAAGACGCGCAGGATATGCAGCGCGGAGGCACTCGTGCGCTGGCGCCATCCGACCAAGGGCCTGATCTATCCGGACTTGTTCATTCCTCTCGCCGAGGAGACCGGCTTGATCACGCAGCTCGGCGATTGGGTGTTGCGCGCGGCCTGCAAGGAAGCGGCGACCTGGCCGGCCGCGGTCAAGGTCGCCGTCAATCTGTCGCTGGTGCAATTCCGCAAGACGGATTTGCCGGGCGCGGTGACGCGGGTGCTGGCCGATACCGGGCTGCCGCCGGAGCGGCTGGAGCTCGAGATCACCGAGACGGCGCTGATCGAATCGGCGGCGGAATGTCTGCCGGCGCTGCGCCAATTCAAGGCCATGGGCATCACCATCGTGCTCGACGATTTCGGCACCGGCTATTCCTCGCTCAGCCAGCTGGCGATGTTCCCGTTCGACCGGATCAAGATCGACAAGTCGTTCACCCAGAACCTGACCAAGCGCAGCGAATGCGCCGCGATCATTTCGGCGACGCTCACTCTGGCGCAGAGCCTCGACATCGCGACCACCGCCGAAGGCGTCGAAACGGTGGATCAGTACCGGCTGTTGCGGCTGGCCGGCGTGACCTCGCTGCAAGGCTATCTGTTCAAGCGTCCGGGCCCGGCTTCCGAGATCGACTTCCAGGCGGTTTATGGCGGCGTGACGCTGGATAATGCTGCTTAGCGGCGACAGCGAAGCTTTCGATCGATCAACTCGAAGCAAGACCGAGGATGCGGCGCGCCTCCTGCGGCGTCGCCACGTCGCGGCCCAGCCCTTGCGCGATCTTCATCATCCGCTCGACCAGCATCGCGTTGTTCTTGGCGAGCTCGCCCGGCGCGATATAGGGATTGTCCTCGTAGCCGACGCGGACATGGCCGCCGAGCGAGACCGCAAGCGATAGCAGATCCCATTGCTTTTGCGGATTCATCACGCTGACGTTCCAGATGCAGTTTTTCGGCAAGTGATCGACCATGTAGATTAGCGCCTTCTCGGTTGGCGGCGTCCAGGTGCCGCCGGGCCAGCCGAGAAACAAAGTGGTGTAGGCGCTTTGCAGATAACCCTGCTTGCGCACGAATTCGAGATGCCAGAATGCGCCGGTATGGAAGCATTCGACTTCGAGCTTCACTTTATGCTCGACGGCGGCCTTGGCGTAAGCGAGCAATTCCTCGACCGGATGGATCGCCATCATGCGCTTGGGCGGAAATTGCGGGTCGGGATTGAAGTATTCATCGTGCGCGTTGAACGCGACCGCCATCATGTCGGGGTGCAGCGTCATCAGCTTGACCTTCTCCCCCAGCCGCGCGCTGGCGACGCCGAATTGCATTACCGGATCGGTCTTGGCGAGGATGGCTTCCTGCAGACGCTTCCAGCCATCGTGATCGATGCGGGAGACCTGCTTGCCGTCAGCCTGCAGCGATTCTTCGAGCGTGCGGATGCCGTGGATGTGGGCAATCGCGGCGCCGGCCTTGATGCCGTCGATATATTGTTCAGCGACGCCGGCGATATCCTCTTGCGGCGGACAATAGTGATTGATCGGATAGGACGTCCGCGAGTCGCAGGCGACGGTGATGATCAGCTTGTCCATTTTCGGCGTTCCCTCTCCGTGCTTCCGCTGTGGCACCGGATCGATATTCGCGCCTGGCTTTGTCTATGTCAGCCTTAAACTGACGCTGCCCCCTCGAGCGGGCAACGCTTGGTTTACGATAAGGGCGATATCACACCGAAAGCCGAGCATCCGCCGCGATATCGCGCGGTTTTTGCCGTTCGATCGCGGTCCGTTGATAAAATCAAAACCAGCCGCCGCTACATTTCCGGTCGAGTGATACCGCGAAAATTCCGGCAAATTCGCATGAATATCGTCGTTAATCGTCCCGATAACAGCTGCGATGTCGCGATCATCGGCGCCGGCCCCTATGGCTTGGCGACGGCCGCGCACTTGCGCGCCGTCGATGTCTCGGTCCGCGTGTTCGGCGAGGCAATGTCTTTTTGGCGGCGCAACATGCCGATTGGCATGAAGCTTCGTTCGCCTTGGATCGCGACACATATCGCCGAGCCCCGCGGCCGCTATCGGCTCGACGACTATTTCGGCGAAATGGGTCTGGCGCGGCCCGAGCTGTTGCCGGTCGAGAATTTCATCGATTATGGAACGTGGTTTAAGGACCGCGTGGCGCCCGATCTCGATACGCGAACGGTCGTTCGGGTAGCGCCCCGCGACGGCGGCTTTCGCCTCGTGCTCGAAGACGGCGAGAACATTTTCGCGAGCCGCGTCGTCATGGCGACCGGGCTCCTTCATCACGAACATCGGCCCGCGGAGTTCGACGGCCTGCCGCGCAGCCTGGTGAGCCACTCGTGCGAGCACACCGACTCCGCGCAATTCCGGGGACGCCGCGTCGCGGTCATCGGCCGCGGACAAAGCGCCTGCGAATCGGCGGCGCTGCTGCACGAGGCCGGCGCGGATGTGGAAATCATCTGTCGGGGACGTTTGGTGTGGAACGCCGATCCCGGCAACCGCAGCGCTTTGCGCAATGGCGTGCGCGCATTGCTGGGAAAGGCGCTGATCCCGCCGTCGCAGGTCGGGCCGTTTCCGTACAACTGGCTGGTCGAAGCGCCGGCGTTTATCCACCATCTGCCGGCGGCAGCCCGCGACCGGCTCAATGAGCATTGCCTGCATCCCACCGCGATCCTGTGGCTGCGGCCGCGCTTGCAAGATATTCCGCGCCTCGAAGGAACGCGCATCGTTGCGGCGCGCCGGGACGGCGATCGTATCGCCCTGACATTGGACGGCGGCTCCCGCTGCGTCGATCATGTCCTGCTGGCGACCGGCTACCGAATGAGCGTCGATAAGATGCAAATACTCGATCCGCAATTGCGCAGCCGCATCGTCCGGCACGGCGATTCTCCCGTCTTGTCCGCCGGATTTGAATCGAGCGTCGCCGGTCTGCATTTCATCGGCGCCGCGGCCGTCTCAAGCTTCGGACCGCTGTTGCGGTTTATCGCCGGCGCCGGATTCGCGGCGCGGCGGGTCGCACGGGCCTTGGGAAACCGCAGCCGCTCGTCACGCGCCGGCGCCGATGGCCATTTCGATCTTCTCGCTCAAGGAGCGCCGGCGCTCCTCGACGCCGAACGGAAACGGCTATGACACGGCAGGCGGCGTCGACGGCCGCTCACGGCGGCGATCCTGGTGCGCCGCCCGGCGCGCTGGTCGTCGGCGGCGCTCACGTCAGCATCGCGGTGGCGCGCAGTCTCGGACGCCGCGGCATTCCAGTGTGGCTCCTCGCCAGCCACCCGCTGCCAAGACTCTCGCGCTATGTGCAACGCAGCTTTTCTTGGCCCGGCGCCGAACATCCCGACGCGGTTGCGTCGATTGTCGACGTCGCGGTGCGGCATGGCTTGAAGGGATGGGTGCTTTTTGCCACCGGCGACGAAGATATGCGCTTGATCGCGCAAAATCATGCGCTGCTCGCGTCGCACTTTTGTGTGGCGACGGCGAGCTGGGACACCACCCAATGGGCTTACGACAAGCGCCTGACTTATCGGCGCGCGGCGGCGCTCGGCATCGACTGCCCGCGAAGCTTTCAGGCTTGCGACTGGGAAACGGTCCGGCAGCCGCAGCTCCGGTTCCCGGTCGTTCTCAAGCCGGCGCGCCGCGACGCCATCAACGAATTGACCAGAGCAAAAGCCTGGAAGGCGGACGATCGCGACGAATTGCTGTCGCTTTACCGGCGGGCAACAGCGCTGGTCGGCGACGATGCGGTGATTATTCAGGAGTGGATTCCGGGGAATGGCGAAGCGCAATTCTCCTATGCCGGGCTGTGGGACCGCGGCAAGCCGGTCGCCGCGTTGGTCGCGCGGCGAGCGCGTCAATATCCGATCGATTTCGGCCGCTCGAGCACCTTCGTCGAGACGGTCGAGCAGGAGCAGGTCGAAACATTGGCTTGCCGGTTCCTGCAGTCGCTTAATTACACCGGCGTTGTCGAAATTGAATTCAAATACGACCGGCGCGATCGGCGCTATAAGCTTCTGGACGTCAATGGCCGCTTCTGGACGTGGAGCGCGCTTGGCGAGCTTGCCGGCGTGGATTTTCCCTATTTGGCCTGGCGGCAGGCGCTCGGCCAGGACGCCCCGCGCGCTTGCGCGGGCGCCAAGACCGGGGTTGCGTGGATGTATGCGAGCCGGGACATTCTGGCGGCGTTTGCGGAAATATCGCGCGGCGTTTTGACGGTAGGCGATTATCTTGCCGGCTTCCGCAAGAAACTGGTTTTTGCGGGTTTTGCGGCCGACGACCCGTTGCCGGCGATCGCTGAATTTCCCGTCCTGGCCTGGAGCCGCCTGACAAAGCGGCGCGATACGCACTCCGGATCGCAGGGCGTGAAGGAATTCGCCGACGATTTGGCGGTGGACCACGGTCCCCCGGCGAAAGTCGGACCCAAGATAACGGCAGATATGGCCGCTGATTTGGGAGCTTCCATCAATGCAGACTAGAAGCACCTATAAGCCCGGGCCGTGTTGCCCACACTGTGCCGCCTCCATGCAGCTTTCGGCTTCAGTCCCCAATTCAACTGCGTTGGTCCAACTGCAGACCTTCGAATGCCGGCTGTGCGGGCTGACCGTCACCGAGGCGACCGACGGCGAAGCATTGCAAGCCGCGATTCCGCTCGCACCGCGCTGATCCAGGCGCGCCGCGACCGCGCTTCCGGCCGGCGCTGCGCTATGGCAAGGTCCGCGGCGCAGTTTTTTTCAGGAGAGGAAATTGGCCAAGATTCCGCAACCCTTGCACGAGCACATCAATACCGCCTACCCGGCGAATGTCTGTCTGATCGGCACCGTGCTGCCGAACGGTTTTGCCCAGATCACGCCGCGCGGCAGCGTCATGGTGTTCGACGACGAGCACGTCGCGCTATGGGAGCGCGGCCGCGGCACGACGGCCGGCAATCTCGTCGACGGCACGCCGGTGACGGTCTTCATGCGCAAGACGGCGCTGCGCGACGCCGGCATTTTGCCGAAAGGCGGCATCCTGCGGCTCTACGGTCGCGCCAAAGTGCACAAATCCGGACCGGTTTATGACGAGGTCTGGAAACGGCTCATCGAGCCGGAGAAGAAGAACGATCCGGACAAGAAGGGCTATGCGGTTCTCGTTGCCATCGAACGGGCCGAGGACTTGGCCGGCCAGCCGCTGGCCTGATCGGCCGCTACAGCACCTTGCCGGGATTGAGGATGCCGTTGGGGTCGAGCAGGGCTTTGAGGCTGCGCATCAGATCGTAGGCCACCGGATCTTTCACCGACGGCAGGATATCGCGCTTCATGACGCCGATACCGTGCTCGGCCGAGATCGAGCCGCCGTATTTCTTCACTACCGCGAACACCACCGCGTTCATCTCGTTCCA
>JASHOX010000254.1 GCA_030038415.1 Xanthobacteraceae bacterium
GATAAAACGTCACTTCACTCACGCCAATCTGGCGGATCGCTTCGGCCATGCTCGTCCCTTGCAAGACCAGCACATCCACCTGCCTCAGCTTCGCAACAATCTCCTCAGGCTTGTATCGCTTCCTCGGCATGTCGGTCCTCCTTGATGCCAAATGACATACTTCAAGTCGGACCACTTCAACGAGGGTGACTCACTCCGACGAACAAGATCGTCGACGTCGCATGGAAGTCGAAGCCAACCGGTTTGCTTCTCTGATCTTACTGCCGCCACCAAGATTTCGACGGGACGCCAATCAACTGAAAGACCCTGACCTTCAACACGTGGCCGCGCTGTCGGAACAATACAAGGTCAGCATGGAAGCGGTAAGTCGAGCTTACGTTACCTATCGAACCGAGCCGGTCGCTGTCATTATAAGTCAGCATGAACGTGTCCTCCGCGTTTATACAGATGGGCTGCGCTTTCCGTTCATTGCTGTCCCGAGCAACTCGCCCGTACCGCAACGCTCGTTACTTACGCGAAAAATTCACCAGCAGCGTGGGGCGAGCGAAATCGATGAGACGGACGCTGGCGTCTGGTTGGACATACAGCGGGGCAGTCGAGCACCGACTCTCTACGAACAGGTGTACCTGCAGGGCCAAGGTTTCGCCTTGATCATGCTGTCGCTCGAGGAAAACGACGACGACGTAGACGATCGCGACGCCGAGCGAACATCGAAGGAACGATACCGGGAGCGCCTAGCTCGGTGGCGTGAATGATGAGCGAAACAGCATTGCAGTGTGTCACTTTTCATGAGACCACACTTGACAATCGTCTCTTGTTCCGCTACATATGTCACCGAATCATCTCGCTCGGGGAAGGACGCCGCCGCGGAGGCAGATCGCGGCGGTGGGGCGAGAGGCGGAGCCCGCGGGCAGGCTTGCTACCTGTTCCCGGGCGGTCCGGGCATCATGTCTGCCGGCATTACGACCGGCATGCGGGGTGCGTCGCTGGATGTGGGTGAGGCCGTCGGCGGAGTGACCCCCGCCCCTTGGATGGTTTGCCCACGAAACCTGGCCCGGATCGCACCAAGGGACTACACACCCCTTGGGCAGAGCCGTGGTGGAACGCCGCAAGGCGAGCTGTCCCCTCCATTCGGGGATGGCGCCGCACCCTAAACAGGTGCGGAGGTTAGGACCCAGCGTCTTTCCGGCGTTCCGCGTCCTTTCATTTTTTGGCGAAACGGCAAAGCGAAGAGACACGGCGAGGCCAACCACCCCTCGCCATTCCATTTGCTCCCGCTTCGCGCTTTAAGGCCATGCTCGCAGAGCGAGCGAAGGCGCTTCACGTGGCTGAGATCGGGCGACCCGCGGGCGAAGCCGTCTTGCGGGAACGGGAGGGTGTGCGCTTGCGCATCACCTCACCCCGGTGGGGAGAGGTGTCGCCATGCAGGAGGCAAATAGAGATGAACCTAATTCCGCGCGATGATCTCGCGCTCGCCGCGATGCACCAGCGGCGTCGCCGGCAATTGGCCGGGCCGGCGGCGCAGGAGCCGCGACGGCCGGCGCCGCGCGATAGCGGTGCGGCGGCGGCGGCGAAAGCTCGGCGCTTCGATGCGCAGCGCGCCCAATCGCGCGAACGGTTCGCGCAAATTGCCATCGCCTTCGGCGACCAGCAGTGGCAGTCCGAGCACGCGGCCCCAGCTTTGCCATTCGGCGACGATGTCGTCGGTCTCGGCGGCAGCAAACAGCGGCAGCGACAACGCCGGATCGTCGTGTTCGAGCACCACGGCGATCGACGTCGGTGCAGAATTTTCAGAAGAAGCGCCGGCCTCGCGGTGCAGGCGGATCGCCACGCCGCGAAAGGCTGCGACCGGCATGTTGAGCGCCATGCGCATGCCGCGCACCGACCGCCGCAGCACGACGCGTTCGCGGTGCAGGTCGACGATGCGGCGGCGCCCGTCGGCCGCCTCGTCGGCGGTTTCGAAACGCACGGGCAGAGAGAAAGGGTCGAGCCGCTGCGGGCATGCCCACGCGCGGCCCGACCCGGCAGCGATCCTGCCGGCTTCCATTTGACGCCCCGAAAAAGCTTCGGCTCCCGCCGGGCTGTTGCCGCCCGGTTATGGTCCCGACCATGCCACAGCGCGGTCGGAACGGGCTTAAGGATCCTGGTTAAGGGGACGTAGCGCGGCCGCATGATTGACGACTGGTTGCCGAGAGCCGGAAAATGCAGGCAGTTTGCCTGTGTCCCGGACGCGGTGCGGCGTGAAATGCTGCACCGCAGACGGTCCGGGATCGTTCCCGGGTCTGCGGCGCACCGCTCCGCGCCGCGCTGCGCCCGGGAAACATGGTTGCAGTGCATTGAATCGGGCGCCACGCGCCCACATCTTCGCGGCACGCGCTCGCTTTTGCCGGCTTGTGGCACCCGGCTTGTTTTGACCGCCACATCCACATAAACCGATTGCCAACCGCAAATGTCCTCGCTGCTCGATCAATCCGCCCTCACCGATCTCGCCTGCCGCCTCGTCGCCGCGGCGCGGCGCGCCGGCGCCGACCAGGCCGACGCGGTCGCGGTGCGCTCGGTGTCGCTGTCGGTCGATGTGCGCGACCGCGCGGTCGAGGAATCACAGCGTTCCGAAAGCGATGACGTCGGCTTGCGCGTTCTGGTCGGCAAACGCCAGGCATCGATCTCGACGAACGACATCAGAGGCGACGGCGTCGATGCGCTGGCCGAGCGCGCCATCGCCATGGCGCGCGTCGCGCCGGAAGACAAATTCGCCGGGCTGGCCGATCCGGCGCTTCTTGCCCGCGCCTTTCCCGATCTCGATCTGCTCGATCCCGACATGCCGGGCGTCGACCTGTTGGAGCGGCGGGCCCGCCAGGCGGAGGACGCCGCGCTCGGCGTCAAAGGCGTGAGCAAATCCGGCGGCGCCTCGGCCTCGGCCGGCATCGGCGGCATGGTGCTGGTGACGAGCCACGGCTTTCGCGGCGCCACGCTTGGCTCGCGGCATTCGGTGTCGATGTCGGCGATCGCCGGCGAAGGCACCGGCATGGAGCAGGATTACGATTTCTCCTCGACGCTGCACGCCGGCGACCTCGAAGCCGCCGACAAGGTCGGGCGGAGCGCCGGCGCGCGGGCGGTCGAGCGGCTCAATCCGCGCAAAGTGGCGACGCGCCGCGTGCCGGTGGTGTTCGATGCGCGCATTTCCGGCTCGCTGGTCAATCACCTCGCCGGCGCCGCCAACGGCGCCGCGGTGGCGCGCAAGACGAGCTTTTTGCGGGAAAAGCTCGGGCAAAGGATTTTCGCGCCCGGCATCGCCATTATCGACGACCCGTTGCGCAAGCGCGGGCAGCGCTCGCGCGCCTTCGACGCCGAGGGCGTCGCCACGCGCGCGCTCAAGCTGGTCGAGGACGGCGTGCTCAAGACGTGGCTTCTGGATTGCGCCACCGCCCGCGAGCTTAATCTGCAGACCACCGGCCATGCGCAACGCGGCGTGTCCTCGGTGCCATCGCCCGGCCCGAGCAATCTTTATCTCGCGCCCGGAACGAAAGGTCCGGACGAACTCGTCGCCGAGATCGAAGACGGCTTCTACGTCACCGATCTGATCGGCACCGGCGTCAATATGGTGACGGGCGATTATAGCCGCGGCGCGGCCGGTTTCTGGATCGAGAACGGCAAGCGCACTTATCCGGTGAGCGAAGTCACCGTCGCCGGGCATCTGACCGAGATGTTCTTAAAGCTCACGCCGGGAAACGACCTCGTGTTCCGCTTCGGCACCAATGCGCCGACGATGCGCGTGGAGGGCCTCACTGTTGCCGGCCATTAAGGTCGACGACCTTTCGCAATTTGCGGCGCAGCTCGAAGCAGCCGTCCGCGATGCGGGCGCGCTGGCGCGTTCGATGTTCGGCACGGCGCTGAAGAACTGGACCAAGGGGCCGGCGGCGTCGCCGGTCTGCGAAGCCGACATCGCCGTCGACGACCTATTGCGCACGCGGCTCACCGCCGGCAATGACGGCATCGCCTGGCTGTCGGAAGAAAGCGCCGATGATCCGGCGCGGCTTGCCGCCCGCCACGTCTGGATCGTCGATCCGATCGACGGCACCCGCGCCTATATCGCCGGCCTGCCGGATTGGGCGGTGTCGGCGGCTTTGGTCGAGGACGGCAGACCGGTCGTGGCCTGCCTTTACGCGCCGGTCACCGAGCAATTCTTTGCCGCCCGCGCGCAAGCGGGCGCCACCTGCAACGGCATCGCGATCGCGGCGACCACGGGGGCCGAACTTGCCGGCACGCGCATCGCCGGCCCGCGCAGCTTGCTCGAACGGCTGAACGCTGTGATGCCGCCGTTCACGGCGATGCCGCGGTTGCGCTCGCTCGCGCTCCGCCTCGCCCAGGTCGCGCAAGGCGCCTGCGACGTGGCCTTTGCCGGCGGCAACAGCCACGATTGGGACCTTGCGGCGGCTGATCTTTTGGTGCACGAAGCGGGCGGCGCACTGACGTCCGTGACGGGCGGAACTGTGACCTACAACGGTCCCGTGCCGCGGCACGGGATGCTCGTCGCGGCCGGCCGGGACAGGCACACGGCGCTTATCGAACTCTTCGGGGATGGACGCCTGGCGTTTTCATAAATCGCGTATTGAGCGCGCGGATTGAACACCATGTCTGACACTCCCAAGCCCAAGCAACTGCTGCATCTGGTCTTTGGCGGCGAACTCGACAGCGTGTCGAACATCGAATTCAAGGATCTCGACAAGCTCGATATCGTCGGCGTTTATCCGAATTACGCCAGCGCCTATGTGGCATGGAAGGCAAAGGCCCAAGGCAGCGTCGACAACGCCCAGATGCGCTACTTCATCGTTCACTTGCACCGCCTGCTCGACCCGGACAGCCAAGGGCCGCAACGCTAAAAGGCACGCATGCGGCTGTGGCGTCAGATCGGGCAACAACGCTGGGCCAAGGTGACGATCGGAATCGTTGCCGCCGAATATCTGCGCTTTGTCGGCAGCACGACCCGCTTCACGCTGGAGCCGGCCGATATCTATGCGCGCGGCGAGGCGGATATGCCGATCATCCTGGCGTTCTGGCACGGGCAGCATCTGTTGGCGCCGATGGCGCGCAAGATCGAGCACAAAGTGAATATGCTGGTGTCGCGGCATCGCGACGGCGAGATCAATGCGGTGGCCGCGCAGCGGCTTGGCGTCGGCACCATTCGCGGCTCCGGCAATCACGGCGGCGGTTTCGTGCATAAAGCCGGCGTTGCCGCCTTCCAGGCGATGCTCGATTCGCTCGCCGAAGGAAGTTCGATCGCGCTGTCGGCGGACGTGCCCAAAGTCGCGCGCGTCGCCGGGCTCGGCATCATCAAGCTGGCGCAGGCCTCCGGCCGACCGATCTATCCGAGTGCGATCGCCACCAGCCGCCGCATCGTGCTCGATAATTGGGACCGCACCACCATCAACCTGCCGTTCGGCCGCGGCGCCGGCGTCGCCGCCGAGCCGATCGGCGTGCCGGCCGACGCCGACGAGGCGGGGCTTGAAGCGGCGCGCCGTCTCCTGGAGGATCGGCTCAATGCGGCCACGCGGCGGGCCTATGAGCTCGTCGATAAGCCGCGGCGTGGAGTTTGAGTGTGGCCGGTTCTGTGCCGTTGGCGTTGCGCGTCTATCGACTGGCCTCCGCCGCCGGGTCGCCGCTGGCGCAGCAGGTGCTGGCGCGGCGGCTCGATCGCGGCAAGGAGCACCCCGAGCGGCTCGCCGAGCGGCGCGGTGAGGCGACCATCGCCCGGCCCGGCGGTCCGCTGATCTGGGTGCACGGAGCCAGCGTCGGCGAAATGCTCGCGGTGGTGCCGCTGATCGAGCGGCTGCGGGCGCAGGATTTCGCTGTGCTGGTGACGTCCGGCACGGTCACCTCCGCGGCGCTGGCGGAACAACGGCTGCCGGACGGCACTTTGCATCAGTTCATTCCGCTCGACGCCCCACGTTTCGTGCGGCGCTTCCTCGACCATTGGCAGCCTGGTCTCGCGCTGTTCGTCGAATCCGATCTGTGGCCCAATCTCATTTTGGCGTGCGCGGAGCGCAAAATTCCGATGATCCTGGTCAACGGCCGACTGTCGGAACGCTCGTTTGGCCGCTGGCGGCTCATCCCGGGCACGATTGCGGCCTTGCTCGGCCGTTTCGACATGTGTCTGACGCAGTCGGCCGCCGACGCTGAGCGCTATGCGCAGCTCGGCGCGCCGCGGGTGATGATGACCGGCAATCTCAAGCTCGACGTGCCGCCGCCGCCGGTCGATCAGGCGGCGCTCAAACGGCTCAAGGAGATCATCGGCATCCGCCCGGTCGTCGCCGCGGCCTCGACCCATCCCGGCGAAGAAGCCGCGATCATCGCCGCGCATGGCCGCTTGCGCGCCAAATTCCCGAAGCTCTTGACCGTGATCGCGCCGCGCCATCCGACCCGCGGCGAGGCTATCGCCGAAATCGCCAAGGCCGCCGGGCTAACCGTGGCGCTGCGCTCGCAGCGCGCCCAGCCGATGCCGGATGTCTCAGTTTACGTGGCCGACACGCTGGGCGAGCTTGGCTTGGTCTACCGGGTGGCGCCGATCGTGTTTATGGGCGGCTCGCTAGCGAGCCATGGCGGCCAGAACCCCATTGAAGCGGTGCGGCTCGGCGCCGCGGTGCTGCACGGCCCGCATGTGTGGAACTTCGCCGAAATCTACGCAACGCTCGACGCCGCGCATGGCGCCGAACCGGTCGCCGACGAAGCGGCGCTCGCCGCGCGCCTTGGCGACTGGCTCGGCGACGCGGCGGCGCGCAAGACGGTCGCCGCCGCCGGAGCGGCAACCGTCGGCCGGCTCGGCGGTGCGCTCAAGCGCACGCTCGCCGCGCTCGACCCTTACCTGATGCAGCTTCGGCTGGAGCAGCGGGCGTCGCTATAAATTTCGTTGGGATCATGCGCATTTCGTGGGAGCATGATCTTGCCCAAACCCGGCGTCCACTGTGCGGGATCATGCTGACATGCGCGAGCCGGACTTCTGGTGGCAACCCGGCAAAGGAAGCTTCCTGATCCCCTTCGCCGCTATCTACGGCGCAGTCGCGGCGTTGCGCCTGCAGGCGAGCGGCCAGAAGGCCGGTCTGCCAGTCGTCTGTCTCGGCAATCTCACCGTCGGCGGCGCCGGCAAGACGCCGGCTGCCATCGCGGTCGCGCAGCTTTTGCATGCCGCGCACCTACTGCCGTTCTTTCTCAGCCGCGGCTATGGCGGCCGGCTTGCCGGTCCGGTACGGGTCAATCCGACGCTGCACCGCGCCCGCGACGTCGGCGATGAGCCGCTGCTGCTCGCCCGGCTTGCACCCACCATTGTCGCGCGCGATCGCGTCGCCGGCGCGAAATTCGCCCAATTCGCCGGCGCGGGCGTCCTGGTGATGGACGACGGCCTGCAAAATGCTTCGCTCGTCAAGGATCTCACCATCGTCGTCGTTGACGGCCGCCGCGGTATCGGCAACGGCCACATCATCCCGGCAGGCCCGCTGCGAGCGCCGCTCGCCCTGCAGCTTGACCGCGCGCAGGCGCTGATCGTTGTCGGTCCGCCCCACGGCGCGGCCGCGGTAATCGAGCGCGTGCGTCGGCAGGGGCTCGTGATGTTCCACGCCCGGCTCGAGCCCGATCGCAGCGTGATCGCGGCGATCGGCCGGCGCAAAGCATTGGCTTTCGCTGGCATCGGCGATCCCGAGAAATTTTTCACCACGCTCGCCGCCGCCGGCATCGACGTCGCCGAACGGGCAAGCTTTCCCGATCACCATCGCTACACGGCGGCGGACGCGGCGGCCTTGATTGCCCGCGCGCAAGCCAAAAATCTGATCCTCGTCACCACGGAGAAAGACCTGGTGCGCATGGCCGGCGAGCCGGAACTCGAAACGCTGGCGGCCCGGACCAGCGCTTTGCCGGTGCGGCTCGTCATCGAGGAAGCGGATTTATTCCGGCAGATGCTGCTGCAAGCGGTGAAGCGGACGCCGTCTCACGCCCTGCGCAAATAGCCCGAACCCATGCGCTGCAACACCGCCTCGGGCGTAGCATAGGCTTCCTGCAGGTCGACGCTCCAATAGCGCAGCTCTTCGAGCGGGATCGGCGCTCCGGTTACGGCGCAGCGCACGAAGGCGCCCGGCCGCATGACGCGAAAATCGCCGTCGAGATATTTGACCTCGGCTTCGCCCGGCATCGGCGCCGGACGATCGGTACGATTGAGCAAAGTGACCTCCGATTACCCGGGAACATACTGCGCTAGTTCTGGGCCAGATCGAGATGCGAAGGGCCCTCTCATCGCGACAAACATAATCGCTCCGCTGCCGAGCGGAAAGACGCCCACCCCGCCATTTACCGCCAAAATCAAAACGCCGCACCAGACCGATTGGTGCGGCGTCAGATTGAGTTCGACGTTACTCGCCTACTCCGAAGCGTGGAATCCCTACCAGCCGCAAACGCGGTAGCCGTGGTGCCACCAGCAGTGACGCCAATGCCGATGCCAGCCCCAGCCGTGGTGCCAGCCGTGGTGCCAGTACACCTGGGTAAGATTGTCGTGTCCGCTCGCGGCACCGGCCGGAAGCGGCGCAATCGGCGCGGCTTGCGAAGTCCCGGAAACGGCCGCCAAAAGCAGAGCAGCGACCGCCATCGCAAAAACAGTCCGTATCATTGTCGTTCTCCTTAGGCGCGAACCTGCGCGAATCCGATAACACCGCAACAAGATGGCGGGTTCCACGACCACGAATGCGCCGCGAAATGAACAAATAGTCAGACTTTCAAACTCAATCGAGTCCGAATAGCGCCCTGGCATTGTCGCGGCCGATCTTGATCCGATCATGCTCGGCGATCTCGGCAGCGTCGAACCATGTCGCCGCCTGCGCGTGATCCTCGAACGGATAGTCGACCGCGAACAGCACACGATCGGCGCCGACGGTGAGGATGGCGTGTATCAGCGACTGCGTGCAGAAGTTGCCGCTGGTGGTGATGTAGAAATTGTTGCGGAAATACTCGGCCATGGTTCGCTTGGCCGGCCGACCGGGCAGCTTGCTCAGCCGGTGATCGAGCCGCCACAGATCGAACGGGATGCGTTCGCCGAGATGACCGATCACGATCTTGAGCTTCGGATAGTCGTCGAACAGCCCGCAGCCCATCAGGCGCAGCGAATGGATCGCAGTCTCCTCGGCGAAATCCCACGGCGAGCCGATCAGCCACGGATGGCCCTCGTAGCGCTGCCGGCGGCTCGGCAGCGAATAGCGCGGGTGCAGGTAAAACGGTACGCCGAGACGCTCGACCTCGGCCCAGAATGGCCGATATTGCGGCAAGTCGTAATAGACGGCGGAATCGGCGCTGCCGACCTGAGAGAAACCGTTGACCAGCGCACCTTTGAATTTGAGATCGCGCACGCAGCGCTCCAGTTCGGCGGCGGCGGCTTGCGCATCCTGCATCGGCAGCGCCGCGAGCGCGGCAAAGCGGTCGCCCCGCTTGGCGACGACCGCCGCCAAAGCATTGTTGGCCTCGCGGGCCAGTTCCACGGCCTTGGCGATCTCGGGAATTTCCTGGATGCCGTTGGCATTGAGCGACAGTACGGCGCAGCCGATGCCGGACGCATCCATTTCCGCAAGACGCCGATCGAACAGATCGACAAGCTTGCCTTCAATGCCCGACCAATAGGGATCCTGCGGAAAGCGCACCGATTTGGACGCGGTCGCGCCGGTGGCGAAATGTTCCTCGACTGCGATCTTGCCCTGCATGGCACCTCCTTTTGTTCTAGAATAAATTGCCCTGATCCGATCCGCCGGCGCGCCGTGGCCGCGGCTTTGCGACCTCGCCGCCAGGCTTGATCGCGGATGCCGCGCCATCGACGTGAGCGCCGACGCGGCCGTCGGCAAACTCGATCTCGATCGGCATGCCGACATTGACCGCACCTACACTGCGCAGCGGCCGCCCCGCCCCGTCGCGCACCAGCGCAAAACCGCGCGCCAAGACGCCGCGATAGGAAAACGCCGTCAGCAATTGGCCACCGCGCTCGGCGCGAGCTTGCCGCACCGCAAAGAACTGACTCATCGCGCGCCGCGCCCGTTCGGCAAAAGTACCAACCCGCTCGCCGTCGCGGGCCAGTCGCGTGCGGTAGGCGGTGATGTTTGCGACCATCCCCGCGCGCAGCCGCAAAGTGATCGCACTGTAGCGCTCGTGGCGGCGCTCGACAGTGGTGCGCATCAATTGCCGGTTCAGGCGAACGCCGATCTGCGAGAACGCGACGTGATGGCTGTGCGCATTGGCGCGCAGCGCGCGCGGCAGTCTGGCGGCGGCGTGATCGAGCCGCTGTCGCGGCAAAGCCATGACCTCGTCGGCATCCGGCAGCGCCCGCGTCGCCGAGCGCAGCTCGGCGCGTCGCGCCTCCTGGTTGCGCAGCCACGCGGCGAGCGCGCGACGCGCCAGCGAATCGACGTGGACCATCAGATCGGCGCGGACCGGCACGGCCATTTCGGCGGCCGCGGTCGGCGTCGGCGCGCGCCGGTCGGCGGCGAAATCGATCAGTGTCACGTCGGTTTCGTGGCCGACCGCGGAGATCAGCGGAATGAAGCTCGCCGCCGCCGCGCGGACCACGATCTCCTCGTTGAACGACCACAAATCCTCGAGCGAGCCGCCGCCGCGCGCGACGATGATGAGATCCGGCCGTGGCGGCAGCGGCCAAGCGGCGAGCTCCGCAAGCGCATTGAAGCCCTCGATCGCCGCGGCAACCTCGGCGGCCGAGCCCTCGCCTTGTACCTTGACCGGCCACAACAACACGCGGCGCGGAAAGCGGTCGGCGAGCCGGTGCAGGATGTCGCGAATCACCGCTCCGGTCGGCGAGGTAATGACGCCGATCACCGCCGGCAGAAACGGCAACAACTGCTTGCGCGCTTCGTCGAACAATCCCTCGGCGGCGAGTTTCTGCTTGCGCTCTTCCAGAAGCGCCATCAGCGCGCCGAGCCCTGCGGGCTCCAGCGTCTCGACGATGATCTGATATTGCGAGCGGCCGGGATAGGTGGTGAGCCGGCCGGTGATCACGACTTCGAGGCCGGCTTCGAGCTTCAGTTTGATGCGCGGCGCCGTGGAGCGCCAGATCACGCCGGCGATGCAGGCGCGGTCGTCCTTGAGGTCGAAATAGACATGGCCGTTATTGTGGTAGCTGACCTTGCCGAGTTCGCCGCGGACCCGAACGTAACCGTAGGAATCCTCGATGGTGCGCTTGAGCGCCATCGACAATTCGGAGACGGTCAGTTCCGGTAAGTTAAGCCGAGGTTCGTTCAATTTGTATCTAGACTCTTAATGCCGTTTGGCATTTTGGCGGTGTACCACACTGGCATCTTGGCGGGCTACAGGCACACGGCAACCTATCGGCAAGCCTTTTGGCGCATCTTGACAGCGAAAGGGCGACGCCGTGACCAATCCTCACGCCCATGAGATCGAGCATCACAAAGTCCGCGTTCGCTGCGGGGACTGCCGGACCACTTTTCATGAGCGTCTGAACCGGGTGATTCACGGCGACCGCGTGGTCTGCCCGAGCTGCCACAATGAGATGCGTTTCCACGGCATCGGTCACATCCACGAACACGATAGCGTCGCCGCCTATATCCATCACGTCGAGCAGCATACCTGCCATCCCCATTTCACGCCGCGCGACTGAAGCCAAAGCGGGGGGCCGATGGTCTCCACAAGCCGTCCACGACCCTTGTCCTGATCGGCCACGCCCGCTAACCCACGACGGCAGCGGACGGACAGGCGATGAACATCCTTATTCTTGGTTCCGGCGGGCGCGAGCACGCGCTAGCCTGGAAGATAGCGGCAAGCCCGCTCACCGATAGGCTTTACTGTGCGCCGGGCAATGCGGGTATCGCGCGAGAGGCCGAGTGTGTGGCGCTCGATCTTGCCGATCACGCCGCCGTCATCGCATTTTGTCGCCGCGCTGGCGTCGATTTCGTCGTGGTCGGCCCGGAAGCGCCGTTATGTGCCGGCATTGTCGACGACCTGGAAGCCGCCGGCATCGGAGCCTTTGGCCCGAGCAAGGCCGCGGCGCGGCTCGAAGGCTCCAAGGGGTTCACCAAGGATTTGTGCCGGGCGAACGGCATGCCCACGGCCACCTACGAACGCTTCCGCGCCACCGCTCCCGCCAAAGCCTATATCCGCGCGCGCGGCGCGCCGATCGTGGTCAAAGCCGACGGGCTTGCCGCCGGCAAAGGCGTGGTCGTGGCGCAGAGCCTCGCCGAGGCCGAAACCGCGGTCGACATGATGTTTGGCGGCGAGTTGGGCGACGCCGGAATCGAAGTCGTGATCGAGGAATTCCTCGATGGCGAGGAAGCCTCCTTCTTCGCGCTGTGCGACGGCGAGACCGCGATCCCACTGACTACGGCGCAGGATCACAAGCGCGCCTATGACGGCGACAAAGGACCGAATACCGGCGGCATGGGCGCCTATTCGCCGGCGCCCAATATCGACGCCGCCATGAGCGCGCGCATCATGGCCGAGATCATCGCACCGACGCTGCGGGCGATGAAGGCGATGGGCGCGCCGTATAAAGGCGTGCTTTACGCCGGGCTGATGATCACGCGCGAAGGCCCGAAGCTCATCGAATACAATGCCCGCTTCGGCGATCCGGAAACCCAGGTGCTGATGTTGCGCCTGATGTCGGACCTGGTGCCGGCGCTGCTCGCAAGCCGCGACGGCATGCTCAAGAATTTCGACCTGCGCTGGTACGCCGAGCCGGCGCTCACCGTGGTGATGGCGGCCAAGGGCTATCCCGGGACCTATGAGCGCGGCACGGTGATCAAAGGCCTCGATGACGCAGCCGCCGTCAAAGGCGTGGAGATCTTCCATGCCGGCACCAAGGCGGAAGGCGGAAAGATTGTCGCCAATGGCGGCCGCGTGCTCAATGTCTCGGCGATCGGCAGGACGGTGCGCGAAGCGCAAGCGCGCGCCTATGAAGCCATATCCCGCATCCGCTGGCCGCAAGGCTTCTACCGCCACGACATCGGCTGGCGCGCGGTGGAGCGCGAAGCGAAATAATGCCCGACCTCATTGATCTTTATCCCGGCTACGCCTCGCGCTGGATCGACACCTCGATCGGTGAAATCTTTGCCCGCGTCGGCGACAGCGGCGGCCCGCCGCTTCTGCTGCTGCACGGCCACCCGCAGTCCAACGTCATGTGGCACCGCGTGGCGCCTTTGCTCGAGCCGCATTTCATGCTGGTGATCGCCGATCTGCCCGGCTACGGCTGGTCCGCGGCCCCGCAGGCACAGCCCGACCATGCGCCCTATACCAAGCGCGCCATGGCGGTTGCTATGATCCAGGCCATGGAAGCGCTCGGCTTTGACCGTTTCCGCCTTGCCGGCCATGATCGCGGCGGTCGCGTCGGTTATCGCCTTGCGCTCGATCATCCTGGACGCCTCGAGCAACTCGCGGTGCTCGACATCGTGACCACCTCCGACATGTGGCGGCGCATGGATGCGCGGCTGGCGACGCGCGCCTGGCATTGGCTATTCCTGTCGCTCCCGGAACCGTTTCCCGAAACGCTGATCGGCGGCGATCCGAAGTTCTTCTTCGATCATCGCGCTGCGGCCGGCGCCAAAGCCAAACAGGTCTCGATCTTCGATCCGCGCGCGCTGGCGCATTATCACGCCGCCTATGCGGACTCACTCCGCATCCACGCCATGTGCGAGGATTATCGCGCCGGCCGCACCACCGATCTCGCTCACGACGAAGCCGATCGCGCCGCGGGGAAAATCATCGGCTGTCCGGTACTGGCGCTGTGGGGCACGAGCGGGCTGCCGGCCGATGCCGGCCTCGACACGCTCGCCTGCTGGCGCGACTGGGCGCCGGATCTGCGCGGCCTTGCCGTCGAGAGCGGCCATTATCTGGCCGAGGAGAATCCGGTCGCGACGGCTCAGGCGTTGCTGGAGTTCTTCGGCGCGGGATAGACTCGCGGCCATGACGGAACTCGACCGCCAAGACGCCTTTTCCGGCACGCGTGAAGTCACCGGGCGCCTGCGCTTCGACGTCGGGCGGCTCGGAGCCTATTTGCGCGATCAGATCGCGGGGTTCGCGGGGCCGGTCGCGGTCAGCCAGTTCAAAGGCGGCCAATCCAATCCGACCTATCTTGTGGAGACTCCGCTGCGACGCTATGCGCTGCGGCGTAAGCCGCCGGGAAAGCTGTTGCCCTCTGCGCATGCCGTCGACCGCGAATACCGGGTCATCAGCGCGCTCTATCGGCAAGGATTTCCGGTCGCCGAGCCGCTCGTCTATTGCGCCGACGAGGACGTTATCGGTACGGCGTTCTTCGTCATGGCCTATGTCGAGGGTCGCGTCTTCTGGGAACCGCATATGCCGACATCCACTGCCGCCGAGCGCGCGCAAATCTACGATGCCATGAACACGATGCTGGCACGGCTGCACAGCTTCGATCCGGTCAAAATCGGACTTGGCGATTATGGCCGCGGCGAGAATTACGTGGCGCGGCAGGTGGAGCGCTGGTCGAAGCAATATCGCGCGTCGGAGACGGAGCGCATCGAGGACATGGAACGCCTGATTGGCTGGCTGCCGGCGCATCTGCCGCCGAGTGAACCGCCCCGCCTCGTGCACGGCGATTACCGGCTCGACAACATGATTATCGCGCCCGACGCGCCGAAAATCTCCGCCGTGCTCGATTGGGAGCTCTCGACGCTCGGCGATCCGCTCGCCGATTTCTCCTATCACTTGATGGCGTGGCACATGCCGCATTCGCAAGCCGGTACCGGCTCGCTAGTCGGCTTCGATCTTGCCGCGCTCGGCATCCCGACGCTGGCGGATTATGTCGACGCCTATATGGCGCGGACCGGACTCGATCCGCGGCCGCATCTGCCGGTCTATTTCGCTTATAATTTTTTCCGCCTCGCTGCGATCATGCAGGGCATCGCCGGGCGCGTGCGCGACGGCACCGCCACCAGCGCATACGCGGCGGCCAAGGCCGGATTGGTGCGGCCGCTCGCCGCCAAGGGTTTTGAATTCGCGCGGCAGGCAGGCGCATGAAGACTTTTGCGCTCGCGCTTGGCTCCGGCGGCGCGCGCGGGCTCGCGCATATCGCGGTAATCGAGGCGCTCGATGAGATGGGCGTGAAACCCGTTGCCGTGGCCGGCACCTCGATCGGCGCGTTGATCGGCGGCGCCTATGCCGCGGGAATGAGTGGCAAAAATATCCGGCACCACGTCATCAGGTTTGCTCACGACCGGCGTGAAACCATGAGCCGCCTGGTCCAGGCCCGTGCCGGCAAGCTCACGGACCTTTTGTCCGGCGCGCTTAGCCAAGCGACACAAATGGATGCCGAGAAATTCTGCGCCCAATTTTTGCCGGACGCAATTCCTGAGGAGTTTTCCGGGCTCGCGATTCCACTCACCGCGATAGCGACCGACCTGCATCGGCGCGAGGAAGCGGCGATCTCGGCAGGTCCGCTGCGTCCGGCGCTCGCCGCTTCGATTGCCTTTCCCGGTCTGTTCCGTCCGGTGCAGATCGACGGCCGCGTGTTGGTCGACGGCGGCGCCACCAACCCGCTGCCGTTCGATCGGCTCGCCGGCCGCGCCGACCTCGTCGTCGCCGTCGACATCTTCGGCGTCCCGGCGGCCGAACGGAACGACTTGCCCGGTGCCTGGGAGAGCATGTTCACCACGCTTCTTATCATGGGCTCGACCATCGTTGCTGCCAAGCACAAGCACGCCCCGCCCGATCTGGTGATCCGGCCGAATGTCGCGATCTTCCGCACGCTCGATTTCTATCAGGCAAGCTCGATCATTCGCGCCGCCGAAGCGGCGAAGGCGGGGATGAAGGAGAAGCTTGGCGCGCTGCTCGCCGCGTGATCCGCATCACGGTAGCGGCATCTTGATTTTCCCGCGTTCGTCCGCCGGCTTGTTATTCTTGGCCATATTTGGCCGGCGTATCGCCCGGCGCGCGACGGCCGCAAAATTCCTTACGGCCGGATTGCGGTCATCGCGGCGATACGCCAAGCAGATTTTCACCCGTGGCGCGTCTCCTTCGATGGATAAATATTTGACCCCGTCGAGCAGAATTCGACTCATGGATTGCGGCACGATCGACACGCCCAAGCCGGCCGCCACCAATGGAATCACGGATACAATCTGTGGAGCCTCCTGGCCGAGCTTCGGCGTGAAGCCGGCGCGACTGAACGCGGCGATAGCTGAATCGTAAACGTTGGGGTTGATCTCACGCGGATAGAGCACGAAAACGTCCTTCGCGAATGCCCGCAGCGGCGCTGAAGTCAACCCGCCAAGCGGATGGCCGGTCGGCACCACCATGACGGTCGGCTCGTCGACGAGAGGCTCGATGGCGAGATCGTCGCTGTCGCCGATCGGCAGCCGGACGAAGGCGATGTCAATCTGTCCGGCGAGCAGCTGGGCGGTCAAGAGCGCGGTACCGCCGACTTGCGGAAACAAAACGACGTCGGGATAATCCGTCCGATATTTGCGGATAATGGCAGGGACGAGGGGGTGAAAATACGTCCCACCGCTGAAGCCGATCTCGATCCGTCCAGTCTCGCCACGGGCGCGGCGTTGGACGCCTGCCTTGGCAGTCTCGACCTCCTTAAGGATGACACGCGCTTCCTCCAGCATCAGTTTGCCGGCATTGGTCAATTCGACGCCGCGCGCGCGGCGGTGGAATAGCGGGGTGCGCAGCTCCTTCTCGAGTTGACGAATCTGCAGGCTCAGCGGCGGTTGATTGATGCCGAGCCGCTTGGCTGCGCGGGTAAAATTCAATTCCTCGGCGACCGCAACGAAATAGCGGAGGTGGCGTAATTCCATCCGTTATTTGTCCGTAGATCGACGGCCGCGCCGTAATGATTATTCTTGTTATCGGTCGCAACCCTCGACATCCCCCATCGCCGGCACAATACACGAAAAGTATCGAAGAGAACATATCGCGATATTGGACAAAGCAGCTTTCGACGGTCATTTGTCCGGGTGCGGATATGACGACGTATGGCTCCCGCTGGCTCTTTGCGTCGCGCTCATTTGCCGCCAGAGAAAGCCAATGCCGAAATTTTTCTTCGCTGAATGCTCGCGTGACCGCGTGGCGGATGACGGTCCTCAGTCGTCGGCGCCGGCAAAGAGAACCTACTCGCTGACTGCGCGCGAGATCGAAGTCTTGGCATTGGTGGCCCGCGGCAAGTCCGCCTCGGAAATCGGCGAAACTCTTCGCATCACCAAGCGAACAGTCGACGCGCATGTTTCTTCGGTCATTTCTAAGATCGGCGCCGTCAACAGAACCCAAGCCGTTGCCATGGCGATTCGCGACGGCTTGATCAAAATGTGACGCGCGCATCTGGCCAGCAAACACCAGCCCCGGAGAGCGGGGCTCTTAACGCCGCGCCTTGAAGAACGCCCTGAGCAGATTTCCCGCCTCGGCCTCGACCAGCCCGCCGTAAACCTCCGGCCGGTGATGGCAGGTCGGCGAAGCAAAAAACTTTACGCCGTTGTCGACCGCGCCGCCTTTGGCATCGGCGGCGCCGTAATAGAGCCGGCGGATACGGGCGAAGGCGAGCGCGCCGGCGCACATCGCGCAAGGCTCCAGCGTGACGTAGAGATCGCAATCGTCGAGCCGCTCGGAGCCGAGCAGATCCGCGGCGTTGCGGATGGCGATGATTTCGGCATGCGCGGTCGGATCGTGGTCAGTGACGGTGCGGTTGCCGGCGCGCGCAATGACTTCGCCGTTACGCACGATGACGCAGCCGATCGGCACCTCGCCGCGAATGCCGGCGGCGCGCGCTTCGGCCAAGGCCATATCCATGAATGAGGCCATGAAAGATGTGTTGGTTCCCGGCGATGCGCTCTGCTAATCAGCCCCCAGCAGCGAGCGGAACTATGGACGGCAATGGCGAACAGCACAAATCGGGCGAACGCATCGCCAAGGCGATCGCCCGCGCCGGGCTCGCGTCGCGCCGCGAGGCCGAGGCCTGGATCGCCGCCGGTCGCGTCGCCGTCAACGGCGCGGTGATCACGTCGCCCGCGCTCAACGTCACCGCCACCGACCGCATCAGCGTCGACGGCACGGCCTTGCCTGGCCGCGAGCGCACGCGGCTTTTCCTTTATCACAAGCCGCGCGGGCTTTTGACCACCCATTCCGACCCGCGCGGCCGGCCGACCATTTTCCAGAAGCTGCCGCCAGGCCTGCCGCGACTGATCAGCGTCGGCCGGCTCGACTTCAACACCGAGGGGCTGCTGCTTCTCACCAATGACGGTGCGCTGGCGCGCGTGTTGGAGTTGCCCGCAACCGGTTGGCTGCGGCGCTATCGCGTACGCGCGCATGGCGTAGTCACACAGGTGCAACTCGATCAACTGCGCCAAGGCGTCACCATCAGCGGCATTCGCTACGGCGCGATCGAAGCCGATCTCGACCGCGTGCAAGGCTCGAATTTGTGGCTCACCTTTGCCATCCGCGAGGGCAAGAACCGCGAAGTGCGCAACGTGCTCGGCCATCTCGGGCTGACGGTGACGCGGCTCATTCGCGTCTCGTTCGGCCCGTTCCAGCTCGGCGAACTCGAACCCGGCGCGGTCGAGGAAGTCCCGACCCGCGTGCTGCGCGAGCAGCTCGGCGACAAGCTCGGGTCGCTCTCGGCTGCGGATTTTTCCGCGCCCATCGCGCGGCCGACGCCGTTACGGCATGAGCTTACGAACGCCGCCATGCGGGAAGAAGCACCGAGCAAAAAGCCTAAAGAGCGAAGGTCGTCGGATCACGCCTGGCGCGCGCATGAGACGGACCGTCCGACCAAGAAACTACACCGCAAATTTTACGGCGCAAAGCGCGGCGCCGAAACACGCGAGCGCCCGGCCGGCGACATGCGTGCCGGAGTCCTGCACGATCGCAAGGGCCGCCCTGTCGCGGTGGAGCGCTACGGCGAGCCGCCGCCGCAGCAACCGCGTCAACAGCCGCCCAAAGAGCCCCGCAGCAAGCGCCCGAGCAGATATTCACGCGCACAAGGCCGTAATCGTTCGCCCGATCGGGCGTTTGGCCCACGGCCGCGCCGGCCGCGCGGTGAAAAATAATGCGCGTCGTCGGCGGACGGCTGCGTGGGCGCCCGCTGGCCGGGCCACAATCGAAATCGGTCCGTCCGACCGCGGATCGCCTGCGCGAGTCGCTGTTCAACATTCTTGTGCATGCCTATGGCGATCCGATCTCCGGCTCCCGCGTGCTCGATCTGTTCGCCGGCACCGGCGCGCTCGGCATCGAGGCGGCCTCGCGCGGCGCCCGTTTCACGCTGTTTGTCGACGAGGGAGCCGAAGCACGCGCGCTCATCCGCGAAAACGTGGCGACGCTCGGCCTCGGCGGCATCTCGAAGATCTTCCGCCGCGACGCCACCAAGCTCGGCCGAGCGCATCCGCTTGAACCTTTCGCGCTTGTCTTCCTCGATCCGCCCTACGGCCAAAACCTGGCCGAAAAGGCGCTCGCCTCGGCGCGCGCCGGCGGTTGGCTGTCGCCGCAAGCCTTGATCGTCGTCGAAGAAGCGACCAAGGCGCGCTTCACGGCGCCTGAAGGTTTTACCGAACTCGAACGGCGCGCCTACGACGACATCGAGCTCATCTTCCTGCGGTTCAATTCGGCGTAATGCCGGCATCGTGGACGACCTTGGCCCAGCGCGCCACTTCGGCGGCCTGGAATTTGGCCAGATAGTCTGGCGAGCGTTGCTCCGGCGGAACAATTTCGAGACCGAGGTCTTCCAGCCGCTTGGCTACCGCCGGATCGTCGAGCGTGCCGCTCATCGCCTGGTTGAGTTTTGTCACGATCGCGGCCGGCGTACCCTTCGGCAGAAAGAATGCGTTCCAGACGCTGGCTTCGACACCGGGCAGGCCTTGCTCGCCGGTGGTCGGCAGATCGGGAATGATTTTCACCCGCCGCGGCGACATCACGGCGATGCCCTTGACCTCGCTTTGCTTGGCCAAAGCGGCACCGGTCTGGATAGTGGAGCACATGTAATCAAGGCGGCCGGCGATCAAATCCTGCTGCGCCGGCCCCTCGCCGCGATAGGGCACGTGAGTAACGGTGACGCCCATCGCGGTGTTGAGCAGCACGCAAGGCAGATGGGTGCCGGAACCAACGCCGGCCGAACCGAACTGCATCTTGGCCTGGTAGGCTTTCACGTAAGCGATGAACTGCTGCAGGTTGGACACCGGCAGGTCCTTGCGCGCGATCAGGATACGCGGAGATTCCGTCGCCAGTCCCACCGGGGTGAAATCGGTGGTGGAATTGTACAACGGTTGTTTGCGCAGCGATTGGCTGAACGCCTGCGTGCCGCTGTTGCCGATCAACATCGTGTAGCCGTCAGGGTCGGACTTGGCGACGTGTTCGGCGCCGGTCATGCCGGCCGCACCGCCCATATTGTCGACGACGATCGGCTGGCCGAGGCGCTCGCTCATGCCCTGGGCCTGGATGCGCGCGCTGACATCGACGCCGCCGCCGGCGGCAAACGGCACGACCAGCGTAATCGGACGTGTCGGCCAATCCTCGGCCAGCGCTGGACCGAGCAGTGCAAGGAGCGCGACGAGCGCGCAAGCGAGGAATCCATTTCGTGTCATCGCTCCGCCCTTATGCATTTACCCATTCGAAGTTCCGTTACTCCGCCGTAATTCCAGCCGCCTTGACGGCACCACTCCATATCTTCATTTCGCTCACGACGAAGGCTTGCAAATACTGCGGCGTGCGATGATCCGGCGGCGGCAGCGAGGCGCCGAGTTCGCGCACGCGTTGCTGCACCGCGGGCTTATCCATCGCGGCCAGGACTGCCGCATTGAGCTTGTTGACGATCGGCGCGGGCGTCCCCTTCGGCAGGAAGATCGCATTCCAACCATAGGCCACCAAATCTTTGAGCCCCTGCTCTTGCGCCGTGGCGATGTCTGGCAACGCCGGCGAGCGCTCGCGGCCCAGCACCGCAGGCGCCTGAATTTGATGGCTTTCGATCTGCGCCTTGGCGGTGGTGATCGTCGGACACATGTAGTCAATGCGCCCCGCCAACAGGTCCTGCATCGCCGGGCCGAGGCCGCGATAGGGGACGTGGGTGACCTGGACACCGATGGCGACGTCGAACAAAGCACAGGCCAGATGCGAGCCGGTGCCGGTCCCGGGCGAGCCATATTGCATGCTGGCCTGGTTTGCTTTCACGTAGGCGATGAATTCCGACAAGCTGGCGGCAGGAATGCCGGCCCGTGCTGTGAGGATCAGCGGCTGCTGCGCCACCAGCGCGACCGGCGTGAAATCGGTCGCCGCGTCATAGGGCGGCATCTTGTGCAAGAGCTGGGCCTGTCCGTTCGGGGATTCGCCGCCGAACAAAATCTGATAACCGTCAGGATCGGCCCGAGCGACACGGGTGGCGCCGGTCATGCTGCCGGCACCGGGAACATTTTCGACAATGACTTGGTGGCCGAGAATGTCGGACAGCGCCGCGGCATACACCCGTCCCAGCGTGTCGTAGACGCCACCGGGCGCGAACGGTACGACCATGGTGATCGTGCGGTCGGGCCAATTGTCGGCACCGCCGGGTCCCGCCGTCGCGATTGTTATGGCGGCAGCGCAAAGCCAACGTTTCCAATTCATACACGCTCTCCCGATTGCATTAGCGGCGGCCGAACAGCCGCTCGATGTCGGTGAGTTTGAGTTCCACGTAAGTCGGCCGGCCGTGATTGCACTGGCCTGAATTCGGCGTCACCTCCATCTCGCGAAGGAGCGCATTCATCTCCTCCGGCTTGAGCCGCCGTCCAGCCCGCACCGAGCCGTGACACGCCATCGAGGAGGCGACCGCCATCAGCCGGCGCTCGAGCGGCAAAGTCTCATCCCATTCCGACAGGTGCTCGGCAAGATCGCGCAGGAGCCCGCCGCCGTCGATTTCGCCGAGCAGCGCCGGCGTTTCGCGTAGCGCCACCGCGCCGGGGCCGAAGGCTTCGAGCACCACGCCATAGCGGGCGAGTTCGTCGGCGCGCGCCACCAGCCGCTCCACGTCGGCTTCGTCGAGCTCGACGATGTCGGGGATCAACAAAAGCTGCCGCGCCACGCCGGCTTGCTCGAGCGCGGCCTTGAGCCGCTCGTAGACGATGCGTTCATGCGCGGCATGCTGATCGACAATGACAAGCCCATCGCGGGTCTGCGCGACGATGTAAGTGTCGTGGATTTGCGCCCGCGCGGCGCCAAGCGGATGATCGAGCTGATCGGCGTCCGCTGGCGCGAGTTCCATCCCTTCCGAAAAGCGTGTCGGCAGATCGTCGCGCAGGTCCGCAGCCGGTGCGCCGGTGTCGAAGGCGGTCTGCACCGCCTCGGCGAAGCCGCCACGGAAGCCCCCTCCCCACCCTCCCCCGCTTGCGGGGGAGGGATTGGGTGGGGGCCGATGCACATCATAGGGCCGCGCCGGCGAACGGCGCCAATCCCAACCACGCTGCGGCGTAGCCGCCGCCGAGCGGAACGCCGCAATGGTAGCCGAGCCGCCAGTGGTGGCGGTGCGGCTTCCCTCGCGCGCCAATGCCGCCTTGAGCGCATGCACGATCAGGGCGCGCACCAAGCCGGCATTGCGGAAGCGCACTTCGGCCTTGGCCGGATGAACGTTGACGTCGACCTCGCGCGCGTTGAGCGCGACGAACAGCGCCAGCAGCGGATGGCGGTCGCGCGGCAAATAATCGGCGTACGCCGCGCGCACGGCGCCGATCAGAAGCTTGTCGCGCACCGGCCGGCCGTTGACGAAAAGGTATTGGCCGAGCGCATTGGCGCGGGTGAGCGTCGGCAACGCAGCAAAGCCTTCGATGGTGATGCCTTCGCGTTCGGCGGCGATTTCCACGGCGTTGGCGCGAAAGTCGGCGCCGAGCACGTCGCCAAGCCGCGCTAGCCTTCCGGTCGCGCCGGGCAGCGTCGCGGCGAAACTTAACGGCGCGCGCTCCTCGCCGGCAAGCGTAAAGGCGACGTCCGGACGGCTCATGGCGAGCCGGCGCACCACCTCGCGCACCGCTTCGGATTCGGTGCGGTCGAGCTTGAGGAATTTGAGTCGCGCCGGCGTGGCGTAGAACAGGTCGCGCACTTCGACGCGGGTGCCCTGCCCCAGCGCCGCCGGCTTGACTTCGGATTTGACGCCGGCATTGACGTCGATCGCCCAGGCATGCGGCTCGCCGGCATGGCGCGTCGTGATCGCAAGCCGCGCCACCGCGCCGATCGAGGGCAAGGCCTCGCCGCGAAACCCCAGCGTGCGGATCGAGACCAGATCGTCGTCGGCGAGCTTCGATGTGGCGTGACGCTCGACGGCGAGCACGAGGTCGGCCCGCGTCATGCCTTCGCCATCGTCGGTCACGCGAATAAGGCGGCGCCCGCCGCCGTCGGTGAAAACGTCGATGCGGCTCGCCCCGGCATCGAGCGCGTTCTCGATGAGCTCTTTGACCACGCTGGCCGGACGCTCGACCACCTCGCCCGCGGCGATGCGGTTGACGAGGTTCTCCGAAAGCTGGCGGATCGGCATGGTCTGCTGGCGTGGATTGACGACTTGAACGACGACTCGGCAGCCACCGTAACCCGGATTGAGTCGCGACGAAATCCGGGGCAGAAACCCGGCAAAACCCGCCGCGGCAGGCGTAGTGGAGTAGGCAATGACCAATGCGATGCTTATCGGTTTTGGCGTGATCGCGATTGTGATCGGGGCCGTGCTCTATGTCGTCCAATTGCGCCAGGGGCTCCGCGCCGAGGCCAGCAAAAAGTGGCCGCGGGCATCAGGCACCGTGACCGCGTGCGCGCTGGAAAAGTCGCCGGAGCACCGGCGCCGCTATCGTGCCCTGGTGCAATACAGCTATCGCGTCGGCGGTAAGGACTACCAAGGCAGCCGCATATTCTGGGGCGGCAATGAAGGCCGCGAGAAGCACGTGGCGTCGGTGGTCGGGACTTATCCGGCCGGCAGCAAAGTGCGGGTGTTTTACGATCCAAAGAATCCCGCCGAGGCGGTGCTCGACCCGATCCAGAACACCGGCTCGCGGCAGCTCGTGCTCTATGCTTTGGCGATGATCACGCTCGGCCTGTTTACCGTTACCGGCGGCATCTACGCGCTGTTCCACTGATTACGGCGTAGCGAATTCAAACCCGTCGGTCGCCCGCGTCGCCGCCGGTGACAAAGACAATATTCATTGCGCCATGACTCACTGCGCAATGCCGTCGTGACGGACAGCCATCATATCATTCGAACGACGGCTTTGCCCGGCGCAGCCGTTTGATGCCGGCGCGGCGCTTTTTTCCTTCGATGCGGCGCTCGCGGGAAGCCTTGGTCGGCCTGGTCGGCCGCCGCTTGACCGGCGCCACCGCGGCGCGGCGGATCAGATCGAGAAGGCGGTCGAGCGCGTCCTGGCGGTTGCGCGCCTGCGTGCGGTGGCGTTGCGCGGCGATGACCAGCACGCCGTCG
This sequence comes from Xanthobacteraceae bacterium, assembly GCA_030038415.1. Lineage (GTDB taxonomy): Bacteria > Pseudomonadota > Alphaproteobacteria > Rhizobiales > Xanthobacteraceae > BOG-931. The sequence continues at coordinate 24,410 of JASHOX010000254.1, forward strand.
CGGGTGAGCCGGGACCCTGCGAGCCGCTCCAGCCGTGCGCGCACGTCATCCGGCAGCGACGGCGAATGCCGCACGTCGAAACGCAGCTGCACTGCCGTCGAGAGCTTGTTGACGTTCTGGCCGCCTGGCCCCGAGGCACGGACGAACTGTTCTTCGATCTCGCGCTCGTCGATCGCGATATGGGCGGTGACGCGAAGCATGCCGCACCACCGTAGCCGGGATTGCCGCTCAGCGTAATTCGGAATTCGCCGCCGTCGCGGGCGGCCCGGGCAACGGCCCGACCGGCCGCGGCAGCCCCTCCTGGCCGTCTGCCGTGGTGGAGGAGGCGACGCCTTCCGGCTGGCCGACGACGGTCACCAGCATGCCGTTGTCGAGGAGCCGCTTGGCGACGCGCTTGGCGTCATCGAGCGTGACCGCGTCGATCAGCCCAGCCCGGCGCTGGAAATAATCGATGCCGAGATCGTCAAGCTGCAATTGCACCAGGAACGAAGCGATCTTGGTCGAGGTGTCGAGGTTGAGCGCGAACGCGCTGCCGATGTGGTTTTTCGCTTCGGCAAGCTCCGCCGCGCTGGGTCCTTGCTCGGCGAAACGGCGGATTTCCTTTTCGATGAGGCCGAGCGTCTCGCCGGCGCGGTCGGCGCGCGTGGCAGTGCCGCCGAGAAACACCGCCGCGTGATCGAGCCAGATCAGACTGTTGGAGACCGAATAGACGAGACCGCGCTTCTCCCGCACCTCCTGATAAAGCCGCGAGTCCGACGAACCGCCGCCGAGGATGTGATTGATGAGATAGGCCGCCATGAAATCCGGGTCTTTACGCGCGATGCCGGGGCCGCCGAAGTCGACCACCGCCTGCGGCACGTCGAGGCTGACGTCGATTTGGCGGCCCAGCCCGGCCGGCACGACATTGGCGACCGGTCTCAGGTCAGGCTTTGCCGGCAGCGCGGCGAACACGCGGTCGAGCAGCGGCTTCAGCGTCTCGGCGTCGATATCGCCGACCACGGCGACCTTCAAATTCTGCCGCGCCAGCACGCGATGCGTATAGTTTTTCAGATCGTCGATGGTGACGGCGCGCAGCGTCTCCGGCGTGCCGCTGACCGGCCGGCCGTAGGGATGGCCGGCGAAGGCTGTTTCCCACCAGCGGCGGCTGGCGATATCGACAGGGCTCGTCGCCTGCCGGCGCAACATCGACAGGATCTGCGCCCGGTTCAACTCGACGTCGGCTGCGTCAAAGCGCGGCGCCGTCAACGCCAGGCGCAACAAGTCAAAGGCCGCCTCGCGATTTTCCGTGAGCGTGCGCAGCGACGCGTCAAGATTGTCACGTCCGGCGGAAAAATTCATCTCGATGGCCTTGCGTTCGAGCGCGTCGGCGAAAGCCTTCGAATCGAGATCGCCGGCGCCCTCGTCAAGCAGCGACGCGACGAGATTTGCGGTGCCGCCTTTGCCGGGCGGGTCTTGGACCGAGCCGCCAACGAAAGCGAAATCGACGGCGATCAAGGGCACCGCCGGCTCCCGCACCAACCATGCCTCGATGCCGCCGGGGCTGACGACGCGTTGGATCGTGGTGGCACGCGCCGGAACGGCAGAGGTGGCACACACCGCGGCCAGCGCGACGAGAGCCATCGCGGCTCGGAGCAAACAATGGGTCGGCTTCACGAGCGTTTCTCCTCGAATGGCTACTGCTTGACAACGGTGAAAGTCTGCGAGGTGAGCTTGCGGCTGCCGGACCAGATTTCCAGCACCCAAGGTCCCGGCACGAGCTCCCACGGATCGTCGAATCCGTAGCTGACGTAAGTGGTGTCGCCGACGGCGACGTTGTCGGTACGGTCGATGCGTTTGAGCGGCGGCTTGCCCGGCTCAAGAAAACCGGGGCCCGGCAACAGCCAGTCGCGCTTAAGCGCGACCTTGGCGCCCTTCGGCGATCCGACGACGCGGTACTTCAGACCGAACTCGACGCCGTGCTGTGCGGGTATGGTCCAGGTTGTCGCCGCATGATGGACATCCGACCGGTCGCAGCGCTCGATGCCCTGGTCGTCACGGTGACAGTTGGTTTCATTGACCGTGTAGATGCCGTATTCGATGATGTCGATGCGCTGGATTTGCGGCGTCTGCGCAAGCGCGCTTGCAACGCCGAAAGTCGAGAGCAACAACGCGAGTGCCATCCGCGTCGCGTGCATCGCATTCACGAGTGGCTCTCCTGCGGCTGCAGGCTTTGCACGAGATAACCGGTCACTGAACGGCGGCGGTCGAGCCAAGTGCGGGCGGCCTGCTGGACGTCGTTCGCGGTCACGGCGCGGATGCGGTCGGGCCAGGTGCGGACCATGTCGACAGTCTGCCCGGTCGCCAGCGCCGAGCCGTACCAGCGCGCTAAAGTGACCTGATTGTCCTCGGCATAGACGGCATCGGCGATCAGCCGGGTCTTGGCGCGATCAAGTTCGTCGACGGTGATGCCGTGATCGATCACGTCGTTGAGCACGCCGTCGATGCCGGCCTCGACGTCGCGCAGCGAGACGCCGGGCTTCGGCGCGCCATAAACGCCGAATTGGGCATAATCGAGCGCAGTGCCGGAATAATAGGCGCCGGCGTTGAGTGCGATGCCCTTGTCGACGACCAAGGTCCGATACAGCCGGCAATCTTCGCCGCTGCCCAGCACATGGGCGAGCACGTCCAGCGCTTCGCTTTCGCCCGGCTTGGCGGTGGTTTCCGAGGGCACCAGATAATCGCGGCTGACGCTCGGCTCTTCGACGCGCGGGTCGGCCAGCATCACCGTGCGCGGCGCCTCTTGCTGCGGCTCCATCGGCCGCTGCCGCAGATTGGTCGGCGCGCGGTCGGCCACCTTGCCGTAGGTTTCCTCGGCATCGGTCTTGACCTCGTCGGACGTGACGTCGCCGGCGATGACGACGATGGCGTTATTGGGCGAATAGAAGCGCCGATAAAATGCCAGCGCATCGTCACGATCGAGTTTTTCGATCTCGTGCCGCCAGCCGATCACCGGCCGGCCATAAGGATGGTTGAGGTAGAGCGCGGCGTCCATTTGCTCGCTCAAGCGCGCCGCCGGATTGTTGGCCACCCGCATGTACTGTTCTTCGAGCACGACTTTCAGTTCCGGCTTGACCACGTCGTCGTTGAGCACGAGTCCCGTCATGCGGTCGGCTTCGAACGCCATCATCTCCTTGAGATGCGCGCGCGGCACGCGCTGATAGAAGCCGGTATAGTCGCTGCCGGTGAAGGCGTTTTCCTGGCCGCCGATCTCGGCGACGTCCTGCGAGAACGTGTCGCCGGGATTCTTCGCGGTGCCCTTGAACATCAGATGTTCGAGAAAGTGGGCAAGGCCGGATTTGCCGGGCGTCTCATCGGCAGCGCCGACTTTGTACCAAATCATATGGGTGACGACCGGCGCGCGATGATCGGGCAGGACGACGACCTGCAGCCCGTTCGACAAGGTGAAGCTCGTGACCGCGTGGCCGCCGACGGCGCCGGCGGGATCGGCGAGGCCGAGGGCAGCACTGGCAAGCGCGAGAACGAGCAGCAATATTTTCGACAACACACCACCTCCGCGAGCTCAGAGCGCGCCCCGAACACGACTCGACGTTACGCCTTGTTAAATCGGGACCGCCCGCCGCCCAGTCAGATCCACACGGTTATCGGCACCGTCCCCAGCACCGTCCCCATGAGCAAGCCGACCCCGACAGCTCGCTCGCTGCACTCAATCCTACCGCGTCGGCTCCATACGCTCGCCGAGCGTCGGCGGCTTGTAGATCTTTTTCTCCGGCACAATGCCGTAAGGCTGATCCGGCGACGGTGTTTGATAACCGGGCGGCGGATCGGTCAGGCTCACCCGCGGCGGTTCGCCGGTAAAGGTGCCGTAGTCTTCCTGTTTAAGCCAGTCGAAGCTGAAAACGCTGGGCTTCTTCGTGCCAAGCTCGGACGGTGAACTCTGGTCGTTGGTGCCCGGCGGATTAATGGCATTGAGCTCATTCGGACGCAGCGGGCGTGAGGAATCGGTGACATAGTCCGGCCGCGGCCGCACCGAGTCATCGCGTTTCGCGGCGGCGCGCGCCTTGATTTCAGGATCGACGGGCCAGTTCGGGGCCGGTGGTCCGTTGGACGATTGCGGCGGCGGCAAATCCCGGGTCGGCGGCACCACCAGCGGCGAGCGTTCGCTGTAATTAATGCCGTATTGCGGCGCGAACGGATTGTGCAAACCGAGCGTATTCAAAATCTTGTCGCTCAACGACTCCTGGGAAGCCAGGTCGTCTTCGCCGGCGCGTGCTACCGAAGCGGCGCAAACCATGAGCGCGGCCACGGCGCCGAACAGCGCAATGTTTAGGATTTTCATCCGGCGAATATTGCGGCCGGCAATCGCGCGGCCGGCAGCTTGATTCTGCGGCATGCCCTCACCCGACGTGCCCGGCGTTAGCTAACATCCCATCCGCCGATGCCCCGCATCAGCAAAAATCATACCCGGCGGCAGGTTTAACGACGCGATCAGGGCGCTTTTGCGGCGCCCCCGCCCAGTAGCGATTCATACAATAGTCCGACTACCCCGGCAACAATGGCTGCATCGGCGAGGTTAAACACGTACCAGCGGAACGTAAAACCGGCTGTTTCGATGTGGAACAGCACAAAATCCATGACGCCAGGCCAGTGCAGCCGGTCGATGGCATTGCCCACCGCGCCGCCGATGATCAGGCCGAGCGCGGCGGCGGCCAGGCGTGACGTCGAGCGCGTCAGCCATACCCAGAGGAACACGGTCGCGGCCACCTTGAAGGCGAACAGCGACCACATGCCGAGCGGGCTCGCTTGCGGAAACAGGCCGTAGCTGATGCCGGTATTCCACGTCAGCACCAGATTGACCAAGGGCATCACCGCGACCGAGCCGCGACTGGCGAGATCGAAGTCGTGCAACAACCAAAACTTCAACGCCTGGTCGGCGACGGCGGTGATCGCCGCAATGGCAAGACCGAATGCGCTGAGCTGGCCCCAGACATAAGACCTCGCCGGCTGACTTTGCGTCGCGTCCGTCATTCCTTGTTGGCCCCTACTCGGCCGCTTTGCGCATCGCGTCCCATTCGCGCAGCGCCTGCGCGTCGCGCGGCGTCACGTCGGGAAATTGCGGATCGAGACCGACGGAGGGAGAGATCTTCCATGACCGCGCGCACTTCTTCCCTTTCGCCAATTCCGGAAACACGGCGACGCCGGCAACATCCGGCAGGCGGAACGCCTCTGGTGGACCTTCGCCTTCGACCAGCGCCGCGCCCGAGGTGATGCACAATTCGGCAAGATCCGCATCGGCCGCGGCCGCGAACAGATCCGGATCGGCGATGTAGATGAGCGGATGCGCTTCGAGCGACGAACCGATGCGCTTGGCGGCGCGCTCGAGCTCCAGCGCGCCGGTGACGACGCGGCGCACGTTGCGCAGCTTACGCCATTTCTCCGCCAGCGCGTCGTCGCGCCACGACGGCGGCACTTGCGGAAACGGTTCGAGATGAACCGATTGTGCGTTCGGCTCGCGGGCAAGCCAGGCTTCCTCCGCGGTGAAGCACAGCATCGGCGCCAGCCAGCACACCGTGGCGCGGAACAGATGATCGAGCACGGTGAGGCAGGCCTTGCGCGTCGGCGACGAATACGGATCGCAATAAAGCGCGTCCTTGCGGATATCGAAGTAAAACGCCGACAGATCGACCGTCATAAAGGCATTAAGCGCGGCGAAGATGCGCTTGTAATCGAAATCGGCATAAGCCTGTCTGATCAGCGGATCGAGTTCGGCGAGCCGATGCAGCATCAGCCGCTCGAGCTCCGGCATTTTTTCGAACGCGACGCGGTCGGCGGCCTCGTAATGCGCCAGATTGCCGAGCATCCAGCGCAACGTATTGCGCAGCTTGCGGTAGGTGTCGACCGTGGTTTTGAGGATTTCCGGCCCGATGCGCAAATCGTCGGCATAATCGGCCGCGCACACCCACATGCGTAAGATATCGGCGCCGGCCTGCTTGATCACGTCCTGCGGCGCCGTGACGTTGCCGAGCGACTTCGACATTTTACGCCCATCCTCGTCGAGCACGAAGCCGTGGGTGAGCACGATGTCGAACGGCGCGCGGCCGCGGGTGCCGCAGCTTTCCAGGAGCGAGGACTGAAACCAGCCGCGATGCTGGTCGGAGCCTTCGAGATACATCACCGCTTCGTCGCCGCCGTCCGCCTTGCGC